>NZ_JAHLYO010000033.1:0-126142 GCF_025128015.1 Synechococcus sp. CS-1333
CCCAGCAGCAGCTGCTGCTGGGGGGCCGGCCGGAAGCGGGCGATGAAGCGCAGGATCGCGCTTTGCTGGGCGTGGCCGGGCACGGGAGCGGCCTTGGGATCGGCGCGCTTCCAGTCGTCCCCGAACCACTCAAAGATCTTCGAGATCCCCACGGTGCCGGCGGCCCGGTCGACCTGCAGACCCACGCTGCTGGCCAGCCAGCGCTTGCTCTGGTCCTCCAGCTGCCGCTCGAACTCCGCGCCCGTGAACGCCTCGCCACGCAACGGCGGACAACTCATCGCGGCGCAGACGAGGGCGGCGTGGATGCGGGGCTCGTTGTACTCGCGCCGCAGGATCTCGTGCTCGATCGCATCGAGGGTGAGCTGCTGGCCCATCAGCGCGTGGCGGCGGAACTTCCACACGCCGGGGATGTCCTTGATGCTGGGCCGGATTGGTTTGTGATCGATGATCGAGCGCAGGGTGAGGGCGTTGTAGGCGTTGATCAGCAGGGCGATCTGATCGGCCTCCGGCCAGGAGGCGAAGCGCTGGGGCATGAGCGCAGCCAGTTCCTTGAGGTAACGATTCAGCTGGGCCGGATCGCGCTGCAGGGTGTCGTAGTCCACCAGCCCCTGCGCGTCCACCACCGCTTGCAGCACGGCATTGAAGGGGGCTGGATCCAGGCGCGGCTGGGGGGTGGTGGCCGTTGTACTGCCGCTGCTCTGGCGGCCGATCAGCGCGGCCGCCCCGCCGCCGCAGCCTGCGGCGCTGAGCAGCAGCACCCCGCTGAGCGCCAGCGACGGGACACGCCAACGAAGCGAAGCCATGGCAGGGCGAAAGCAGACCAGGGGTTTACCGCTGAGCGGACGGTTCGGTTCGGTCGTGGTGTTCCCCCCGCAGGCTCAGCAGCAGACCCAGCAGCAGCGGCAGCCACAGCAGCAGCCGTTCCGGGGTGGTGAGCTGCCAGTCGGGCAGCCGCGAGAGCAGCACGAAATACACGAACGCCGAGAGGCTCACCAGCCGCGCCCCCCAGTTCTGGCTGGGCACCGCGAAGGGCATCAGCCAGATGAAATACCAGGCGTGCACCACCGGGGAGAGCAGCAGCAGGGCCAGCAGGTAGCGCCAGGCGAACACCCCCAGCCGCGCCCGGCCGGCGAGCAGCACCCCCACCACCAGGAGCAGCAGCAGCCCATGCACGGCATTGGTCTGCAGCGTCCAGGGCCAGAGCCGGCCGATCCAGTGGGGCAACCATTCGGCGCTGCGGCCGTGGCGGACGAAGCTGGAACCGGTGGGCACCAGCGGGCAGCTGCGCAGGCCGCAGAACAGGGAGGCCCCCAGCAGCAGGGGGGCCAGCCCCAGCAGGACTGTGGCCAAGGGCGGCCCGGGCCGCCGTGTCTGCCGCCAGCGGCTCCAGGCCCGCTGGACCAGCAGCGGCACGGTGATCCACTTCAACGCCACGCTCAGGCCCAGCAACAGGTCGACCCCGGCCTGTGCGCGGGCGCCCTGGGGTCCGGGCGTGCGCTCGCTAAGCAGCCAGGCCGCCACCAGCGGCAGCAGGAACCAGCTGTCGTAATGGCCGCCGCCGCTGATGCCGTAAACAACCAGCGGATTCCAGGCGTAGAGCGCCGTGCGTGCCGCCCCGAAACGCGCCGCCAGCAGGCCGCAGATCGCCAGGTCGGCGGCGGTGAAGGACAGCTTGAACAGCAGCGCCTGCTGGGCCACGGCGGCATGCAGCCGGAACAGCAGCTGCGCCAGCGGCGGATAGATGGCGGTCGTGCCGGGATGGTTGATCTGCGGCCACCAGGGCGTGCGCAGCCCCTCCAGCGCCGCGGCATCCGGCGGCAGGTCGTAGGGGCTGAAGCCCTGCAGCTGGATCCCCCCCTCCCAGAGGTAGCGCCAGATGTCATCGCCGGGCTCCATGCCCAGCAGCGCCAGCCGCGTGAGCACGGCCACCGCCCAGAACAGCGCCCGGGGCAGCGCGGCCAGCGACCAGGACAGGGCAAAGCCCGCCCCCATCACCGCTGCCGCCAGCCAGAACGGCTGCAGGTTGGCGGGGTCTAACAGATCGCCGTGGGGGCGCATCATCAGCGCCCCGCCGATCAGCAGCAGGGCGCTGAAGGCTTGGCGCAGCCATATTTGCCGCAGCCAGGCCTGCCGCAGCCCCGCCGACAGCTGGAGTCTCAACGCCATCGCCGCAGCCACAGCCGGCCGAGGGTGGAGAGGATCACGCTTCCCGCCCGCACGCTGGCGCGCCAGCGACCGGAGATCTTTGAGTCCCCAGCCAGACGCGGCCGGTGGGAGACGGGAATCTCGCCGATGCGCAGGCCCAGTTCGATCGCCCGCACCTGCATCTCCAGTGTCCAGCCGTAGCCCCTGTCGCGCATGCCCATCGCCTCGAAGGCGGAACGGCGCACCAGGCGCAACGGCCCCAGGTCGCGGTAGCGGAAGCCCCAGCCCAGGGCCACCAGCCCCGTCGCCAGGCGGTTGCCCCAGTGCTGCAGGGGGGTGAGTGCCGCCCGTCCGGCGGCGGTGGCGGTGCGATCGCCCAGCAGCAGGTCGTGGTCGTGCAGCAGCGGCAGGAAGCGGGGCAGCTCCTCGATCGGATCGCTGCCGTCGCCATCGCAGAACAGCAGCCAGCGCACCGCGGGGTCGAGCTGGAGGCAGCCGCGCCAGCAGGCCCTGCCGTAGCCGGGGTGCGGCTCGCTCAGCACCTCAGCCACCTGCGCGGCGGCGATCAGGGCGCTGCCATCGCTGCTGCCGTTGTCCACCACCCGGATGCGACGCAGCCCCTGCTGGTGCAGCTGGCCGATCACATGGGCGATCGTCAATCGTTCATTGCGCACCGGAATCACCACCTGCAGGCTGTCGAGCAGTTCCCTGGCGAACGGGGGCTGGGGCTCCGGTCGGCTCTGGGATGAATCGATGGCCATGACAGGTCTCGAGGTGTGCGCGCAGTCCCAGTGGCAGACAAGCCAGATCGGCAGGTTCGTCGCTATCGGCCAGGGGGCTATGCTCTCCCCACGACCATCCGAGTGTGCGCAACCGCTCGCGGGTGATGCCGCAGACGACGTCCGTGCTCCAGGGGATCGCGCGGAACAGGGAGGGAGCGAAGCGGCTGAGCGCCAGCAGCCCGTAGCCGCCATCGCGGCTGGGAATCAGCGCGGCCTGGTTGGCGGCCAGCTGGGCCACCGCTACCTGCAGATGCTGCACGCCGAGGCCGGGGCAGTCCATGCCCAGCAGCACCACAGGCGCTCCTGTCGCCTGCACCCGCTCAGCAACAGCGGCCAGGCGCGCACCGAGATCCCCCTCGGCCTGCACGCTCCAGGCCAGCTCCGCTTGCAGGTTCAGCCGCCGCCAGGCCGGATGGTCGGGAGTAGGAGTCGTGCACAACTCCACCACGCCCAGGCCGCTGGCACAGGCGGTGCGGATGGTCCGGCGCAGCAGCCGTTCGGCCAGCCGCGCGGCGCCGGCCGGTCCCAGGGCCGGCTCCAGCCGGGTCTTCACCTGCCCCGGGACGGGCGCTTTGGCGAGGATGACGATTCGAACGGGCGGAAGCAGGGGGGGAGCCCTCCAGGGTGGCCACCCAGGCAGTACCCACCAGTGGCCGATCCGGTTTGCTGCCTGCCCCAGCCGGCCGGTTCACATCAAGGTCTCGCCGGCTAATCCGCTCCACGATGCAGCCGGCCGGTTCACGCCACGGTGTCGCTGGCCAATCCACACCACGCTGTTGCCGGTAGGTCTAGGGAAGCGCCTCCTCCATGTCTGCGTCTGGTTCACCGCCCTCTGGCCGGCCCCGCTGGCGCCAGCTGCTGCTGATCGCCGCCATCGCCCTGGTGGTGGTGCTGTTCTTCGCTCTGGGCCTGCACCGCCAGCTCACCCTGGAGGGCCTGCAGCGCGCCCACGGCGCCCTGCTGGAGCGACGGGCGCAGGCGCCGGTGCTGGTGGCCGGGGCCTACATGCTCCTCTACGTGCTGGTGACGGCCCTGTTGCTGCCGGGGGCCGCGGTGCTCACCCTGGCCGGCGGGGCGCTCTTCGGCCTGGGGCTCGGCACCCTGCTGGTGTCGTTCGCCTCCAGCGTTGGCGCCCTGCTGGCCTTCCTGGTGGCCCGCACCCTGCTGCGCGATCTGGTGCGGCGGCGCTTCGGCCGCCAGCTGGCGCCGATCGAGGCGGGCGTGGCGCGCGATGGGGTGTTCTACCTGCTCAGCCTGCGGCTGGCGCCGGTGTTCCCCTTTTTTCTGGTGAACCTGCTGATGGCGCTGACGCCGATGCGGGCCGCCAGCTTCTATCTCACCAGCCAGATCGGCATGCTGCCCGGCACGCTGGTGTACGTGAACGCCGGCACCCAGCTGGCCCAGCTGCGCGGCCTGGGCGGCATCCTCAGCCCGCCGCTGCTGGGCTCGCTGCTGCTGCTGGCCCTGTTCCCCTGGCTGGCGAAGGCGGCCACCCGCCGCTGGCAGATCTGGCAGCTCTACCGCCCCTGGCGGCGCCCCCGCCACTTCGACCGCAACCTGATCGTGATCGGCGCCGGCGCGGCAGGACTGGTCACCTCCTACATCGCCGCCACGGTGAAGGCGCGGGTGACCCTGGTGGAGCGCGCCGAGATGGGCGGCGACTGCCTCAACACCGGCTGCGTGCCCAGCAAGGCACTGATCAGCTCGGCGCGGCTGGCGGCCCGCATGCGTCGCGCCGACCGCTACGGCCTTGAGCCGGTGGAGCCGCGCCTGAGCGTGCGCCAGGTGTTCGCGCGGGTGGCCGCCAAGGTGGAGGCGATTGCGCCCCACGACAGCGTCGAGCGCTACGAGGGCCTGGGGGTGGAGGTGCTGCGCGGCCAGGCTCGGCTGCTTGATCCCTGGACCGTGGCGATCCAGGGGCCCGAGGGGGAAGCGCAGACGCTCACGGCGCGCGCGATCGTGCTGGCCACTGGCGCCGAGCCGGTGCTGCCCGACTGGCCGGGGGGCGATACGGTGCCGCTGCTCACCAGCGAAACGGTGTGGAGCTGGCTCGGCAGCTGCGCCCTGGAGCGGCCGCGGCTGGCGGTGCTGGGGGGCGGGCCGATCGCCTGCGAACTGGCCCAGGCCCTGGCCCAGCTGGGCCTGCCGATCACCCAGATCCAGCGCAGCCAGCGCCTGCTCAGCAAGGAAGACACGGACGTGGCCGCCGAGGTGCAACGGGCCCTGGAAGCTGACGGCATCACCCTGCTGATGGGCACCACGGTGCTCGGCTTCGAGCGCCAGCCCGGCCCCCAGGGCGCGATCACGGTGCGGCTGCGGCAGGGGGAGGAGGAGCGGGCGATCGTCTGCGATGCCGTGCTCTGCGCCCTCGGCCGCCGCGCCCGGCTCTCGGGCTACGGCCTCCAGGAGCTGGGCATCCCCACCGGCGCCACGGTCACCACCAACGCCTTCCTGCAGACCAATTACCCGAACATCTACGCCGCCGGCGATGTGGCCGGACCGTTCCAGTTCACCCACACCGCCGCCCACCAGGCCTGGTATGCAGCGGTGAACGCCCTGTTCGGCAACCTGCGCGCCTTCAAGGCCGACTACCGGGTGGTCCCCCGTACCACCTTCACCGAACCGGAGGTGGCCACGGTGGGGCTCACCGAAGCCGACGCCGCTCAGCAGGGCATCGCCGTGGACGTGACCCGTTTCCCCCTGCACGAACTCGACCGCGCCATCGTGGAGAGCGCCGAGCAGGGCTTCGTGAAGGTGCTCACCCAGCCAGGCAGCGACCGCATCCTCGGCGCCACGATCGTGGGCGAGCACGCCGGCGAACTGCTGGCCGAGTTCGTGTTGGCGATGACGTGGGGCCTGGGGCTGGGCCGGATCTTTGCCACCATTCACGCCTACCCCACCATGGCGGAGGCCAACAAGTACGCCGCCGCCAGCTGGAAGAAGCAGCGGGTGCCCCAGCACCTGATGCCCTGGCTGCGCCGCTACCACGCCTGGCGACGGCGCGGCTGAGCCCCCCGAAGCTCTCCCGTTCATCCCCCTGCACCCTTCCATGGCCAGCCCCACCCACACCAGCAGCGCCGACGCCCCTTCCACCGACACCAGCTGCTGCAGCCCGGCGGCCACCAGCACCCCTTACACCAGCACCACCGACGTCAGCCGCGGCGTGCAGGAGTACTACGGCGCCACGCTCAGCAGCAGCGCCGACCTGCGCACCGACGCCTGCTGCGACGCCAGCAGCGTGCCCAAGGCCCTGCGTCCGCTGCTGGCCCGCATCCATCCCGAGGTGCTGTCGCGCTATTACGGCTGCGGCCTGGTGGTGCCGCCGCTGCTGGAGGGCCTGCGGGTGCTGGATCTGGGCTGCGGCAGTGGCCGTGATGTGTACCTGCTGGCCCAGCTGGTGGGGCCCGGCGGCGCGGTGGTGGGGGTGGACATGACGCCCGAGCAGCTGGCGGTGGCCCGGCGGCACCAGCAGCACCACGCCGACCAGTTCGGCTTCGCCAATGTGACGTTCCTGGAGGGCCGTATCGAGCAGCTCGATCAGCTGCCCCTGGAGCCCGGCAGCTTCGATCTGGTGATCTCCAACTGCGTGGTGAACCTCTCGGCCGACAAGCTGGCCGTGCTGAACGGGGTGCGGCGCCTGCTCAGGCCGGGCGGTGAGTTCTTCTTCGCCGACGTGTACGCCGACCGGCGCGTGCCCGAGGCGCTGCGTCACGATCCGGTGCTCTACGGCGAATGCCTCAGCGGCGCCCTCTACTGGAACGACTTCCTGCGCCTGGCCCGTCAGGCCGGCTTCGCCGATCCCCGCCTGGTGAGCGACCGGCCCCTGGAGATCACCGATGCCGAGCTGGCCGGCCGCACCGGCGCCATCCGCTTCTTCTCCGCCACCTACCGGCTGTTCCACCTCCCCGAGCTGGAGGATGCCTGCGAAGACCACGGCCAAGCGGTGATCTACCGCGGCACGATCGCTGAGCACCCCCACGCCTTGCCTTTCGACAAGCACCACTGGATCGAGGCCGGCAAGGTGTTCCCCGTCTGCGGCAACACCTTCCGCATGCTCGCCGACAGCCGCCTGGCCCCCCACTTCAGCTTCATCGGCGATTTCAGCCGCCACTACGGCCTGTTCGAGGGCTGCGGCACGGCCCTGCCGTTCGACGGGCCTGCGGCGGCCACGTCCGCAACGAGCGGCTCCTGCTGCTGATCGGCGCTGCCGCTGCGCGGCCTCTGATCGAAGCCATGGCGCACGTTTGAGCAGCAGAGCGCCGATGCCGACCGCTTCAGTGGGAAACAACCTCTGAGGCCCGCCGGCGCTTGATGGTGTCACCCAGCCGGCGCAGGTTGGCCTGCACGACGCGCCACTGGGCGAGCGTGTGCAGAACGATGAAGCCCAGGAAGGTGTAAGCGAGCCAGAAGTGCAGGCTGCGGCCCAGCTCCACCATCGCCTTGTTTTCAGGAAACAGATCGGGAATCACGAGGCCGAAGAAGGCGACATTGCCCGCCTTGAAAGAATTGGACAGCAGCAATCCGGCCAGTGGAACCACCACCATGAAGCCATACAGCAGGGTATGGAGCAGCATGTTGCGCCACCATTGCGGGCTCAGCCGAGGCAGATGCCGGGTGTACTTTTTCCACCACACCTGCAGCAGCACCACGATCCGCCAGAGCAGCAGGGCGATGGTGAGCAGGCCGATTGATTTGTGGATGTCATAAAGAGAGCCACGAAAAGACACCTCGCGACTCAGCTGGGCCATGAAGGCGCCGCCGCTGAACAACAACAGATAGAGCCCTGCCATCCACCAATGCACCGACATCAGCCGCTGAAAGGCCGAGGTGAGCCGTGGTCTTCGGGGTGTGGTGAGGTCTTGGTTCATCGGGTGGCTCTCAGCCAGCGGAAGGGCCTGATGGGTGCGGCTGTGCCATCGGCAACCAACCGCGAACTCCGGTGTAGCCAGATTATCTCCACTTGACACACATCGCTGTTCTCCAGGCTCGCTGTTCGCCAGGCTCGCAGTCTGCCGTTGGCACTGTCCGTCGGGCTGGCTCTTCCCCATTTGCGTTGACTGCGCTGTTCACTGCAGCAGAGTCAACAACTGTGGTGCAGTTGCGGTGATGTTGTTCACCTTGCTATGGCTTGCGCTGTGGCGTTCATGGATCGGCGCATCCCTCGAAGGGCGTTGGAATCACGGTGATCTGCGCCGGCCGCCTGGCGCAGCGGTGGCAACATGGTCGCAATCATCCAGCGCTCACATGTTCAACCTCCCCCAGCGCCTGCAGTCGCTGCGCATGGTGGCGGCACTGAGCGGCTTTCTGCGCAACCCCGACCAGCTCGACAGCGTGTTTGCGGTGGTGCGGAGTCTGCAGAACAGTCCGCTGTCCAATCAGATGCACCGCCATCTGCTCGCCAACCCGCAGATGGCGGCGTTGGTGGCAGAAGGTTGGCGACCGCAGCCGCTGAATCTTGAGGCGCTCGAAGCCATGCCGGTAGGCAGCCTCGGCCATGCCTATGCCCGGCACCTGAGCGAGCAGGGCCTGTCCCCGGAGGCGCTGCTTGACCCTGCGCCGATCACATCCGCGTCCGACTACCTGGTGCACCGCCTGCGCGAAACCCACGACATCGTGCATGTGCTGACCGGCTTCGGCACCGATGGGGTGGGCGAGCTCGGTCTGCAGGCCTTCAATCTGGCCCAGGTGCGCTCCCCGCTGGCGGTGATGCTGATCTTCGGCGGCCTGCTGAAAACGCTCCAGGACGATGAACCGATCGCCCCGCTGTTGCAGGCCTTGAGCAACGGTTTTGCCATGGGCCTCTCGGCCGGCTGCCTGGTGATTGCCCAGCGCTTTGAAGCCCACTGGGAACGCCCATTGAGCGACTGGCGCCAGGATCTGGGCCTTGCGGCGCTCAACGCCTGAAGCCTGGGCCCGGAACGCCGCCGCCGGCCGCCGCACGACGTGCGGGAACCGCTGCAACGACACTCACCAGGCCCCGGCCCCGGCACTGCCAGCGGCAGGAAACAACCGCAGACACGGTTCACCGCCGCACCTCACCACCTCGCTTCGCGGCCATAGAGACCTTGCAGAGGGGTAGCAGGCACTACCACTGGTGCCGTGCTTGAACGGGCCACCGCCACTAGTGTAGGGGAGGTCGTTTTCTGAGCATGACCCAGCTCCATGATCTGCGGCTGAGGCTGTTGGTGCAGCAGGAGAGCGAAAGGATCGCCCGGGGCCAGCCCGATGAGCTCGATCTTTCCGTGGTGCAGGCCCGTTGCCTCTGCTGGCTGGCCCTGCTCACCGAAGCGCACGAGGAGCAGGCCGGCGAGGCGGAGCGGCGCGGTGACATGGAGCAGGCGATGAGCTGGTTCGCCGATTCGATGCGGCTGCGCGATGTGATTCAGGTGGTGAGCACGATCGAAATTCCTTTGCCTGCCGCCCAGGTGGAGGATGGCGACCTCTTCGGTGACGATGATTTCACCGGGGATTCCTGTATCGATCTCGCCTGACGGCACAGGTTGGCGTCCAATGGCATGATGGTTTGAGAAGAACCAAGGGAGCGCGGTGCCCGAAGAGCCCTGCCAATGCCCTGATTGTCAGCGTTTCTATCGGGAGCACGACCGACTGATCCGCGAAAACCCCAGCCTGCGTCAACAGCAGGAGCTCAACTGGGCTGCCCTTCAGGCCTTCCGCACCCTGGCGGGCCGCGTGCTGGAAGAGCTGCAGAAAACCCACGGCGACGATGCCACCGATGCCGCGGCTGCCACCGCCGCTTCCGTTGCGCCCGATGCCCAGGCCTCTGACGACGACGCGCCGGAGCAGGACAGCCTGCAGCAGGCGATCAGTGACCTCGAAAACATCAATGCCCACCTCTTCTCGATTGAGGCGTTGATGGAGCGCATCTTTGATGTGCGGGTGCCGGAGGAGGTGGAGCAGAAGTTCCGGGAAACGGCCGGTGAGCTGGCTCCCGATCCGCTCAATGCCGATCGCTTGCGTCTCAACCGTCTGCTGCACCAGACCCCCGATCTGCCCGATCGCAGCTGAGCGTCAGTGTTCGCTCGGCCCAGTGCCGCCGCTGGCCCGGCGGCAGAGCCGGGCGGCCATGCCCTCCTCATCGGCGGCAACGCGCAGCAGCTGAAACGGTGGCAGCCAGGTCAGGCGCTCCCGCAGCTCCTGCTCCAGCAGCAAGTCGTTCTGGCCGATGCCGCCGCTGAGCGCGATCGCGTCCACCCCGCCCAGGCTGGCGGCCATGGCGCCGATGCCCTGAAGCAGTCGGTGCATAAACACCTCCAGCGCCAGCTGGGCGCCGGTGTGGCCCGCCGCCGCCGCCTGCCGCAGGCTGCGCATGTCGCCGCTCAGTTCCGAGAGCCCCCGCAGGCCGCTTTCGTGCTGCAGGGCGTGATCGAGCTCAGCAGCGCTCATGCCCTGCCGTAGGCGATCGAGCAGCAGGCCGGGATCCACCGAGCCGCTGCGGCTGGCCATCACCAGCCCCTCCAGCGGCGTGAAGCCCATCGTGGTGTCGATGCTGAGGCCGTTGCGCACCGCCGCCAGGGAGCAGCCCGCCCCCAGGTGGCAGCTGATCAGCCGCGGCACCGCCACCACTTCGCTCACGTGCTGGTGGTTGAGCCCATGAAAGCCGAAACGCCGCAACCCCTCGGCGCGCCAGGCGGCGGGGATGGCGTAGGTGTAAGCCGCCCGCGGCAGGGTGCCGTGAAAGGCGGTGTCGAAGCAGGCCCACTGCGGCAGCTGCGGCAGCCAGCGCATCATCCAGCGGATCACCACCAGCGCCGGCCCGTTGTGCAGGGGTGCCAGGGGCACCAGCGCCTCCAGGGCCGCCTCCTGCGCCGGGGTGATCCAGGTGGGCTCCGTGAGCGCGGCACCGCCGTGCACCACCCGGTGGGCGGTGAGCAGCAGGCGCTGACGCCACGGGGCCAGCGCCTGTGGCAGGAACGACGCCAGGACCTCGTCCGCTGCGGCGGGATCCCAGGGGCGCTGGTCCTGCCACAGCCGCGTGCCGGCCGGGTCGATCAGGCAGGCCTTGAGGCTGGAGCTGCCCACGTTGAGCACCAGCACCAGATCGGCGGCCTGCGTTGCGCTGGGCTCCATGGCGGCCTCCGGCTCAGGGGGATTCGGCCCCTTCGATGGCGCAGCTGATCGTGATCGGAAAGGGCTTCACCTTCCAGATGCGTTCGGCGTACTCCCGGATCGAGCGGTCGGAGGAGAAGAAGCCGGTGCGTGCGGTGTTGAGCAGCGACATGCGGTTCCAGTGCTCCCGATCGGCCCAGGCGGCACTGACCGCATCCTGGGCGCGCAGGTAATCGGTGAAATCAGCGAGCACGAAGAAGGGATCGCGGCCGGTGAGGTTCTCCAGCAGCGGCTTGAACAGTTCGGTGTCGCCGTTGCTGAAATGGCCCTGCTCGATCAGCCGCAGCGCTTCGGCCAGCTCCGGCATGCCGTTGATCCATTCCCACGGCCGGTAGCCCTCGCGGCGCAGGGCCTCGATGCCGTCGGTGGTGCGGCCGAACAGGAAGAAGTTCTCCTCGCCCACCTGTTCGCGGATCTCCACGTTGGCGCCATCGAGGGTGCCGATCGTGAGGGCGCCGTTCATGGCGAATTTCATGTTGCCGGTGCCGGAGGCTTCCAGGCCAGCGGTGGAGATCTGCTCGGAAAGATCGGAGGCGGGGTACACCCGCTCGCCCAGCTTCACGTTGTAATCGGCCAGGAAGATCACCCGCAGCCGCCCGTCCATGTCGGGGTCGGCATTGACCGTATCGGCGATGCCATTGAGGAAGCGGATGATCAGCTTGGCCATGTAATAGCCAGGGGCCGCCTTGCCGCCGAAGATCACCGTGCGCGGCGCCTGACCATCGGCCAGTCCGTGCTTGATGCGCAGGTACTGCACGATCACCTGCAGTGCATTGAGGTGCTGGCGTTTGTATTCGTGGATCCGCTTCACCTGCACATCGAACATCGTGGCGGGATCCACCAGCAGGCCCGTGGTCTGGTGCACGTAAGTGGTGAGCCGCCGCTTGACGGCCAGTTTCATCTGGCCCCAGCGCTCGAGGAAGGCGCTGTCGTGCTGGAAGCGTTCCAGTTCCCGCAGGAGATCGAGATCGCGCACCCAGTCGGAGCTGATCGTTTCATCCAGCAGGCTGCGCAGCAGCGGGTTGGAGAGGGCGATCCAGCGGCGGGGCGTCACGCCGTTGGTGACGTTGAGAAACTTCTCCGGCCAGATGGCGGCGTAATCGGGGAACAGCTCGGTGCGCACCAGCTCGCTGTGCAGCGCCGCCACCCCATTGACGTGATGGGAGCCCACGGTGGCCAGATTGGCCATGCGCACGGCCTTTTCGCCGTCCTCGGCAATGATCGACACCCGCCTCAGGATCTGATCGTTGCCGGGGTACTTCATGCGCACCGTCTGCAGGAAGCGCCGGTTGATCTCGAAGATCAGCTCCAGATGGCGCGGCAGCAGGCTGCTGAACAGATTGAGGCCCCACTTCTCCAGCGCCTCCGGCAGCAGGGTGTGGTTGGTGTAAGACAGCGAGCGGGTGGTGATGTCCCAGGCCTGATCCCACTCCAGGTGCTTCTCATCGATCAGCAGCCGCATCAGCTCGGCCACGGCGATGGCCGGGTGGGTGTCATTGAGCTGCACGGCCCAGTGATCGGGGAACTCGCTGATTGGCAGCTGGCGGGCATCGAGGCTGCGCACCATGTCCTGCAGCGAGCAGCTCACGAAGAAGTGCTGCTGCTTGAGCCGCAGCCGGCGCCCCTCATCGGTGCCGTCGTTGGGGTAAAGCACCTTTGTGAGGTTCTCCGAGCCCACCTTCTCTTCCACGGCGCCGTAGTAATCGCCAATGTTGAAGGCGTAGAAGTCGAAGCTTTCCGAGGCTTCCGCTTTCCACAGCCGCAGCCGGTCGCAGGTGTTCACCTGGTAGCCCAGCACCGGCACGTCGTGGGGGATGCCGATCGCCTGCTGCGCTGGTACCCAGCGCACCCGCAGGCAGTTCTGCGCGTCGCGGTAGGTCTCGGTGTGACCGCCGAAGCCCACGGTGCAGGCCTGATCCGGCCGGGGCAGCTCCCACGGCCAACCGCCCTTCAGCCACTTGTCGGTGATCTCCACCTGCCAGCCGTCGCGCACCATCTGATCGAAAATGCCGAACTCATAGCGGATGCCGTAGCCGGTGGCCGGAATCTCCAGGCTGGCCAGGGATTCCAGGTAGCAGGCCGCCAGGCGGCCGAGGCCGCCGTTGCCCAGCCCCGGCTCCTCCTCCACCTCCAGCACCTCCTCCAGGCTCTCGATGCCGAAGCGACGCATCGCCTCGGCCGCCTCGTCCTGGATGCCGAGCATCACCAGGTTGTTGCCGAGCTGGGGGCCGATCAGGAACTCGGCCGAAAGGTAGGCCACGACCCGCCGTGGCGAGGCCGAGATCGCCTCCACCCCCGCCAGGTAACGCGTCATCAGCCGGTCCCGCACCGCGTAGCTGAGCGCCAGGTAGGCGTCGTGGCGGGTGGCGACCGGTGCTAGCTTGCCGAGTGTGTAGAAGAGGTGACCGGTGACGCTGTCGAACAGATCGTCCGCCGTGAGACCGCTGCGCTGGGGATCGGCATAGCAGCCGGGGGTGGGCAGCTGCAACTGGCGGGCCTGGGTGTCGGTCATCGAGTGGGGCGGGTAAGGGGCGCGGGAGAGGAGAGAAGGCGCCGGTTCAGGCGCCGGGCGCTACTGACGGGGCCGGAAGGCTCCAGCGCCAGTTGGTCACCTCGGGGGTGTCCATGCCGTGGATGTGGGCGTAGGCGCGGTGCCGCAGGATTTCCTCCTTCATCCTCTCCTTGACGTGGGCGGCCCGTGATCCCAGCGAGGGCACCCGGTCGATCACATCGATCACCAGATTGAAGCGGTCGATCTGATTGTTCATCGCCAGTTCCAGCGGCGTGTTGATGTTGCCCTTCTCCTTGTAGCCCCGCACGTGCATGTTGCCGTGGTTGCTGCGGTGATAGGTGAGCCGGTGAATCAGCCAGGGATAGCCGTGGAAGTTGAACAGCACGGGCTTGTCCGTTGTGAACAGGCTGTCGAAGTCGCGGTCGGAGAGCCCGTGCGGGTGCTCGCTGGGCTTGGTGAGGGCGAACAGCTTCACCACATTGATCACGCGGATCTTGAGAGTGGGAATCTGATGGCGCAGGATCTCCACCGCCGCCAGCGTTTCCTTGCTGGGGATGTCACCGGCGCAGGCCATCACCACATCAGGTTCATCCGGTGCGGTGCCGTCATCATCGTTGCTGGCCCAGGAGACGATGCCGATCCCCTTGGCCACATGGCGGCGCGCCTGCTCCAGGGTGAAGTACTGCAGGTGCTTCTGTTTGTCGGAGACGATCACGTTGCAGACGTTGGGCTCCAGGAACGCCTCCTCCGCCACCGCCAACAGGCAGTTGGCATCGGCCGGCAGATACACCCGCACCACCTCACCGCTCTTGTTGCCGGCCAGGTCGATGAAGCCGGGATCCTGGTGGGTGAAGCCGTTGTGATCCTGGCGCCACACGGTGGAGGAGATCAGGCAGTTCCAGGGGGCGATCGGCGCCCGCCAGGGGGCGTGGTGAATGCACGATTCCAGCCACTTGGCGTGCTGGTTGAACATCGAGGCGATCACATGGGCGAAGGCCTCGTAGGTGTGGAACAGGCCATTTCGGCCGGTGAGCAGGTAGCCCTCCATCATTCCCACCAGGGTGTGCTCCGAGAGCATCTCCACCACCCGGCCGTTGCGGGCCAGTTCGCTGCCGCCGCTGTCTTCCGGAAGGATGTCCTCCATCCACACCTTCTTGCTCACCTCGTAGATCGCCTGCAGTCGGTTGGAGGCGGTCTCGTCGGGGCCGAACACGCGCATGCTGTCCGGGTTGCGGGCGATGGTGTCGCGCAGCAGCTCGCCCAGCGGCGCCGTGTTCTCGTGCTCTCGCTGACCGGGATGATCCACCGGCACCTCGTAGGCCTCCATCGGCGGCAGGCGCAGCTTGCGGCGCAGAAGACCCCCATTGGCATGGGGGCTGGAGCCCATGCGCCGCTGGCCCGTGGGAGAGAGGGCCCTGAGTTCGGCCATCAAGGTGCCACCTTCATCGAACAGCTCCTCAGGCCGATAGCTGCGCAGCCAGCTCTCCAGCATCTGCAGCTGCTCGGGGTCCTTGTTGGGGGCCGGCAGGGGTACCTGGTGCGACCGCCAGAAGCCCTCCAGCTTCTTGCCGTTCAGCTCGGTGGGGCCGGTCCAGCCCTTGGGAGAGCGCAGCACGATCATCGGCCAGGCGGGCCGGAACGATTCGCCGCTCTGGCGGGCCTGGGCGCGGGCGCTGAGGATCTGGTCCACCGCCTCATCCATGGCGGCGGCCATCGCCTGGTGCATGGCCGCCGGCTCATGCCCTTCCACGAACAAGGGCGTCCAGCCGTAGCCGCGCATCAGGCTTTCCAGCTCGTCGCGGCTGATGCGGGCCAGCAGCGTGGGGTTGGCGATCTTGTAGCCGTTGAGGTGCAGGACCGGCAGCACGGCGCCATCGCTGATCGGGTTGAGGAACTTGTTGATGTGCCAGGAGGTGGCCAGCGGGCCGGTTTCGGCCTCGCCATCCCCCACGCAGGCCAGGGCGATCAGCTCGGGGTTGTCGAAGACGGCGCCGCAGGCGTGCGAGAGCACGTAGCCGAGCTCGCCGCCCTCGTGGATCGAGCCGGGGGTTTCCGGGGTGCAGTGGCTGCCGATGTGGCCGGGAAAGGAGAACTGCTTGAAGAAGCTGCGCAGCCCTTGGGCGTCCTGGGACTTGTCGGGATAGATCTCGCTGTAGCTGCCGTCGAGGTAGGTGGGGCCCAGAACGCCGGGGGCGCCATGGCCTGGCCCCGACAGGTAGATCATCTCCAGATCGTGGGCGCGGATCAGGCGGTTGGCGTGGGCCCAGATGAACGCCTGGCCCGGGCTGGAGCCCCAGTGCCCCAGCAGCCGGTTCTTGATGTGCTCGTGCTTGAGCGGCTCGCGCAGCAGCGGGTTCGCCTGCAGGTAGATCATTCCCACCGCCAGGTAGTTGGCGGCGCGCCACCAGGCATCCAGCCGCTGCAGTTCGACGGCGTCAAGCGGGGCCTGTGTCCCTGTCTCCTGGGTCTGGCCAGCGATGCTGGCCGAGGTGATCGTCATGGGAGCGGGTGGCGAAGGGCGTAGAGAGGGCTCGGGGCGCACCCGGAACCGTAGGCACGGTGCGGAGTCAGGACGGTCGGCTGGAGCACGCGGGTCGTCCCGGCTCAGGGACAGGCTGTTCAAGTACCGCCGTGGCCGCAAGGCCGGTCGCCGCTGAATGGGCGTTCCCTCACCCCCGCGCAGCCGCCGAACGCTGCAATCCGTCGGCTCGGTTTTCAGTCAGCTCAGCAGGATTCCCATTAAGGTCCAACGCACTTTGCTGCTCCCCGCTGGGGAACGACCTCCACACCAATGATCTCGTCTGTCCCTCAGTTGTTCCTCCAGATGGGCTCCCATGAGATGGAGGTGGCTTCCACATTGATCTCGGTGGGGCGGATCCTGCTGATCTTCGTGGCGGCCCGTGCGCTCGCCGAAGTGATGGTGCGCTTGCAGCTCCCCACGATCCTCGGCGAGCTGCTGGCCGGTGTGCTGATCGGCTTCTCCGGCCTCCATTTCATCCTTCCCCCCGAAACCGGAGCGCAGCTGAACGGCACGCTGCTGAATCTGGTCAGCTCACTGTCGGATGTCACTCCCGACGTGGTGCAGTCGATCTACAACTCCACGTTCCCGAACCTGGAATCGCTTGCCACGCTCGGCCTGTTCGCGCTGTTGTTCCTCACCGGCCTCGAGAGTGAACTCGATGAGCTGGTGGCGGTGGGCCTGCAGGCCAGCACCGTGGCCGTGACTGGCGTGGTGGTGCCCTTCGCGCTCGGCACGCTCGGACTCCTCTATTTCTTCCATCTGCCATTGATCCCGGCGGTGTTCGCGGGTGCGGCGATGACCGCCACCAGCATCGGCATCACCGCGAGTGTGTTCGGCGAACTCAAATATCTCCGCACCAAGGAAGGTCAGATCGTGATCGGCGCCGCCGTGCTCGACGACATCCTCGGCATCGTGATCCTGGCGGTGGTGGTGGCCCTGGCCGGTGGCGGTGCTCTCGAGATCGGCCCGATCATCAAGCTGCTGGTTGCTGCGGCGGTGTTCGTGGCGGCGTCCCTGTTCCTCAGCCGCACAGCCGCCCCCCTGTTCGACTGGGTGCTGGATCAGCTCAAGGCCCCCGGTGAAGTGGTGGTGGCCTCCTTCGTGGTGCTTTGCCTCTGCTGTTTCGCGGCTCAGGCCATCGGCCTCGAAGCGGCCCTTGGTGCTTTCGCCGCCGGCCTGATCCTCAGCAGCTCCAAGCACACCCATCTGATCCAGGACACGGTGAAGCCGCTGGTGGCCCTGTTCGCCACCATCTTCTTCGTGCTGATCGGCACGAGCATGGACCTATCGGTGCTCAACCCCATGGATCCCAGCAACCGCGAGGGTCTCGTGGTGGCTGCCTTCCTGCTCACCGTGGCGATCCTCGGCAAGCTTGTGTCCGGCTGGAGCTACCTCAGCAAGGAGAAAACCAACCGGCTGGTGGTGGGTCTGGGGATGATGCCCCGCGGTGAGGTGGGCCTGATCTTCCTTGGCCTGGGTACCCAGGCCAGGCTGCTCAACCCCGCGCTGGAGGCGGCGATCCTGATCATGGTGATCGGCACCACCTTCCTGGCGCCGCTGCTGCTGCGCCTTGTGCTCGGAGGCAAGGAGGCGCCCGCCGAGCAGCCGGCCTGACTCACTCGGAATCGCGGCGGCTGGCCAGCCCCCAGAAGGCTCCGGCCAGCACCGCCATCAGCCCGAGGCTGGCCGCCCAGCTTGGGCTGAGTGCCCAGCTCAGGCCCAGCTGGGTGATTGCTCCCACCACCAGAGCCAGCAGCAGGCTGCTCACCACCAGGGCCAGCTGGCGCAGGCCTTCGCTCAGCGGCCCGTGCGCCAGTGCTTCCTCGAAGCGCACCAGCGGCACCGTGAGCGGCAGGTAGAGCGCCAGCGCCCACAGCGCGCCCCCCGACAGCAGGCTGGTCCAGTCGCTCACGGAGCGGGCCGCTCAAACTGCTCCCTAGCATCGGCCACCGAGGCAGGCTTCCGGTGATCCCTTCAAGCGCAGCGCCCAGCGCAGAGCCCGCCACCGCCGTGGTGCCGGCCACCCCTTCCCCCGCCATTCCCTGCGCGCAGCCCTGGACCTACCTGGGCCATGCCGTGCACGCGGTGCGGGCCGCCCCCGCAGAGCCGGTGGGGCCGGCCTTCCTGCTGGTGCACGGCTTCGGTGCTTCCACCGATCACTGGCGCTACAACATTCCGGCCCTGGCGGCACGGCACGAGGTGCATGCCATCGACCTGCTCGGCTTCGGCCGCAGTGCCAAGCCCGGCGAGCTGCGTTACGGCGGGGCGCTCTGGCGCGACCAGTTGGCCGCCTACGTGCACGAACGCATCGGCCGCCCCACCGTGCTGGTGGGCAATTCCCTCGGCGGCTTCGCCGTGCTGGCCGCCGGCGTGGCGCTGGGCCCCGACGCCGCCGGTGTGGTGCTGATCAATGCGGCCGGTCCCTTCAGCGACGAGCAGGCGCCTCCCCAGGGCTGGGGGGCGATCGCGCGGCGCACGATCGGGGGAGCGCTGCTGCGCAGCCCGGTGCTGCAGCGGCTGCTGTTCGAAAACCTGCGCCGCCGCTCCACGATCCGCCGCACCCTCCATCAGGTGTACATCGATCGCACCAACGTCGATGAGGCGCTGGTGGAATCGATCCTGCGCCCCTCGCGCGACCCGGGGGCCTTCGGGGTGTTCCGCACCGTGTTCGACATCCCGAGCGGTCAGCCGCTCGATGAGCTGTTCGCCGCCCTCACCGCCCCGCTCCTCTTGCTCTGGGGCATCCGTGACCCCTGGATCAATGCCGTGGGCCGCCGTGCCGCCTTCCAGCGCCACGCCCCCGCCGGCACCGCCGAGGTGGTGCTCGACGCCGGCCACTGCCCCCACGATGAGGTGCCCGATCAGGTGAACGCCGCCCTGCTGGAGTGGGTGGCCGGCCTGCCGAGCGCCTGAGTCATGCCCCTCCTGCAGCGAAGCCTTCCCTATCCCCACTGGGAGTTCAGTCCTCCCGGCAGCTCCGACGCTCCGGGCAACCCCGATCTGCTGCGCCTGGTGCCCGAGCGGGGCGGCTTGCTCACCGGCTGGCGTTGCAACGGCCGCGAGCTGTTGTATCTCGATGCGGAGCGCTTTGCCGATCCCGCCCTCTCGGTGCGGGGAGGAATGCCGGTGTTGTTTCCGATCTGCGGCAACCTGCCGGGCGATCAGCTGCCGTTGCCGGAGGGCAGCTTCACCCTGCGTCAGCACGGCTTCGCCCGGGATCTGCCCTGGCAGCTGCGGGCCCTGCCCCAGGAGGCGGGGGTGGAACTCGAGCTGCGCGACAGCCCTGCCACCCTGGCGGCCTTTCCGTTCCCTTTCCGCCTGCGGCTGCAGCTGCGCCTTGAGCCTGCTGCCCTGGCGATCACGGCGGTGCTGGAGAACAGCGGCAGCCGGCCGCTGCCCTTCAGCTTCGGCCTGCACCCCTATTTCAATGTGTCGGCGCTGCCGGCGCCAGACGGCGGCAACGCTGCGGTGCACCTGGAAGGGCTGCCGGAGCGCTGCTTCAACCATCAGGTGATGGCGGAGGCGGACACTGCCGCCACACTCGCGCCGCTGGCCGCTGGGGTGGACCTGCTGGCGCGGCCCGAGGGGCCGGTGCGGCTGGTGGATCCGGCTGCCGGGCTGGCGCTGGAGCTGCAACCCTCCGCCCCCTTTGACCTGGCCGTGGTGTGGACCGATCCGCCACGGCCAATGGTGTGCCTGGAGCCCTGGACCGGCCCACGCGGCGCGCTGGTGAGCGGCGACCGGCGGCTGGAGGTGGCAGTCGGCGCGAGCTGCACGCTGCTGAGCCGCTACGTGCTCAGGCCGCTCTG
The DNA here is from genome assembly GCF_025128015.1 of Synechococcus sp. CS-1333. Taxonomy (NCBI): domain Bacteria; kingdom Bacillati; phylum Cyanobacteriota; class Cyanophyceae; order Synechococcales; family Synechococcaceae; genus Synechococcus; species Synechococcus sp. CS-1333. The sequence continues at coordinate 19,897 of NZ_JAHLYO010000033.1, forward strand.
ACGCCCGGCAGGCGCCCGCGCGCCAGCTGCTGCCTGGGGTCGAACTGGCGCTTGACCGCCTGGATCATCGCCACGGCAGGGGCGTCCTCCCAGGCGGGCACGGTGCTGCCGCTGGGTTGCTGCAGCACCGTGAGCTGGCCGCCCAGCTCCTGGCAGCGGCGCCGCAGCGCTTCCACCCGGTAGGCCGGCAAGGCCGTCGCCGTCGACCAGGCGTAGCCGAGGCCACTGCCGGCCCCCAGGGCCAGCGGCAGGCCGGCGACGGAGCGATCCGCCAGCAGCGCCGCGGTGTGGCTGGGCAACACACCCGGCCGCAGCAGCCAGAGCGGCTCGTCTGCGCCGGATACCGGTTCCGGCTGCTGGCCGCCGAGCCCCAGCACGCGCAGGGCCTCCAGCCGTTCGGGATCGAGCGGCAGCCCCTTGAGCGCGTGGCAGTCGGCCTGGGCGCGCAGGGTGACGAGCTGGTCGTCCAGGGCCTCGCTGCTCACACTGGCCAGGGCCAGCAGCAGGGCGGGCTGGGCTTCGGCTCCGGCCTGCTCCGCCAGTGCACTGCTCCACCAGTCGATCAGTTCGGGGGTGAGGCTGGAGCGCAGCAGCCACTGGCGCAGGCGCTCCAGCCCCTCCAGCGGCCCCTGCACCAGCAGCCCGCGCCGTTGCGGCGGCAGCGGGAAGGTGCGCAGGGTGAGTTCGGTGATCAGGCCGAGCGCGCCCCAGCTGCCCGTGAACAGGCGCATCAGGTCGTAGCCGGCCACGTTCTTCACCACCCGGCCGCCGGCGTGGGCGGCCACACCATCGGCGCGCAGCAGGCCGATGCCGATCACCTGATCGCGCACACCCAGGTAGCGCTGGCGCAGGCCGCCGCCGAGCCCCCGTGCCACCAGCCCGCCCACGCTGCCGGCCCCTTCGCCGTTGGCGCCTGTGCCCCAGGGCCAGTCGACGGCGAGCCACTGGTTGCGCGCGCGCAGGGCCTCCTGCAGCTCACGCAGCGGCAGCCCCGCCTCCACGGTCACGGTGAAATCGCCGCTGGCGTGGTCGAGCAGGCGGTTCAGGCGCGCCACGCTCAGCACCGTGTCGGTGTGCCGCACCGGCGGCCCCCAGCCAAGGCGGCTGCCCGTGCCGGCAGGCAGCCACGGCGTGCCGGCGGCATGCAGCTGCCGCACGAGGTCGGGCAGCTCGTGGGACGCGGGAGTGATCACGGCACGATGGTGCCATGGCCGCCCCGCCCCCCCCACCCGCGCCCCCGTTCAAGGTGGTCGTTTTCGACGACGATCCCACCGGTTCGCAGACGGTGCATGGCTGCCTGCTGCTGCTCCGCTGGGATCCGGACACCCTGCTGAGCGCCCTGCGCGACCCGTCGCCGCTGCTGTTCCTGCTCACCGACACCCGTGCCCTGGAGCCGGAGCCGGCGGCCGATCGGGTGCGCCAGATCTGCCGGGCGCTGCGGCCGGCGCTGGCGGCGGCCGGCATCGATCGCTGGCTGGTGGTGAGTCGTGGCGACTCCACCCTGCGGGGGCACACGCCGCTGGAGGCGGAGGTGATCGCCGCGGAGCTGGGCCCCTTCGACGCCACCCTGCTGGTGCCCGCCTTCCTGGAAGGGGGGCGCACCACGGTGGGGGGCTGCCATCTGCTGCACGGTGAGCCGGTGCATCGCACGCCCTTTGCCCGTGATCGCCGCTTCGGCTACGGCACCAGCGTGCTGCGTGACTGGCTGGCCGAGAAGAGCGGCGGGCGGCTGCTGGCCGCGGCGGTGCAGCAGATCGGCCTGGACGAACTGGTGCCGGCCGGCCGTGAGCTGTTGATCCAGCGGTTGCGCGGGCTGTCGGGTAACCCCTGGGTGGTGGTGGATGCGGAGCGTCCGGAGCAGCTGCAGGTGCTGGGAGAGGCGGTGCGCGCCGTGGTGCAGCCCCCGGCGGGCCAACGGCCGCTGCGGCTGCTGTTCCAGTCGGCCGCCAGCCTGCTGAACTCCCTGGTGGACTTGCCGCCGCAGCCCCTGAACCCGGCGGCCCTGGCCGGCCTGCGCCGGCGCGCGGCCACGGGCCCCCTGCCGGGGCTGGTGCTGGTGGGATCGCACGTGCAGCTGGCCGATGCCCAGCTGGAGCGGTTGCTGGCGGCGCCGGGTTGCGTGGGCGTGGAGATCCCGGTGGCCCGTGTGGCGCGGGTGCTGGAAGGCCCCCTGCCCGACCATTTGCTGCCCTCACTGGAAGCGGCCTGGCTGGCACAGCTGCGCGCCGTGCTGGCCAGCGGCCGCACCCCGGTGCTGTTCACCAGCCGGGGGGAGCTGGTCTGCCGCCATGCCGAGGAGCGGCGGCGGCTGGGCCTGGCCCTGGCGGCGGCGATGGCCCGGCTGGGGGGCGCGCTGGCGCCGCAGCTGGGGTACCTGATCAGCAAGGGGGGCATCACCAGCCAGACCCTGCTGGCCGAGGGGCTGGGCCTCAGCCAGGTGCGGCTGGAGGGTCAGCTGCTGCCTGGGCTGTCGATGCTGCGCACGGGCGCGGCGCACGAAACCGCGCCATTGCTGCCGGTGCTCACCTTTCCCGGCAATCTGGGCCAGGCGGACACGCTGCGGCAGGCCTGGGAGCAGATGGAGCAGTGATCGCCTGCATCACCAGCTCCCGCCTGCCGCGCATCGGCGGCCACCTCCGCTGACGCCAGGTTCAGCAGGGCGTTGGCGACGGCAGCCGGTAGAAGGAGGCCGCATTGCTCCACAGGGCTCTCTGTGCGGCCGGCTCGCCCAGGGTTTCGATCAGCAGGGTGAGGTCGCTGGGGTGGAACGGCCGCGGCGCCCGTGTGGACGGAAGGTCGGTGCCGAACATCAGGGCCTGGGGATTGGCGGCGTGCAGGGCGCGCAGGGCCTCGGCCACCGGCAGCTCCACCCGGGAGAAGCCGCTGGCTTTCACGCGCACGCCCTGCTCGGCGAGCTGCAGCAGCGTGGCAAAGCCGTCGCGCGAGAGGCCGAGGTGATCGATGCTCACCGCCGGCAGCCGCCGCAGCAACGGCTGCAGGGCCGCCAGCTCACGCGACTCCACATACAGCTCCACAGGCCAGCCCACCAGCGCATGCAGGCGCAGCGCCAGCGCCTCCAGGTGCTGCACGCGTTCTGAGCCCCCACGCCGCAGGTTGAAGCGCACGGCCCGCACGCCCCTGGCGTTGAGCGCGAGGATCTCCGCATCGGTGGCCTGGGCCGACAGCTGGATCACACCCACGAAGCCGGGGCCCAGTTGCTGCAGGGCACTGAGCAGATGGCGTTGACCGAAACCCTGGAAGGAGCCTGATACCACCGCTCCTGCCGTGATTCCCAGGACCTCGGTGCTGCGGCGGTAGTCGGCGACGGTGAAGGGCTCGGGCAGAAAGCCGTGGTTCGGCAGCAGCGGAAAGGCTGGATCGATGATGTGGAAATGAGCATCGAAGCGGTGGTGTTGCATCACGCTCCGCGTCGTGTTGATGCATGGCGCTCCGCTGCGCCGTTCCCTGCTTCTGGCTGCTCAAGCCGGCCGGTCGGATCCGCCATCCAGGCTCATGGCCAGCAGCTGCACCGGATGCAGCACCGCCAGCGGCCGCGGCGCGCTCTCCATGTGCTGCCGGATCTGCAGCGTGCAGCCGATGTTGGCGCTCACCGCCAGGTCGGCGCCGGTGCTGCTCAGGTCGGTGGCTTTGAGGCGGCCCAGCTCGGCGGCTTCCACGGGTTGCACCAGGTTGTAGATCCCGGCGCTGCCGCAGCACACCCCCGCTTCTGTGGCCTCCAGCAGCTGCAGGTGAGGGATCTGGCGCAGCAGCGCCCGGGGCTGTTCGCGCAGCCCCTGGCCGTGCAGCATGTGGCAGGCATCGTGATAGGCGAGCCGCAGCGGACGCTCGGCGCTGGCGCGGCTGCCGTCGCTGTGGCGCAGCGGCTGCAACCGCTGGCGCACCGCTTCGCTCAACCCCACCCGCTGCAGGAATTCCTGGATGTCCGCCACACGGCCGCCGAAGGCGCTGCCGCGCGCGGCCCAGGCCGGATCACCGGCCAGCAGGCGGCCGTAAGCCTTGAGCGTGTGGCCGCAGCCGGAGGCCGCCACCAGCACCGCATCGAGCGGTTCGGCGCCCGCCGGCTTGCCCTGGCCGATCACGGCGTCGAAGGCGTCGATCAAGGCTGCGGCCAGGGCATGGGTCTGGGCCTCTTCCCCTTGGTGGTGGGTGACGGCGCCGCAGCAGCCCTGGGCCGGCGGGATCACCACCTCGATGCCGTTGGCGCTCAGTACCTGCACCGCCGCCCGGTTCACGGCCGGCTCGAACAACCGCTGCACGCAGCCCAGCACGAGGCCCACGCGGTAGCGCCGCTCGCCCTGGGCCGGGGTTACCAGCGGCAGCGGATCGGTGAACGACTCCTCGGCCAGCGGCGGCAGCAGCCGCTCCATCGCCGCCAGCCCGGGCCCGAACAGGCGGGTGAGGCCGCTGCGCCGGGCCAGCCGTTGCAGCGGTGTGCCGGCATAGAGCCGCAGCGGCTGCAGCACGGCCCGCAGCCGCTGGGGATAGGGCAGCAACTGGAACAGCAGCCTGCGGAAGGCCCACTGGCCGCCGCTGCGCAGCTCCGGGGCGTTGAGTTTCGGGCGGGTGGCCTCGATCAGTTGGTCGTAGCGGACACCGGCCGGGCACGCGCTCACGCAGGCGAGGCAGCCCAGGCAGGAATCGAAGTGGCTCGCCACGGTGGCATCCAGCGCCAGCTCACCGGCATTGATCGCCTTGAGCATGTGGATACGCCCCCGCGGTGAATCCATCTCCGTTCCCAGCACCCGGTAGCTGGCGCAGGTGGGCAGGCAGAAACCGCAGTGGATGCAGGGATCGGTGACTGGAGAAGGCATGGCACTCAGTCTGCCCGGCTCAGGGCTTCCAGGACCGGCTGCTTCAGCCGCCGCACCGCCGCGGCGGTGAGATGGTCGTCGTCGGCCAGCTGCCACTTCAGATCGTCGAGGGAGCAGCCCTTTGGACAGATCCACGGCATCGGATCGATGAAGCGCACGCGGTCAGGGAGATTGCGGCTCAGTTGAACGTTGATCGTCCTGGTGGAGGTGGCATCCTCTCGCAGGGTGTTCAGGCAGGGCTCGCTCCATCGAGCGGGGCGGAACCACTCCGGCAGACAGAGCTCCCGTCCGATCAGCCTCGGACCGGCCCCGATCAGGGCGACCTGCAGCCCATTGGCACCAGCCCTGTCTGAAAAGGCATCCAGCGCCTTCATGTAAAGCGCCGTCTTCGCTTCGGTGCCCCGCACCGGCTGTCCGGTTCGATCCAGGAAATTGTCACGGGTGGCCCGCAGGCCGCTGCCCAGGTGACTGAGCTGATAGCCCGCGATCAGAACGCCATCTCCGGGTCGGCTGGTGGCGAGGATCCGGGAAGCAATCTCATCCTGGAAGCGCTCACAGCCAGGATCCAGATGGCCGAATGCGGTGGCCGGGAACGGGCAGCCGGCTTTGGTGAGCAGTGTGATTCCGGCGCCCTCCCGGTGGAGCTCGGCGGCCAGGGGAATCAAGGCAGTGGCATGGCTGTCACCGACCACGAAGATGGTCCGACCTTGGGCTGCGCCCTGGGGCGCGGACTCGACCGAGCAGGTCCTGGCCTTGGCATCGATCTGAGGGCGATCGAGCACATCGTTTCGATCGATCAGACAGGCCGTTGAGGTGATGGTCGTGCCGGCAATGCGCTGGTTCCGCCGTTCCTCGGACAACGTGGCCGGCCGCTGGCCGAGATAAAGATGGGGTCCGAGCCCTCCGCCAATCAGCAACAGCAGCATGGTTGCAGCGGCGGCGTTGATTCCGACTCCGATCAGGATGGTCTGTTGGTTGGTGGGAGCCCACGGCTTCGAACCGAAGGGGGTTTCAAGCGTCCGGTAGGACAGTTCTGCCAGCCCCAGGATCAGCAGCAACTGAAACGGCACACTCCAGGCGTGGATGCCGATCGTCCAGCGGCTGAGCACGATGACGCTCCAGTGCCACAGGTAGAGCGAGTACGAAATCTGGCCGATGCGGAGTACCGGGGGGCACGTGAGGATCCGGCCGAGCAAGGAACGTCCCCGCAGGGTTCGGATCAGCGCGCAGGTTGCCGCCACGCTGACCAGCATCGGGATCGAACTGGAACCCTGGGGCGCCAGGGTCACGCCGACCAGAGCCAGGAAGGCCCCCCAAGCCAGCCCGTCGCGAAGGGGGGCCTGTCCGGGTTCCCCCTGCGGATCCTCCCCGTTCGCGGTCAGCAGACAACCGACCGCCAACTCCCAGACCCTCGGCCCCGTGAGGAAGTAGGCGGCGGATGAATCGACCTGCCGCATCTGCAGAAACAGGATCAGCGACAGCACGGCCACCAGGGCCATCCCCAGGCGAAACCGCCTTCGCCCCGCTCCCCCGGCTCTGCCCAGTCCGAGCTGCCAGGCAGCCAGCGGAAACACCAGATAAAACTGATAATCCACACCCAGGAACCAGGTCTGGGTGAAGCTGTTGAGCTGGGCGCTGGTGCCGAAGTAATCGGTTGCCTGCTGGTGCAGGAACAAGTTCGAGGTCCCCGCCAGCGCAAGAAGCCCTGTCCACAGGGAGGCCGCCGGATCAGGAACCACCAGGCAGGTCAGCAAGGCGGTGACGACGACACAAGCGCTCAGAGCCGGGACCAGTCGCTGGATGCGTCGGCGGTAGAACCCGGCCAGGAAGGCTCCGCGGCTGTCGGCCGTTGGCCTGAGCTCCAGCGATCGGGTGATCACGTAGCCGGAGATCACAAAAAAAACGTCAACCCCGACATAGCCGCTCGGCAGCAGGGACTTGTTCAGGTGGTTGACGATGACGGCAACGATGGCGACGGCTCTGAGGCCGTCGATCTCGGCTCTGCGAGCGATCTGATGGGGGGGGGCACGCATCCCCCCGATTGTCCTCGGCCGCACCCCTGCCCGGAATCTCCGGGCTTCAGCCGCCGAAGTGGCGCACCACGGCCTCGGCGAAGCCGGAGCAGCTCACCGGATCCACCCGCGGTTCCATCAGCCGGGCCAGGTCGTAGGTGACCTCGCCGTTGGCGATCGCGGCGCTGATCCCCGCAGTGATCAGGTCGGCCGCTTCCTGCCAGCCCATGTACTCGAGCATCATCACGCCGCTGAGGATCACCGAGCCCGGGTTGATCCGATCCAGCCCCGCATGCTTGGGCGCGGTGCCGTGGGTGGCTTCGAAGATGGCGGCGTTGTCGCCGATGTTCGCCCCCGGCGCCATGCCCAGGCCGCCCACCACCGCCGCCGCCGCATCGGAGATGTAATCGCCGTTGAGGTTGAGGGTGCAGAGCACCGAATACTCCTGGGGCCGGGTCTGGATCTGCTGGAAGATGCTGTCGGCGATGCGGTCGTCGACGAGCACCATGCTCTTCCACTTGCCGTAGCCGTGGCTCTCGCCGATGCTGTCGAGCACCCCTTTCACTTCCGCGTCCACCGCCGCTTTCTTCTCGGGGGTGAGGCTGTCGTAGCCGGGTTCGATCAGGCGGGCGTTGTCTTCGACGCTGAGGCCGTGGTTGCGCTCCAGGTTGCCGAGGATCCAGCTTTCCCGCTCGGTCACGCACTGGTCGCGGAATTCGCTGGTGGCCAGCTCGTAGCCCCAGTCACGGAAGGCCCCTTCCGTGAACTTCATGATGTTGCCCTTGTGCACCAGGGTGACGTGGCGTTTGGCGCCCTCCAGCCCCAGGGCGTGCTGGATCGCCTTGCGCACGTGGCGCTGGGTGCCCGCCTTGCTCACCGGCTTGATGCCGATGCCGGCCCCCTCCGGGATGCGGCGTTTGCCGAGCTTGCCGTTGGCCGGAATCACCGTGTCGTTGAGGTGGGCGATCAGCTCCACGCACACCGGATCGGTGGCTTCCCACTCGATCCCCATGTAGATGTCTTCGGTGTTCTCCCGGTAGACCACCACATCGAGGTCCTGGGGCCGCTTGTGGGGGCTGGGGGTGCCTTCGTAGTAGCGGCAGGGACGCACACAGCAGTAGAGGTCGAAGATCTGGCGCAGGGCCACGTTCAGCGAACGGATGCCACCGCCGATCGGCGTGGTGAGCGGGCCCTTGATCGCCACGCCGAACTGCTCGATCGCGGTGAGCGTGTCCTGTGGCAGGTATTGATAGGTGCCGTAGAGCTCGCAGGCCTCGTCGCCGGCGTACACCTTGAACCACTCGATGCGCCGCTCGCCGCCGTAGGCCTTGGCCACGGCCGCATCCAGCACCCGCTGGGTGGCGGGCCAGATGTCCACGCCGGTGCCGTCGCCGCGGATGAAGGGGATGATCGGGTCGGAGGGCACCACCGGAAGGCCGTTCTCGAAGCGGATCGCCGTGCCGTTTTCGGGTGGGGTGAGCTTTTCGTAGGACGGAGCGGACAGGGTCACCATCGGCGGCAGGAGGGGGGAAACGGCGCGACCGACGGCGGTCCGTGGTCGTGGTGCCGGCCCGCTGGCGCAGCCTCCCTCGGGAAACTCCAGCATGGGTCGGCTCGCGGAGCCTAGGTTCCGTTCCATCCGCTGTTCTGCTCAGGGGAAACGCCATGAATGCGGCAGACCTGGCCCGAAGTCCGGAGATGGCCCACGCCATCGCCTCCGCCGCCGCCCTGTTCCGGCGCCATTTCCCTGATGCCCGCGCCAATCTCACCCCCTGGCGCGACGACCCCGACACCCGCCGTTTCGAGGAGCAGGCCTCGGTGGACCTGGCCTTCCACTTCCCCGGCTGGAGCCCCCGCCTGCAGTGCCGCAGCCTGCTGATGCAGCTGCGCCTCGCCGAGGCTCCGGTCGCCGGTGGCGGCGGCACCCCGCGGCTGCTGGGGGTGCTGCTCAGCGGCATGACCTTTCAGGGCGAGCAGTGGCGGCTCGCCACCGTGGGCGACTGGGAAGCGAGTGGCGTGAACCTGCCCCAGCCCGAGGTGGCGGAGAAGCTGCGGCTCGTCTGCCGTGACCTGTTCGCCCTGCTGGGCGAGGGGCCAGCCGCCGCCGCCGCCAGCGACGAGGCCGCTTAACCCTTCGCAACCTGAGCCGCCCGTGCCGGCGGCACGGCCCTAACTTGTTGGCCACGACCTACGGCACACCGGCTTCTATGGCTGTCGCCCTTGCTTCACAGTTGCGCGAAGGCACCAAAAAGGCGCACACGATGGCCGAGAACACCGGCTTCGTCACCTGCTTCCTCAAAGGGGTGGTCGACAAGATCAGCTACCGCAAGCTGGTTGCCGACCTTTATTTCGTGTACAGCGCGATGGAGGAAGAGATCGGCGCCCTCAAGTCTCACCCGGTGGTGGGGCCTATCGCCCACGACGCCCTCAACCGCCGCAGCGCTCTTGAGGCTGATCTTGCCTTCTACTTCGGCGCCGGCTGGCGTCAGCAGGTGCAGCCCACTCCGGGCGCCCAGAAGTACGTGGAACGCCTTCATCAGGTGGCCAAAGAATCCCCCGAGCTGCTGGTGGGTCACCACTACACCCGCTACATCGGCGACCTTTCCGGCGGCCAGATCCTCAAGAACATCGCTCAGAAAGCGATGAACCTGGGCGAACACGATGGCCTGCGGTTCTACGAATTCGATGCCATTCCCGATGAGAAGGCCTTCAAGGCCAGCTATCGCGAAAGCCTCGATCAGTTGCCGATCGATCAAGCCACCGCCGATCGCATCGTGGAGGAGGCCAACCACGCCTTCCACCTCAACATGGTGATGTTCCAGGAGTTGGAAGGCAACTTGGTGGCCGCCATCGGCAAGGTGCTGTTCGGCTTCCTCACCCGGCGCCAGCGCACCGGCAGCACCGAGGCCGTCGCCGCCTGAGCCGGCACCGGCCCTCCCCTGCGCCAGAGTCAGCGGCGGCTGCCAGATCGCCTTTGCGCCCCCTTCGCTTCCTTGTGCCCGGCACCAGCGGTCGCTTCCGCTGTGGCGGTCTTCAGGTTGAACTGCAAACGGCCCGCCTCACCGCTTCAATCGTGCCCACGGAGGTGGTCACCTATCGGCGAAAGGAACCCGGCAGGCCCTATCTGGCCGATCTGCTTCGCCAGGAGCGAGCACCCGGTTCGGCTCTTTGGATCGTGAGCTGGGGGTTTGACGTGCCCAGGCAGCTGCGCCTGCTGCGGGGCAGGGCGGTGGCGTATCACGCCCATAGCACTGGGTATGGCTTTGATTTGCCCGCTGGCGTGCCGGTGTTGGCGGTGAGCCGCAACACGCTCGGGTACTGGGGAAATCGGGCGCCACGCAACCCGCTGTTTCTGGTGCCAAATGCCATTGATGCAAGCTGGGGGGACGACGACAGTGTCGCCGATCCGGCCCTGGTGGCCCGGCGCCCTATTGATGTGCTGGTGCAGGCTCGCAAGAGCAGCGCCTACGTGCTGCAGCAACTGGTGCCGGCCTTGCGGGCCCAAGGCCTCCGGGTTGAGGTGCAGAGCGGCTGGGTCGACGACTTGGTGGGCTTGTTCCGCTCCGCCAAGGTGTATCTCTACGACTCGGCCGATTACTGGCGCAGCGAAGGGCTCAGCGAGGGCTTCGGACTTCCACCACTGGAGGCGCTTGCCAGTGGCTGTGTGGTGTTCAGCAGTGTCAACCATGCCCTGGCTGACTTCCTTGACCCGGGGGCGGTTGGCCACCAGATCGGCTTTGGCACACTCCAGGCCGACCTAGAGCGAATCATTGCTGCGGCTGCTGATCCGGGCCATTGGCAGGCAGACCCCGCCCAATGCAACAGGCTGTTGTCCATGTTCTCGGAGCAGGAACTGAGGTACCGCTGGGCAGAGGCCCTCAAGTCCATCGACCAGCATTGGGACCGGCTGTCATCCCTCACTCCGCCGCTGCGGAATCCCTCGCCCGCGAGCCTGGAAGCCATGAGGATCCTCTCCAAGCTGCGCAGCCTCACAAGCCGCTGGCGTGGACGATCGGTTCTGTGACTGGCTTGGACGCAGGCACCCTGTCGGATGTGACCGATAAGGTTATCGGGCCATTGAGCAGAGTCTTCGATTTCAGTGAAGTTGAGCCTCCCTGCCGGGCTGCAAAGCCAGACGCTGGCCCAACTGGGCCGATTATTGTCATTTTTGCCAAAAAAGCGTCTGCAGGGTCTGATCGCTTTGCTGGTGATCTCTTTATTGGTTGGCCTGCTGGATCTGGTTTTCGTTGGGCTTCTGGCTCGCCTTGTGGGTGCCTTGAGCGGGGTCAAGCTGCCCGACAGAATTCCACAGATCTGGTTCTTTGGCGGCGGTAGAGCCTCTCAATCACTTTGGATGGTGAGCATCCTAATTGGTTTGATTTGGTTGTCAACAGGCTTAAAGTTTCTCACTGCTGCACTACAGAGTTTCCTCAGCGCGCAGATTTGGTCGGATTACGGCAATCGGATCTATGCAAATATTCTGATGCAAGATTACGAGTACTTCCAGGCTCAAAAGTCTGCCCACCTTCTTGCACGTCTCAACCGTATCCTCAGCAAGATATCTGATGACATCATTCTGCCTATGCTGTCAGTGATTTCCAGCGCATTATCTGTTGGTGTGCTTACGATTGGTGTCGCAGTTGTCCTGGGCCCTGTTGCGATCATTCTCTTTGTCACTCTCGTTGCTGCCTACGCCTCGGTGTCGGCACTGCTGATTGCACCCTTAAGGCTTGCCTCCAAGCAGAAGCTGCGGTTTGCGTTGAGAATCAACTCGTTGCTGGTCGAATCTATTCGTTCAATCCGTGATGTTCAGCTCTATGCGGCCGAGCAGCGATTCATCGACAAGTTCTGGTCCATTGGAGTCACAGGAAAACGTTACGACAGAATTTCAAAGCTTCTGCCTGATATCCCTCGCTACATCATTGAGCCGGCCGGAATCACGATGCTCTTCGCGATTGGCCTTATTCCCATCTTGTTGGATCCAGATAGAAAGCTGCAGCAAGCCTTGCCTGCATTGGCAGCTGTCATGTTTGCAGCCTTGAGAATCTCAGCCCCAATCCAGTCGATTTTTCGATCTGTCAACCGGTTTCGAGGCAGCCTTCCAGATATCTCGGATGCCTTACAGCTGCTGGATCTGAAGGCGTCACGGGCCACTCTTCTAAGCCCTGGTACCCCCTCTCCTGCTGGGGTGATGCCTAAGCACACAATAAGACTGAATGATGTTTGGTTCCGTTATGCCAGTTCGGAAGATTGGGTGATCAAAGGAGTCAACATCACGATCCCCATTGGGTCAAGGGTTGCTTTGGTCGGCAAAACTGGCGGAGGTAAATCCACCACCGCCCACCTCCTGCTTGCCCTCTATAAGCCGCAAAGGGGATGCATCGAGCTGGATGGGATTGAATTGGCTTATGAAGAAACGCCAGCTTGGCAAGCTTGCTGCGCGATGGTCCCTCAATCGATTGTTCTGCTCGATACGAGCATCCGTGAAAATGTTGCTTTTGGAGTGGATGAGGAAGAGATCAATGATTATGCCGTTTGGGAGGCTTTGGAAGCTGCTCAGTTAAATGAGTTTGTCTCTGAGTTGCCATATGGACTCTATACAATGATCGGGGAAAATGGTTTGCGACTCTCCGGTGGACAGCGTCAGCGCCTCGCCCTTGCAAGGGCTTTTTACAAGAAGGCCAAGGTACTCGTTCTGGATGAGGCGACAAGCTCTTTGGACAATAAAACTGAGAGCAGCGTTTTAGACTCGCTTGAGCTGATCGGTCGTAGATGCACCACAATTGTGATTGCACATCGCTTAAGCACTGTTAAGAACTGCGATCGAATCTATGAATTTGCGGATGGGATGATTAGGGCCTACGGAGATTATCAACAACTTCAGGCCAGGTCGGAAACCTTCAGGGAGCTCGTTTCGCTGGACAATGGCTGACATCACCCTTCTGGCCACTGCAGATTGGGATCAACTACTTTGGACCAATAAGCAACACGTCGCTTCCGAGTTGGCTGATCTTGGTCATCGAGTTCTTTATGTCGAGTCACTGGGTTTACGTGCACCGCGCCGTCAGGCTCAAGATTTTGGCAGAATTTTACGTCGTTTAGTCAAGGGCTTGATGCCGCCACGGCAGCAGAAGCCCAACCTCTGGGTTTGGTCACCATTGGTTTTGCCTGGGGTTCGTGGTCAACTTGCCACTCGGATCAACCGATTCATCTTGCTTGGCGGTCTGGCTCTGGCTCGGCGCTGGCTGGGGATGCGAGCGGAATTGTTATGGACTTACAATCCAAAGACCCTTGCTTATGGAATGCCCGGTCCGTATGCAACTCTGGTTTACCATTGCGTAGATGACATCCAGGCTCAACCGGACATGGATGATCTGGATCTCTCCGCGTGGGAGGAACGTCTGTGTCGGGCTGCTGATCTTGTCTTTGTAACCTCTCCTGCCCTTCAGGAGAGTCGTCGTAAGTATAATCCTAATACGTACTACTTCTCAAACGTTGCTGACTACAATCACTTCGCGCAGGCACTTGAGCCTGATCTTGAGATTCCTCGCGATATTGCCATCATCCCCCAACCTCGAATCGGCTTTGTGGGGGCCATCAGTGCCTACAAGCTTGACCTTGACTTGCTTGCCAAGCTTGCAGAGGCGTCGCCAAGCTGGTCCTATGTGATGATCGGTCCCGTTGGTGAGGGTGATCCCAGTACCCAGCTTTCCGGCTTGCTGGATTGTTCTAATGTTTACTGGCTTGGCGTCAAGTCCTATCATGATTTACCTGCCTATATGAAGGGTCTTGATGTGGGCCTTCTGCCGCTTCGCTTCAACAGATACACCCGCTCCATGTTTCCCATGAAGTTCTTTGAGTATCTGGCCGCCGGGCTGCCGGTTGTGGCTTCGGCCATTGATGCTTTGGAGAGTTATCGCCCGTTTGCTGCTCTTTGCGAGCCAACAGTGGATTCATTCCTCGCCGCTCTGCATAACAGTCTCAAGGGCTTGGGATGCCCGCTTGAGGCGCGTATCGAATGTGCCGCTCAGCATACCTATCATCGCCGTACGCAAGCCATGCTTCGTTATCTTCCTAACATTGCCTCGGTGGAATGATCGAACGCAATCAAGTTTGGAATTTGCTTGTTTGCCTGCCCAATCTGCTCCTGTCGCGTCTTTGGGCCATTCAGGCCTATGACGGCATTCTTCCCATTGTGATCACACTTCATTCCTTCACTGAAGGACGCAAGCCCGCGCTGGGTTTGCTGGTGATCTGGATGGCTATCCGCTTGACCAATCAGATGGTTGCCAAGTTTAGGACACACTCCTTGCAGCCTCCGCTGGAAGCCATTCTGTTGGCTCTTCTACTCGTGAACACTCGCTTGATTGTTCTCCGTGAGGATATTGATGGGCCTACGACCTTCCTGTTGATTGCCATCGGCTTCATGATCGGTGCCAGCCAGAGCTTGCGCGCATGGAGGTTTTCATTCGGATGGTTGGCGCTCACCCCCTTGCTGCTTATGGCCTACTTTTTGCAGCATCATTCTGCCGCAAGCTTGTGGAGCACAACCTATGTTAGAGATGTGTACGAGGCGACCATGGATGGCCATGGAGGCATCAATCGTTTTGCCACGATCCTGATGCTTCTTACGCTCAGTTCGGCCAGTTACTCATTGCTCTCTCGATCGTTCCTCGAGCGTCTGATCGGCACCACGACAGCAGTTGTTGGTTATGCTCTCTGCGTGAGCACGGATTCCCGCCTTGCCCAGATAGCTCCGCCAGTGGCTCTTCTGATTGGTTGGGTAGCTGCACGCTGGAGGAGGGGCTCCTCAAAGTTTCTTTCCGTTGTGTTTGCCACCGCTGCCATGGCTGTCATGGTCATTGGGTCGTGGTGGTTTTTCTTGGCCCCTGATGCGAACATCAATCAGTCTTCTGATCTGGGTAGGCTGAGAGCGGGGGCATGTTGGCTGTCGTTGATGTTTACTGGGGCGAATCGGTTTCTTTATGGTGTGGGCTACGGCCCACAGGCAAACGATATGTGCAGCCACCTGAGGGAAGGAGGTGGATTCGGCCATGCTCACAACACGATCGCTCAGATCGGTGGCCAGCTTGGTGTGCTTGGCATAATGGCATTTCTGATTGTGGTGATTCTCGTCTCCATGGGTCTTAGGCGACAATTCCAGAGCATTGCGTCCCGATGTGACACAACGCCCTCACACCTTGCGTTTTTTCAAGTAGCTGTTTCCCTCAATGTGTTGCTCCTGCTCAACACCCTCGCCACTACCATCTATCGCACCAATCAAGTCACCCAGTGTTTGATCGGTTTCCTGGCGGCCACGTCGCTGTGCCTGTTCAGTGCTCCCGCGGACGCCACCCTTACCTCTGAGCCGTCAGTAGACAGTTCACTGACAGCCGACCCAATCCCGTGAGGCACTCAAGCCATCAATGATCCAGCCCAGTAGGCGGCGAATCCGCACTTACCTTCCTGAATGGGTTCTGGCTTGGGTGACTGTAGCGATAGCTGCTGGCTTACGTTGCTTCGGCAGGCGGCTTGCTGCCTATCAGCTCTTGATGCGGTTTCTGGAGCGGTGGCCCCGCAATCCTGCGGTGCTTGCCGCGATTATTCCTCAGGCAATGGCTCGGAATGATTATTCCTTTGCCGTGTGCAAGATTGAGGATCTATGGCTTAACTCAGGCCATACGCATTATCTTCATCGCCTTCTCTTTCGCCGGTCAATGCGGCCTGGTGATCTGAAGCAGCGACTGGCTCTGTTTCAGTTGATCGCTGCCAGCAGCAAGCTTCCTGAGCACTATCGCTGGTATTCCTTGATCATCATTGCTTACCAGGCGATTGCAACTGATGATTTCCCACTGATGGAGCATGCGGCTGCTGATCTGGAGCGGCTGGTCCAGCAGCTGTTGAGCGATCCAGGCGTGTTTATCTGCCAGCGCGCCAACCGGGAAAACCGAGCAAAGCTGCTGGTTTCGGTTTTCACAGCACTTTCTAGATTGTATCTGTCTCTGGGGAGTATTGATTCCTTCGAGTCTGTGGGGATTCGAGTCTCTGTCATCATCGACAGCGTTGACCTCACGGCCATTGATCCCGATAGCGCCTACAGATCTACCCGTAATCTGATGCGATGCCTGGCCATTGAAGCCCTTCAGGCTTGGCACCAACAGGATGCTGAGCGGTGGCGGCTCGCCTGTCATCGATTGCGCCGAGTCCACGACCATTGCCACAGGCCTTGCTTTGATGCCAGCAGTGCTCAGGAAGATCACCGTGGCTTCGCCAGGGAGATGCTTGGGGCAGTTGCAACAACAGATGGCACGGGCTGGTTGGTTGCGAAGGAAGATGAGCAGATCCATCACTTGATCACTCTCATCATCAAGACCACATTTGAGCCACGTTTCCTCCCCAAGATCAGAGTTATGTTTGCTTCCTACCTGGCTCCGTCGCAATGACAGTGCGTGTGGCGTTCTACATCGACTCTCTCAAGACTGGTGGTGCTGAACGCGTGACGCTGCGGATGGCGCAATGGTGCCGCGAGGCTGGCCATCTTCCTGTTGTCCTCACGCGGCGGCAGGCCCGCCACGACTTCTACCCCCTCCCTGAGGGTGTTTTACGTGAGGTTGAAGCCCCTGATCCAGCCTGGGTGGCCGCCTTGGGCTGGCTGGGATTCCCATGGAGGGTGCTGACGTTACGGCATTGGCTACGCCGCAACCGAATCGAGATTGCCATTGGGATGACTACCCTTCCAGCGATCAAACTGATCCTGGCGGTATGGGGTCTGCCGCTGAAGTGCTGGATCTCTGAGCGCAACTATCCACCCGCCAAGCCCCCGTCTCTGCCATGGCGCCTGCTGCGATGGCTCACCTACCGCAGGGCTGACCTTCATCTCGTGCAGACCCATCAGACCGGTGATTGGCTCAGGCGGCATCTGGGCGCCACGCCACAGCTGTTGCTGCCGAATTCGGTGAGCTGGCCATTGTCTTCATTTGCGCCTCATGTGGATCCAGTTACTGTTCTGGATCCTTGTCTGCGTCAAGACGATTCAGGCACTGCTGGGCCTCCACCCGCCCTGCTTCTTGCAGTTGGAACCAAAGCGTTTCAGAAAGGCTTCGATCGCTTGGTGAGGGCGTTTGCGTTGATCGCTGACGACTGCCCAGGGCTCCACCTTGTGATTGCTGGACTCACCATCAAGCCCTACCGCGGTAGGGATCAAGTGGCCGACCTACAGTCCTTGTTGCCCCCCTCCTCGGCAGCCATGGGGCGCGTCCACTTTCCAGGGGTGGTGGGAAACATTGGCGACTGGTATTCGGCTTGCGAGATGTTCATCCTGCCCTCCCGCTTCGAAGGCTTCCCCAATGTTCTTCTGGAGGCCATGGCCTCGGGCTGCGCCTGCGTGGCCTGCGACTGTCCGACCGGCCCAGCCGACCTGATCCGGGATGGGGAGAACGGACTGCTGTTACCCGAAGCAGCCTCGGATCTGGAGTTGGCGAACGCCATCATCACCCTGCACCGGGATGCCCTCTTGCGGCGCCGCCTGGGCCAGGCAGCTCAGCACGTCCGTGAAGAGTTCAGCGACGCACAGCTCGCACAACGCTTCGTCGAGGCCCTCAATGGCTGACGACCTCTGGATCGTGCTGCCCCATCTGGGCCCTGGGGGTGCCCAGAAGGTCGCCATGATGGCCGCTGCCCATTTCGCCGGGCAGGGCTACCAGATCACGGTTGTCTCCCTGCTGCCGGATCCGACCCCGGTGCACGCGGTGCCGGCCGGGGTACGGCTGCTCGACCTTGGCGCCGCCGTTGCGGCGGCCCGACGCGGCGATTGGTGGAACCGCTCCCTGCTCGCCCGCGGTCGCCGATTCCTCAAGCTGTGGCTGCCGCGCCTGGCGTCCTGGTTCCTGCTCATCACCCTCTGGCCCTGGCTCCGGCGGTTGCGCCCTCCCCAGGGCGCCGGCCTGTTGCGTTGGCTGGTGCGTGGGGTGGGCGGGCCCCAGGCCTCCTTGCTGCGGGAACGGGTGCTGGCGGAGCGACCACCCCGGCTGCTGGCCCTGCTCACCAAGACCAACATGCTCGCCTGCCAGGCCTGCTGGGATCTGCCCCTCCACCTGGCCGTGTCGGAACGCAACGATCCCCGCCGGCAGACCCTTGGCTTCCCGTGGCAGCGTCTGCGGCGTCTGCTTTACCGCCGCGCCGATGCGCTCACCGCCAACACGCTTGGGGTGCTGGCGACCCTGGAAACCGATCTGGGCCTCACCCAGGCTCGCCTGTTGCCCAACCCCCTGCCGCCCGGGCTATCCCTGGCCGGTGCAGGACGGCCGGACCTCCAACCGTCGAAGGTTTGTCTCGCCGTGGCTCGGCTGGTGCCCCAGAAAGGACTCGATCTGTTGCTGGAAGCCATGGCCCGAGTGTCACCAGCCTCGGGGGAGTGGCGGTTGGTGGTTGTGGGGGATGGTCCGGAGCGTGGGGCCCTGGAGGACCAGGCCCGGTCCCTGGGGATCGCAGCCCAGGTTCGCTTCGAGGGCTTCCAGAGCACCGTTCTTCCCTATTTCCACCAGGCCAGGATCTTCGTGTTGCCCTCCCGGTTCGAAGGGATGCCCAATGCCTTGCTGGAGGCGATGGCCACCGGTCTGCCGGTGATCGTGACGGATTCCTCCCCGGGGCCGCTTGAGCTGGTTGAGCACGACCGCACCGGCCTCGTGGTGCCGGCCGAGAACCCCGGGTGCCTGGCCGAAGCGATCGAAGCCCTGCTGTCCGATGAGCGGCGTTGTGCACGGCTCGGGTCAGCAGGCCGTCAGCGGTTGGCATCGCAGGAGTGGACGGAAATCGAGCCCCTGTGGCGGTGGGCTCTGAACCTGCCCGTCGCAGCGCCGCAGCCCGATGGCTGAGCGGTTGCTGCTCCTGGTGCCAAGCCTCAGGGCACCCTCGGAAACCTTCATCAGGGCCAACGCCACCGGGCTTCCCTTCGACACGGTCGTGGTCTGCGCCGACGAGATTCCCTGGTCAGGCCCGCCGCTGCGGACGGCCTACGGCCTTTCGATTGTGGTCAGCAAGGCGCTCCATCGGCTGGCACCGGCTCTGCCCAGATGTCTGGCGCAAGCGGTGAGGCGGTTCGGCACCTGGCTGCCCTCCCGGCTGGTGAGCAGGATCTGCCGAATAGAGCAACCCGTTGTGGTGCTGGCGGAGTTCGGCTTCCATGCGGTGCAGATCATGGAACTGGTTCCGGCCACCGGCCTTCCCCTGATCGTGCATTTCCGGGGGGCCGATGCATCCGCCCACCGCTACCTGTTCCACCTGAAGGAGCGCTACGAGCGGTTGCTGGAGCTCTCGAGCGCAGCTGTGGTGAAGTCGGAGATCATGCGGAAGACGGTGTTGGGCCTGGCCCACAGACGAACAAGCCCCCTGCCCGTGCTGGTGAGTCCGTCCGGGGCGAATCCAGCCGTGTTCCACGGAGCCGATCCTGCCGCGGCCCCCCCCCTGTTCCTCAGTGTCGGTCGGTTCGTGGCCAAGAAGGGCCCGCTGCTCACCCTGGCCGCCTTCGCCCTGGCTGCCAGGGACTTGCCAGAGCTCCAGCTGGTGATGGTCGGGGAGGGGCCCCTGCTTGCTCAGGCACACCAGCGGGCCATCCAGCTGGGCATCGCCGAACGGGTGAGGTTTGCCGGGCTGCGGACGCCTGCCGAGGTGGCGGAGTTGATGCGCCACAGCAGAGGCTTCCTCCAACACTCGCTCACCGCCCCCGATGGCGACCAGGAAGGCTCACCCGTAGCGGTGATGGAGGCCCAGCTGAGCGGTTTGCCCGTCGTGGCCACATGGCATGCGGGGATACCGGACGTGGTGATCGACGGTGAGACAGGGATCCTGGTGCCCGAGGGGGACTGGAAGGCGATGGGGAATGCGATCAGCCGCCTGGCTGCTGACCCCGCCTTCGCCGAAAGGCTCGGCAATCGAGGCCGCCATCGATGCCTGACCAGGTTCACGACGGGCCATCACCACGACCAGTTGGCCACCCTTCTGAGCCAGTGCGCAGAGAGGTCGGGCCAAAAGGAATAGGAAGGTTTGGGCAGGTCCACAAAGGGGGGAGCGTGAGTTGGCTGTCAACCGGAAGCCCAACCTGGTCAGGGGGGTTCATCGCCCGCTCTGGTCGCTCCAAGCGTCGTGGAATGGCTCCGCATCCGCTGAGGAAGGAGGATTCCCTTCCCCCAGCCCGTTCGCTGCCAGGTTCTGGCTCCGCCAACTTGATTGGCCAACCCTGTGAGCTGAATCAGGCATGGAAACGACTTAGATGTTGCGTTTGTCGATCATGTCGGCCAACATGGCAAACATCAGGATGTTGAGAGCTGCAAAGCCAATGAGGATTGTCTTATCTGTGAGATTACGCAACACAAAGGCATCATAGAACAGGCTAAGAATGAAGCAGATGCTCAGCGCCACCACGAGCGGCAAGAGAAGCCGAAGTGGAGCAAAGTACATGCCAGTGCGGCTAATCAAATGAACGAAATTAATGGTGTCCTTGATTGGCTGAATATGGCTATTGCCGATTCGACGCCGATAGCTGATCGGAATGTAGGCAACATCGAAGTTGTTTCGCAGCATGCAGATCGTTATGGTGGTTGTAAAGCTGAATCCGTTCGGCAGTAATTCCAGGAAGCGCAAGGCAACATCCCTACGGAAAAAGCGAAAGCCAGAATTGATATCGGGCACATCCTGGCCAGAAAGAAAGGAAACCCAAGGGACCAGGAAGAGTTTAGGAATCGTGCGCAGCTTCGAATACTCGACATCTTCGGCAATGCGTGCACCCACGAGCATGTCGTGTTCCGCGGCTTCATCGACCAATTCAGGAATCAGCTCATTCGGGTAAGTGCCGTCGGCATACGTGATGCAGATCAGTTCGGAATGGGACCGGCGGATGCCGGTTTTCAGAGCAGCCCCGTAGCCACGGTTTCGACTATGGCTAATCACTCGCATTCGCCGGCTGCCATACAGATTCTCCAGCTCGCTAAGAATCTCAGCGCTGCCGTCGTGGGAGCCGTCGTCGACCACCATCACCTCCACGGCCTTGAGTCCGCTGGTGTCAATGGCAGCCAGGATTTCCTCCACCGTGCGGCGAATCGCACCGGCTTCGTTGAAACAGGGAATGATCACCGACACCGAGGGTGACGCCATGGTGATGCCATCATTCCGATCCCGCTCCGGCGACCGATCTTCCTGGCCTGCATGAAGGATTCGGCTCGTTTCCGCTTGGTTCAAGGATCTCCATCCAACGTTGAAGGGATGCGACGATGGGGCAGAGTTTTCGCTGAATATGCGATTGCCCTGGCTCACCAAGGTTACGGGTCTGCGTTGGGCATCGGTTCTGGCGGCTGTGGTGGGGGTCCTGATCTGCTGGTTGCTTCTGGAGGCCGGCCAAGAGATTCGGCTGGAGCCGGTGGGAGGCGATGCGCGACAGAACCTGCATGCTGCCTACAACTTGGTGGTTGGCGGCACCTATGGCTTTGAAGAGAATCCAGCCATCCCAGGGTACAGGCGTGAACCCCTTCCAAACCTGATCCTCGCATCCGTGCTGTCACTCTCCAAAGGCCCTGGTCTGCCTCAGCCATTCTCCCGTTTCCTTGCAGACCATGGTCTCCTGGAGCAGGCTTTGAAGGTGAATCTCCTGTACGCACTCATGCTGTTCGCGGGGCTCTGGTGGCTCTGCTGGTTGTTGTTTCGACCGCCCTGGCTGGCCCACATCGTTGCTATGGGTGTGCTGCTGGGTAGCTGGTCCTTTTTGGTTTCATCCGAGCTTGAGAACTTCAAGACGGAGTTACCGGCAGCTGCCTTCTTCGTCC
The DNA here is from genome assembly GCF_025128015.1 of Synechococcus sp. CS-1333. NCBI lineage: Bacteria > Bacillati > Cyanobacteriota > Cyanophyceae > Synechococcales > Synechococcaceae > Synechococcus > Synechococcus sp. CS-1333. The sequence goes on from NZ_JAHLYO010000033.1 coordinate 41,554, forward strand.
TGAGTGCAGTGCTGTTGGTGTTGGCCCGACGTCGACCTGGCGCCCCCCTTGCATTGCTCGCCGGCGGTGGGATTTCGCTGGTGTTGCTCACCAAGGCTTCCGGCCAGTACGTCTGCATGATTGCCGTTCCGGTGATCCTCGTGCTGATCATGCGAGAAGCGCAGCGGAGGCATCAGAGGCCCTTCGTATGCGCCACTGCTCTGTTACTGGGAATCTGTCTGTTCACTGTGCCATGGATGACTCGCAACTTTCTTCTCTTCAATGATTTCGCCCTGGCACGCGGAGGTGCCGATGTGCTGCTCATCCGTGCCAGTTACAATAAGATGACTGCCGATGAGCTTCGAGGCGCCTTCTATGCATTCTCGCCAGAGCGTCTGCGCGAGGACCTGTTTGAACCCTTTCTCGGCTTTGCCCCGAGTCAGCTGGAATGCGATGGCTCACTACAACGATTCACACGCAATCTTCCCTGTGACCAGCGTGCAATCACCGCTGGCCGCTTGGATGAGGTCGTGAGTTTCTATCAGGTTGGGAAGCGCGTGGTGCCCGCAAAGCTCAAAGCAAATCTTCCTGTCGACCAACTGTCTGATCAGGAAAATGCTCTCAAGAAGATCGCTGTTCGCAACATTCAGGCCAACAGCCTTCGTCATCTGCTTGTTACCCCAGCTTTCCTTTGGAAGGGTATCTGGTCCTTCGCTCACGCTTACAGCTGGAGCACCACGATCCTGAATGGGGTGGCAATGCTCTCCCTGGTGTTCATGCCTTTGCTTGGGCTCTGGCTGCGGAAGCCTGACTGGATCCTGATCTCACTGTTGCCCGCTGGCTACTTTTTGTTCTACGGACTTTCAACCCATTTTTTGATTCGTTATTCCGCTCCTCTTATCCCCCTCAGCCTGGTTGCCCTGGCACTGTTGCTCCATCATCCCTTCGCGTCGCAGCTGGATCGTCGGAAGATGGCTTTCGGTGATGGCATGGCCCCCTAGGCTCAATCCGTGAGCTTCCTAGCCGGCCTCAACGACGCCCAGCGCCGGGCGGTGGACCACCACAACGGCCCGCTGCTGGTGGTGGCCGGTGCCGGCAGCGGCAAGACGCGCGCGCTCACGCACCGCATCGCCCACCTGATCGGCCATCACGGCGTCGATCCGCACCAGCTCCTGGCCGTCACCTTCACCAACAAGGCGGCGCGGGAGATGAAGGAGCGGCTGGAGCTGCTGCTGGCCCAGCGGCTCGCCACCAGCCAGTTCGGCCAGCCGCTGAGCACCCTCTCGCCGGTGCAGCAGCGTCAGCTGCGCACCCGCATCTACCGGGAGATCACCAAGGAGCTGTGGATCGGCACCTTCCACGCCCTGTTCGCGCGGCTGCTGCGCTTCGACATCGACAAGTACCGGGATCCCGAAGGACTCACCTGGACCCGCCAGTTCTCCATCTACGACGAGGGCGACGCCCAGACCCTGGTGAAGGAGATCGTCACCCAGGAGCTGGGGCTCGATCCCAAGCGCTTCGAGCCCAAGAAGGTGCGCTGGGCGATCAGCAACGCCAAGAACCAGGGCTGGCTGCCCGAGCAGCTGGAGCAGGAGCAGCAGGGGCAGCGGGGAAAGATGGTGGCGGATGTGTACCGCCGCTACCGCCGCGCCCTGGCGGCCAACAACGCCCTCGACTTCGACGACCTGCTGCTGCTGCCGGTGCAGCTGCTGCAGACCAACGAGCAGGTGCGGCACTACTGGCACGGCCGTTTCCGCCACGTGCTGGTGGATGAATACCAGGACACCAACCGCACCCAGTACGACCTGATCAAGCTGCTGGTCACGGGCGGCCGCGACCCCGAGCAGTTCGACGACTGGGGCCAGCGCTCGGTGTTCGTGGTGGGGGATGCGGATCAGAGCATCTACAGCTTCCGCGCCGCCGATTTCACGATCCTGATGGGCTTCCAGGACGACTTCGGCGACAAGGCCAGCGACGAGGCCACCCGCACGATGGTGAAGCTGGAGGAGAACTACCGCTCCACCGCCACGATCCTGGAGGCGGCCAACGCCCTGATCGCCCACAACAGCGAGCGCATCGACAAGGTGCTGCGCCCCACCCGCGGCGAGGGGGAGCCGATCGTGGTCACCCGCTGCGACGACGAGATCGCCGAGGCCGAGGCGGTGGTGCACCGCCTGCGCATGCTCGAGGCGGCCCACCCGGAGCTGCGCTGGGGCGACATGGCCGTGCTGTATCGCACCAACGCCCAGAGCCGGGCGATGGAGGAATCCCTGGTGCGCTGGGGCCTCCCCTACATCGTGGTGGGGGGACTGCGCTTCTACGACCGGCGCGAGATCAAGGATGTGCTCGCCTACCTGCGGCTGCTGGTCAACCCGGCGGACAGCGTCAGCCTGCTGCGGGTGATGAATGTGCCGCGCCGCGGCATCGGCAAGACCACCGTGCAGCGCCTCAGCGATGCCGCCAGCCAGCTGGGTCTGCCGCTGTGGGAGGTGGTGAACGACCCCGAGGCGGTGCGCTCGCTGGCGGGCCGCTCGGCGAAGGGGCTGCTGCAGTTCGCCGAGCTGATCGGCGACCTGAGCCGCCGCGCGCAGGACGCCCCCCCATCGGAGCTGGTGCAGCGGGTGATGGAGCAGAGCGGCTATGTGGCTGAACTGATCAGTGAGGGCACCGATGAGGCGGAGGAGCGGCGGCGCAACCTGCAGGAACTGGTGAACGCGGCCCTGCAATACCAGGAGGAGAACGAGGAGGGCTCGCTGGAGGGTTTCCTTGCGTCCGCCGCCCTGGCCAGCGACGCCGACAGCAAGGACACCGAGTCCGATCGCGTCACTCTGATGACCCTGCACGCCAGCAAGGGGCTGGAGTTTCCGGTGGTGTGCCTGGTGGGGCTGGAGCAGGGGCTGTTCCCCAGCTATCGCTCCCTGGAGGATCCCGCTGCCCTGGAGGAGGAGCGGCGCCTCTGTTATGTGGGCATCACCCGCGCCAAGGAGCGGCTGTTCCTCTCCCATGCCAGCGAGCGGCGGCTGTGGGGCGGCATGCGCGAGCCGGCGGTGCCGTCGGTGTTTCTCTCGGAGCTGCCGCCGGAGCTGGTGCAGGGCGATGTGCCCCGCAGCGGTGGTGCGGCGCTGCGCCGTGAGCAGCGGCTCGACCGGCTCACCCGCATCGACCGGGACGACAACCCGCGCAGCGCACAACGGGCCGGGGGCGGCGCTGCTGACGGCGGTGGTTCTGCTGAGCAGGCCAATGCCGTGCGCCACCGCGCCCCGGCGCGGCTCTGGGCGGTAGGTGACACCCTGCACCATGCCAGCTTCGGCGACGGGATCATCACCCACCTGTTCGGCAGCGGTGAGAAGATCTCGATCGCGGTGAAGTTCGAGGGTATGAGCGCCAAGATCCTCGATCCCCGGCTGGCGCCGATCAAGCCGCGGTGAAGGAGAGCCGCTATCCAACGGAGATCAAGCAACAACGCCGGATCTTGCTGGTCGTTCTGCTTTTACTGATACTCCTCTGCTCGAGGGGCGTGTTTCAAGCGTACTCTTACTGGCACGATGAATTGTTCTCCATTGGGGCTGCCAATGCTTCCTCATGGCATGTCTTGTTCAAGGAATGGATCCTTCCTGATACCCATCCCCCCCTTCATCTGACCCTGCTGCGGCTGTGGGTCGGCATGTTTGGATCTGGTGAAATCCCGACCCGCTTTCTGAGCCTGATTCCTGCCTGGCTGAGCCTGATCGCCATTGCATGGACCACGCAAAACGGCGGTTTCGCCCGCCAGATCATCGCGATCCTGTTCCTCGGAACAAGCCCCCTCTTCAGTCTTTATGCCCAGGAAGTTCGACCTTATTCCTGGACTCTGCTTTTTGCCACAGTCTCAGTGGGGGTCATGACCATACTCTGGCGGTCTCAGCAGCAAGGGCCTTCGGTTCACCTGCCAAGAGTTAACGCTCTGCGCCTTTGTTTTATCTTTTCCCTGCTGCTGCTTTCTCTTAGTCATTACTTCGGCTTGTTCTACGCCCTCACGCTCCTGGTGCTGGATGTCCTGAGAGGGGCGCCATGTCTTGGTCGTCGTCGCTGGGGCCTAGCTCTTCTGCCGGCACTCTTTGCTTGGCCGTTGCTTCATGTCTTGGTCGGTGGCGCAGGTGGTGGAAGAACCAGCTGGATTGTGTCTCAGCCGGTCATCGGTGTGTTCAGCACCGCGATGAATGGAGCCTTTCCAGCCTTTCCTGCTGCAGTGATCGGGATCGTGCTCGCCATGCTGATTTCAGCGTTTGGAAGCCAGCGGCGATCAAGAGATAAAGACAGAGGGCTTCAGCTAAGGGATAGTGTTCGTGGTTCCAGTGAAGCCTGTTGGTTGTTGTCTGGAGCGGCGGCATTTTTAGGGCTCATCAGTTTGATCGATCTGGTTAAGCCACTCGCTGTTGAACGATATTTTATTGTGCTTCTCCCTTGCTTCGCCCTCGCTTTGGGGGATGTGGGGCAACGTCTGATTGCCTCAGGTAGTCCTTATGTAAGACGAGCAACAGTGTGTGTCTTTGCTATTATTATTAGCATGCATTTCTGGCACTCCCAGGAAGTGCTTTCTGCCAAGATTTATCCCCTTCAGAACTACAAGCATTTGGCTCGCTTTATTGGTGAAACAGGGGTTTGTCGGCAAGGGTGCACAAGCGTTTCTGCTAAAAAGCATAGGCTGGTGCCCTATTTTGATTCCATTCCTTTGCAGCGTGTTGATCCCGAGGGAGTGAATGGTTTTTCTGCTGTCATGCTGCCTTTTGTTGGTCTGCACGGGGATCAAGAGTTGATTCAGCCACTGCTTGCGGCCCATTCAGGAGCATCGTGTTGGGAGCCTCGCCAATTCACAGCATTAAGTACCTTCATTGTGATGCCAGAAGGTTCACATGTGCAGCCGCAGTCTTTTGGGCTTCGGCAATGTGTCCAGTCAAAACACCGCAATGAATGATTTCAGATGCCTGGCGTCTATAGGTATGCGTGTGGATAAGCTTTGATCCCAGCATCGACACGGGATCGATTGTTTCACTTCCCACAGCGTGTTTCCCGAACGCTACGCACTTCCCAGTGATGACGACTCGCCCGAAGCTGCTGCTCATCCGTGGATTGGGCCACAGCGGTACCACCCTTCTTGATTTGGCGCTCGGTGCCCATCCCCAGGTGCAGGGCTTCGGCGAGGCGGTGCGCCTGTTGCGTAGGCCTGCGCCCGGTGAGGAAGGCGGTGGTCCGGCCAGGCTGCGGCGCGAACTGCGCAACGAACGTCGCTGCACCTGCGGTTGTATCGCGGCGCAATGCCCGGTCTGGGGGCCGCTTCTGGAGTGGCTACCGGCTCACGATCACCTGCCGCTGGCTCAAAAGTGGCAGCGTTTGGTGGCGCATGCTCAAGAGCAAGCCCTCGCCGAGCCACTGCGCTGGATGGTCGACTCGTTTCAGTCGGATCTGGAGTTGCTGACCCTGCCTGATGCGGCGCTTGGCATGGAAATCCGGGTGCTGTTTCTGGTCCGCGATGTGCGCTCCTGGGTTCACGCGATCGCACGCCGCCCCCGGCGCCAGGTGGCCAGTGGCTGGCGGTCGCTGGTCCGCTGGCGCCGTGTCAACGGCCAGCTCGAGCGGCGCCTGCAAACGGCGGGCAAGCCTGTGTTTCTCCTGGGCTATGAGGAGCTGGCTCTGGCCCCCGAAGCTGCGCTCACCCGCCTGTGCCACTGGCTTGATCTGAGCTTTGAGCCGGCGATGCTCATGCCGGGCCCTTCCACCGGCAGCCACATCCTCAGCGGCAATCACATGCGTTTTGATCCAGTGAAAAGCGCCCGCATCCGCTACGACGCCGCCTGGCTCAACAGCCCCTTTCTGCCTGTCCATCTGGCCTTGCTGCTGCCGGGATGGCAGGGCATGAACCGGCGGCTCGTTTATTCCAATGATCTGGTCGATCCCGGTGGCTTGATGTGATCACATGAGGCGTTCGCGCCTTCGCGGTGCAGTGAAGTGCTGATGGACAAGGCTGGCGTCGCTTCACTCAGAACAATCGCTTTCCCCCCATGCCCGGCCTTTCGCTGCTCGACGCGCTCGATCCCCCCGTGCAGCGGGTGCTGGCCACGGTGGTGCGCGCCGCAGCGCCGCTGCGGGTGGCTCTGGTGGGCGGTGCGGTGCGGGATCTGCTGCTGCACCGCGTCCACAACGACCCCTGGCGTGGCCTGCCCGATCTCGATCTGGTGGTGGAAGAAGGCAGTGAAGCGGCGGGACCGCCGGCGGCCCACCGGGTGGTGGAGCGCCTGCGGGGCACACCGGGAGCGGGGCTGGGCTTCTGTCAGCTGCATCCGGCCTACGGCACCGCCGAGCTTGAGATCGATGGGGTGGTGCTGGATCTGGCCACGGCACGCGGCGAGCGCTACCCCCATCCAGGTGCTAACCCCACGGTGTTTTTCGGCTCCCTCGACGACGACCTGGCCCGCCGCGACCTGAGCATCAACGCCATGGCGCTGGTGCTTGCCGATGGCGCCCTGCTCGATCCCCACGACGGTCTGGCGGATCTGGCCGCGCGGCGGCTGCGTTTCCTCCACGCCGGCAGCCTCAGCGACGACCCGACCCGGCTGGTGCGGGCGGCCCGTTATGGCGCCCGCCTGGGCATGGACCTGGCGCCCGGCAGCCTCCGGCAGTGGACCGACACCCTGGCCCGCTGGCCCTGGCCGGCGGCGGGCACGGTGCCCTCGCTGGGCACGCGCCTGCGGCGGGAACTGGAGCTGCTGCTGGGCCGCGAACCCTGGCCGCAGGCCCTGCAGCTGCTGCAGGGCTGGCAGGGGCTGGCGCTGCTGGCCCCGGGTCTGCAGGGCGACAGCAGCTGGCGGCGGCGGCTGCGCTGGGCCGACCGGCTGCGGGCGGCAGCGGATCTACCAGGCTGGTCGCCGGGCCCGTGGCGGCTGCTGGCCCTGCTGGCTGCGCTCCAGGATCCGCTGCCGCCCGCGCAGCGCCTGCAACTGCCAGAACGCAGCCTGCAGGCACTGCGGGGCCTGCAACGCCTGCCCAGCGGCTCCCTGCCGCGCTCGCCGGCGGCGCTGAGCCAGCGGCTGGAGCGCAAGGGCCTGCCGCTCGACTCCGTGGTGCTGGCCCTGGCCTGCGGCGCGGGGCCGGCCGCTCCCGCCCCTGGGCTGGCGTTGCGCCGCGGACTGCTGCGCTGGCTGCTGCGCTGGCGCCAGCTGCCGCCCCCCTGCACGGCGGCGGAGCTGCTGGCCACGGGCCTGACCCAGGGGCCAGCGTTGGGCGAGCGCCTGCGTGCCCTCAGGGCCGAGCGGCTCGACCGGGAGCGGTGGTGAGCGTTGCTGCGCCTCCGTCGTTGCGGTCCAGCCAGCCTGCGCCGGCCAGCGCCTGCCAGCGCCCCTGCGCCTGCAGGATCGCCTCCGCCACTAGGCGCACGGCCCCGTCCCCGCCCAGCCGCGGCAGCACCCAGTCGCAGTGGCGTCGCAGGGGGGCCGCCGCGTCGGCGGGGCACAGCAGCAGCGCCACCACCGGCCGCACCGGCAGGTCGTTGAGGTCGTCGCCCACGAAGGCCGTGGCGGCGGGGGTCAGCCCCAGCTGCAGCTGCAGGGCCGCCAGGGCGGCGGGTTTGTCCTTCACGCCGGTGAGGCAGTGCTGCACGCCCAGGTAGCGGGCCCGCTGCTCGGTGGCACCGCTCTTGCCGCCGCTCAGCAGGGCCACCTCCAGCCCGGCCTGCTGCAGCAGGCGGATGCCCAGCCCGTCGCGCACATCGAAGCGTTTGATCACCTCACCGCTCTCGGTGGTCCAGAGGCCGCCATCGGTGAGCACCCCGTCCACATCCAGCACCAGCAGCTTCAGCTGCCGCAGCCGATCGCGGCAGCGCCGCGCCGCCAGCCGGCTGCGGCCGCGGGCCAGCCAGCCGCCATTCACAGCGTGCTGACCGCTTCAGGGCGCTGCTGCAGCGGGGCGCGGATCGCCAGCAACTGCTCCAGCAGGGGTTCGAGGCGATGCAGCGGCACCATGTTGGGCCCGTCGCTGAGGGCATTCTCCGGGTCGGGATGCACCTCCATGAACAGGCCGTCCACCCCCACGGCCACGGCGGCGCGCGCCAGCGGCGCCACGTATTCACGCTGGCCGCCGCTGCTGCTGCCACGACCACCGGGCTGCTGCACCGAGTGGGTGGCATCGAAGATCACCGGGCAGCCGAGCGCCCGCAGCTGGGGCAGGCCGCGGTAGTCCACCACCAGGGTGTTGTATCCGAAGCTGGAGCCCCGCTCGGTGAGCCAGAGCTTCTCCACGCCGGCCTCGCGCAGTTTGGTCACCACCTGCGCCATGTCCCAGGGGGCGAGGAACTGGCCTTTCTTCACGTTGATCGTCTTGCCGGTGCCGCGAACGGCGTCAGCGGCGGCCAGCAGCAGATCGGTCTGACGGCAGAGGAAGGCGGGAATCTGCAGCACGTCCACCACGGCGGCCACTGGAGCGGCCTGCTGGCTTTCGTGAATGTCGGTGAGCAGAGGCAGCCCGGTGCGGCGCTTCACTTCCGCCAGCACCTCCAGGCCCTCGGCCACGCCGGGGCCACGGAAGGAGCCGCCGGAGCTGCGGTTGGCCTTGTCGAAGCTGGCCTTGAACACATAGGTGATGCCGAGCCGCTCGGTGATGGCCTTGACCCGCTCGGCCACCTCGAACACAAGTTCCGGGCTTTCGATCACACAGGGGCCGGCGATCAGGATGAAACTCACGGTCCACCGCGTGCAGGTGCCCTCAGCATGGCTCACGGGAGCCGGGACATATGCTCACCCCAATGAGTAGGCCCATCCCCATTTTCATCGGTGTCGATCCGCGCGAGCGGGCGGCCACCAATGTGTTGATCGACAGTCTGTATCAGACCAGCACACAAACGCTGGCGATCACACCACTCGAGACGCCGCAGCTGGAGTGCCAGGGGTTGTACTGGCGCCAGCGGGATCCCAGGCAAAGCACGGCCTTTTCGTTCACCCGCTTCCTCGTGCCGCAGCTGTGCGGCTATCAGGGCTGGGCGATTTTCATGGACTGCGACATGTTGTGTCTCAGTGACATCACTGAACTCTGGGCCCTGCGGGATGATCGCTTCGCGGTGATGTGCGTGCAGCACGATCACGTTCCTGGCGAAACCGTGAAGTTTCTCGGTGAGCGGCAATCGGCCTATCCGAAGAAAAACTGGAGTTCGTTGATGCTGTTCAACACCAGCCGCTGCACCGCGCTCACCCCCGAGTACGTCAACACCGCCTCCGGCCTCGATCTGCACCGCTTCCACTGGCTGGCGGGGGATCACGAGATCGGCGCCCTGCCCGACCGCTGGAACCATCTCGTCGATGTGCAGGCGCCGCCGCCGCTGGCGCCGGAGCCGGGCGGTGCCGCCCTGCTGCACTGGACCCTGGGCGGCCCCTGGTTCCGTGAATGCCGCACGATGGGCGGGCCCCTGGCCGCCCGCTGGTATGCCGCCCGCGACGACGCCATGCGTCTGTGGGATTGAGCGAAGTGGCCGCCGCTTGTGGCGTCTGCCGTCTGCACGCCGAGCCGGAGGCGATCGCCCGGTACGAGATCCTGCGCCAGCCCCTGTGGCTGCTGCGGCACCACCCCACACCGGCGCCGCTGCCGGGCTGGCTGCTGCTCGATGCGGTCCGCCACCTCGATGGCCCGGCCGCCTTCACGGCCGCGGAGGCGGCGGGCTTCGGGCCGATGTTGCAGCGCTGCAGTGCCCTGGTGCGCCAGCTCACCGGCTGCGAGCGCGTCTATGTGATCGCTTTCGGGGAGGGGGCCCGGCACCTGCACGCGCACCTGATCCCCCGCCATGTCGCCGACCCCGACACCGCTGCCTGGCGGGTGGCGGATGTGTACCGGCAGATGGAGGCCGGCGCCCGGCCAGCGGCGGCGCCGGAGCGGGTGGAAGCGCTGGTGCGGCAGGCCCGCAGCCTCACGGCGCTGTGGGAATAGGCTCCCGCCACCAGGGTCTTGGCAGCAGATGACGGGCAGTGGCTTGAGCGATCGGCAGCACGGTGGTGGCGCCTCGGCGCCGGAGCCTGCCGCCCTCGCCAGCCCACCGGCGCTGGCCTGCGTGGTGGCCGTGCCGGCGCGGCTGGAGTCGTCCCGCCTGCCCAACAAGGTGATGGCCGACATCGGCGGCCAGCCGATGCTGCAGCGGGTGCTGCTGCGTTGCCGCCTGGCGCAGCGGCCTGATGCCGTGGTGCTCTGCACCGACAGCGAGGTGCTGCGGGCGGCGGCCGAGGGCTGGGGATTTCCGGTGCTGATGACCAGCGCCAGCTGCAGCTCCGGCAGCGAGCGGCTCGCCTCGGTGGTGGAGGCCCTGATTGCCCGGGCGGGGGCCACGGGCGGCGCCTTGGCCGCGGCCCGCAGCGTGATCATCAATGTGCAGGGGGATCAGCCGTTCATTGATCCGGCCGTGATCGATGCGATGGCACTGGAGTTTGAGCGGCGCATGCCCACGCCGCAGGTGCTCACCCCGATCTACCGAATGCCGCCGGAGAAGATCCACGACCCCAATGTGGTCAAGACGCTGCTGGCTGCCGACGGCCGAGCTCTCTACTTCTCCCGCTCCGCCATCCCGCACGTACGCGGTGAGGATCCGCAGCACTGGCACGCCCATGCGCCCTACTGGGGCCATGTAGGCATCTACGGCTACCGCGCCGACGTGCTGGCCCGCTGGAATGCCTTGCCCCACTCACCGCTGGAACACACCGAGAAGCTGGAGCAGCTGCGGCTGATCGAGGCGGGCCTCACGGTGGGCACCTTCCCGGTGGAGGGTGATTTCCTCTCGGTCGACACCGCCGCCCAGCTGGAGCAGGCCCGCCGCCTGGCTGCCGCCTGAGCGGGCCCCTCCCACTCTGCAGGACGCCATGCGGCCACACCTTCAGCTCAAGCTGGGGCTCAGCCCCGCCTGGATCAGGTCGTGGAGTCGCAGCAGGCCCAGCATGGTTCCCGCGTCGTCGAGCACGGGCAGCACGCCGATCGGCTTGCGGCTGTTGCGCTCCATGCGTTCCAACGCTTCCACCGCCAGCATGCCCGGCCCCACCGTGATCGGATCGGCCGTCATCAGCTGACTGGCGCACAGCTCAGCCCATCCGGACGCGGCGTTCTGCTCCAGGGCCCGGCGCAGGTCGCCGTCGGTGATCAGGCCCGCCAGCTGCTGCGGCGCGCCGCTGCGGCGCACCCAGCAGGCCCCGGCACCATCGCGCGTGAGCAGGGCGATCACGGCGCTGAGGCTGTCGCTTTCCTCAAGCGGATGCAGCTGGGTGGTGGGCAGCATCAGATCGGCCACTGTGAGCGTGAGCTGTTTGCCGAGCGCACCGGCCGGATGGTTGAGGGCGAAGTCGGCCGGGGAGATGCCGCGCCGCTCCATCCACACGGCGGCCAGGGCATCGCCGATCGCCATCGCCACCGCCGTGCTGGCGGTGGGGGCCAGATTGAGCGGGCAGACCTCTCGGTCCACCGAGGCATCGAGCACGACATCGCAGCCGCGGGCCAGGCTCGACTGCAGTTTTCCCACCAGGGCGATGCGGCCGGTGCCACGACGGCGCAGGTGGGGAAGGATTTCGAGCAGTTCGCCGGTTTCGCCGCTGTTGGAGAGCAGCAGCGCCACGTCCTGCGGGGCCACCACACCCAGGTCTCCGTGCAGGGCATCGAGCGGGTTGAGGTACAGCGACATCAGCCCGATCGAGGAGAAGGTGGCCGCGATCTTGCGGGCCACGATGCCGCTCTTGCCTACCCCCGTGATCACGAGCTTGGCCCGTTGGTCGGCGCAGCGGTCCAGCATCGCCAGGGCTGCATCCACCTGGCGGCTTTCGATCCGGCCTGCGGCAGCGGCGATCGCGGCGGCCTCTTCCTGCAGGCAGCGGGTCAATGCCGACATGGCAGCTGCTGGCGATGGGGCGTGGCGACTGTATGGCGTGCCACCGGGCCCGGGGCGATGGCCGGGTTCAGCCGCGGGTCAATGCCGCGCGCACTTCTCTGTCGGCGTCCTTGCGGCGCTCCTCCTGGCGTTTGTCGTGCAGCTTGCGGCCCTTGGCCAGGCCGAGCGTGAGCTTGATCCATGAGCCCTTGAGGTGCAGGTTCAGGGGGATGAGCGTCAGCCCCTTCTGATCGATGGCGATGCGCAGCCTGTCGATCTCGCGGCGGTGGGCCAGCAGCTTGCGGGTGCGCAGCGGCTCGTGGTTGAAATAGGCGCCGGCGTGGCTGTGGGGCGAGATGTGCACGTTGTGCAGCTGCAGTTCCCCTTGGCGGATCAGGCAGAAGCCGTCGCGCAGGTTGGCTTTGCCAGCCCGGATCGACTTCACCTCGGTGCCCACCAGCTCCAGGCCGGTTTCCAGCGTTTCGAGAATCTCGTACTGGTGACGGGCGAAGCGGTTGTCGGCCAGCAGGCGGTTGGCCGCATCACGGGCTGCCCGCGCGGCTTTCTTTCCCGCTGCCTTCGCCATTGCCACCCCCGGCCTCAGGCTCGACCCTAAGCAGGCCCGGTCCTCCCTACGCTCCTGCCATGGCGATCGTGTCCTCCGGCCCGTCCGATCGAGCCTCTGGCAAGGGCTCCAGTCGCCTGGGCTCCAGACGCCTGGTGGATGCGCAGCCCCATCCGTATGACAGCGCCCTGGACCCCGCCGCAGGCCTCGACAGGGCTGACGCCGCTGAGCTGAGCGGCACAGCCGAAGCCCCGCGGCTGCTGCGCGAGGACACGCTCCGCCCGCGCCGGCTCGGCGAGTACATCGGCCAGCGGGAGCTCAAGCAGGTGCTCGCGATCGCGGTGGAGGCCACACGCAACCGCGGCGATGCGCTCGATCACGTTCTCCTGTATGGCCCCCCCGGCCTCGGCAAGACCACCATGGCCCTGGTGCTGGCCGAGGAGCTGGGCGTGCGCTGCCGCATCACCAGTGCGCCGGCGCTGGAACGCCCGCGCGACATCGTCGGGCTGCTGATGAACCTGCAGCCGCGCGACCTGCTGTTCATCGATGAGATCCACCGGCTCAACCGAGTGGCTGAAGAACTGCTCTACCCCGCCATGGAGGACTGCCGGCTGGATCTCACCGTGGGCAAGGGCACCACGGCCCGCACCCGCGCCGTGCCGCTGGCGCCGTTCACGCTGGTGGGGGCCACCACCCGGGCGGGAGCGTTGAGTTCGCCCCTGCGTGATCGCTTCGGGCTCATCCAGCGGCTGGAGTTCTATGACCTGCCCGATCTCCAGGCGATCGTGGAGCGGGCCGCCGGCCTGCTGAAGCTGGAGCTCGCGGGCGATGCCGCGATCGAGGTGGCCCGCCGCTGCCGCGGCACCCCCCGGATCGCCAACCGCCTGCTGCGTCGCGTCCGGGATGTGGCGAGCGTGCGCGGCCACGCCTGCATCGATGCGGCGCTGGTGGCTGAAGCCCTCACCCTGCACCGCGTGGATGCCCGCGGCCTTGATGCCAGCGACCGCCGGTTGCTGCAGTTGCTGTTGGAGGGCTACGGCGGTGGCCCGGTAGGCCTCGAGACCCTGGCTGCCGGCCTGGGCGAAGACCCGGTCACGCTGGAAACGGTGGTGGAGCCCTTCCTGCTGCAGCTGGGCTTCCTGCAGCGCACCCCGCGCGGCCGCATCGCCACCGCCGCCGCCCGTGAACACCTCGCCTGGCCGGAGGCGGCCTGATGCTCGCCACCCTGCTGGCGGTGCTGCTGGCCGCGCAAATGAGTGTGCCCCAGCTGTTCGATGCGGCCCTGAGCGCCAGCCGCGACGGGCGCTTCGGTGAGGCCCTGCCCCTGTGGGATCAGGTGGTGGAGCAGCTGCCCGGCGATGCCTCCGCCTGGAGCAACCGCGGCAACGTGCGGCTGGCGATGGGGGATCCGCAGGGCGCGATCAGCGACCAGAACCGCGCGATCGCGCTGGAACCCGGCAGCGCCGACCCCTACCTGAACCGGGGCATCGCCGAGGAGTCCCTGCAGCAGTGGGACCTGGCCGCCGCCGACTACGAGGCGATCCTGCAGAACGATCCGGCCGATGCGGCGGCGCTCTACAACCTCGGCAATGTCCGCGGCTCCCAGGGACACTGGGACCAGGCGCGCCGCTGCTTCGAAGCGGCTGATCTGGCCCGGCCGGGCTTTGCGATGGCCCGCTCCAGCGCCGCCCTGGCGGCCTTCCAGCAGGGGGATGGGGCGGCGGCTGAGCGGGAGCTGCGCCTGCTGATTCGCCGCTACCCGCTGTTCGCCGATGCCCGCGCCGGCCTCACGGCTGTGCTCTGGCAACGCGGTGCTTCGGGGGAGGCGGAGAGCAACTGGGCGGCGGCTTCCGGCCTCGACCCCCGCTACCGGCAGCCAGAATGGCTCCTGCAGATACGGCGCTGGCCTCCCCTGCCGGTGCACGCTCTTCAGGATTTTCTGCAACTGGCCCGTCGATGAGCCCTGCCGCGTCAACGCGTCCGTCCCTGTCCAGCCTGCCGGTCGCGCCGCTGACGCTCTGGCAGCAGTTTGAGCTGGAGGCGGCTCTGCAGCAGGCGATGCCGGAGCTGATCGGGCTGCGCCGCCACATCCATGCCCACCCGGAGCTGAGCGGGGCGGAACACCAGACCGCCGCCCTGGTGGCAGGTGAGCTGCGGCTGCTGGGGTGGGACGTGCGCGAAGGGGTGGGCCGCACCGGCGTGGTCGCGGAGCTTGGCCCTGAAGCGGCGCCACTGCTGGCTCTGCGGGTCGACATGGACGCGCTGCCGGTGGAGGAGCGCACGGGCCTGCCCTTCGCCTCCTGCCATCAGGGGCTGATGCACGCCTGTGGGCACGACATGCACACCGCGATCGGCCTGGGGGTGGCGCGGTTGCTGGCGCCCCTCGCCCCGCGGCTCACGGCCCGGGTGCGGCTGCTGTTTCAGCCGGCCGAGGAAATCGCCCAGGGGGCGGCCTGGATGCTGGCCGACGGCGCCATGGAGGGGGTGCAGGCCCTGTTCGGCGTGCATGTGTTCCCAAGCCTGCCGGTGGGCAGCATCGGCGTGCGCAGCGGCAGCCTCACGGCCGCGGCGGGCGAGCTGGAAGTGGAGGTGCTGGGCGAAGGCGGCCACGGCGCCCGGCCGCACCAGTCCACCGATGCGATCTGGATCGCGGCCCGGGTGGTGAGCGGTCTGCAGGAGGCGATCAGCCGGCGGCTGGATGCGCTGCAGCCGGTGGTGGTGAGCTTCGGCAAGATCGAGGGGGGCAAGGCCTTCAACGTGATCGCCGACCATGTGCGCCTGCTGGGCACGGTGCGCTGCCTCGACACCGAGGTGCACGCCGAACTGCCCGGCTGGATCGAGGACACGGTGCATGCCATCTGCCGCGGCTACGGCGGCGAGGCGCGGGTGCGCTATCGCTGCATCTCGCCGCCGGTGCACAACGATCCGGCGCTCACCGAGCTGGTGGAGGAGGCGGCCCTGGCGCTGCTCGATCGGCCGCAGGTGCGGCGGCTGGAGCAGCCGTCCCTGGGGGCGGAGGATTTCGCCGAGCTGCTCACCGCTGCGCCGGGCACCATGTTCCGGCTGGGGGTGGCCGGGCCCGAGGGTTGCGCGGCCCTCCACAACGGCGGCTTCGACCCTGACGAAGGGGCGATCGCCGTCGGCGTGCAGGTGCTCACGCTCAGCCTGCTGCTCTGGATGGAGCGCCGGGTGTGAGCGCCCGCGACCGCACACTCCGCGCGTTGCTGGCGCTGTCGGCGCCGCTGCTGATCCTGCTGGCGCTGATCAGCATCGTGTCGCGTCAGGGAATCCAGCGGGTGCAGGGTCTGCCGGCGCTGCTGATCGGCAGCGGCCTGCTGGTGAGCAGCAGCCTGCGCCGCCGTCGTCGCCGCCGGGTGGTGCGGGAATGCCTCCGGCAGGTGCAGTCATTTCCTCCCCCTCCGTGACAGGGTGGAGCCATGGCCGATTCCTCTTCCGACAGCAAGCCGCCGCTGGATGCGGACGCCCTGCGCGCCGCCATCGCCTCCGGTGATCCGGTGCAGGCGATGCCGGCCCTGGCGGGGCTGCGGGGCGTGGAAAGCGAGGTGGCAATCCCGCTGCTGCTGCTCGGCCTGGAGCAGGAACCCTTCATCGTGCGCTCGCTCAGCTGCGCCGGCCTGGGCGTGAAGCGCAGTGCGGCGGGCTGGGAGGCGCTGCAGCGGGCCCTGCGCCACGACGACGACGCCAACGTGCGGGCGGAGGCCGCCAACGCCCTGGCCAGCTATGGCGCCGAGCAGGCCTGGCCGCTGCTGCGCGAGGCCTTCGCCGCCGACGACCAGTGGCTGGTGCGCTGCAGCATCCTCTCGGCCCTGGCCGAGCAGGCGGTGATGGGGTTTGAACCGCTGCTGGAGCTGGCGCGCATGGCGATCGCCGATCCCGACAGCTCGGTGCGGGTGGGTGGCGCCGAAATCCTCGGCCGGCTGGCGCATGAAGCGGCGCCGGCCGAGGGTGCTGAAGCGGTGCGGGCGCTGTTGCGCGGTCTGCAGAACGACCCCGACCACCGGGTGGTGGCGGCCGCCCTCAACGGACTGCAGCCCTGAATGGGTTCTGTGCTGAACTCCGGCATTCGCAGGCACCCTTGCTAGCTTTGATCGGTCACTAGGGGTGCCGCCCCGAGCCTGCTTCCCACCGGAAGTGCGCCTGGGCCTCGGCTGAGATCACACCCTCCGAACCTGATCCGGGTCATGCCGGCGCAGGGAAGTGTCCCGAATGCAACCGCGGTCCGATCGGTCCCGGTGGCGCCCGGTTCCGGAGTTGTGTCCTCGCTTCCCAGCGACCCGGTCCGAACGCCCCATTTCTCGAGTCGATCATGCGCAGCGCCTGGATTGAGAAGCGTCGCGGCGACGCCAACGTGTCGCAGATGCATTACGCCCGCCAGGGTGTGATCACCGAGGAGATGGCTTACGTGGCCAAGCGGGAGAACCTGCCCGAATCCCTGGTGATGGAGGAGGTGGCCCGGGGCCGCATGATCATCCCCGCCAACATCAACCACACCAATCTCGAGCCGATGGCGATCGGCATCGCCTCCAGGTGCAAGGTGAACGCCAACATCGGCGCTTCCCCCAATGCCTCCGACCTCGAGGAAGAGGTAGCGAAACTGCGGTTGGCGGTGAAGTACGGCGCCGACACGGTGATGGATCTCTCCACCGGCGGCGTCAATCTCGACGAGGTGCGCACGGCGATCATCAACGCCTCCACCGTGCCGATCGGCACCGTGCCGGTGTATCAGGCGCTGGAAAGTGTGCACGGCTCGATCGAGAAGCTTGATGCCGATGATTTTCTGCACATCATCGAGAAGCACTGCCAGCAGGGCGTCGATTACCAGACCATCCACGCCGGTCTGCTGATCGAGCACCTGCCGCTGGTGAAGGGCCGCCTCACGGGGATCGTGAGCCGCGGCGGCGGCATCCTGGCCCAGTGGATGCTTTACCACCACAAGCAGAACCCGCTGTTCACCCGCTTCGACGACATCATCGAGATCTTCAAGCGTTACGACTGCAGTTTCTCGTTGGGCGATTCGTTGCGGCCGGGCTGTCAGCACGATGCCTCCGATGCCGCCCAGCTGGCGGAGCTGAAAACCCTCGGCCAGCTCACCCGTCGCGCCTGGGAGCACGACATCCAGGTGATGGTGGAGGGCCCCGGCCACGTGCCGATGGACCAGATCGAGTTCAACGTCAAGAAGCAGATGGAGGAGTGCAGCGAAGCGCCCTTCTATGTGCTCGGCCCGCTGGTGACGGACATTGCCCCTGGCTACGACCACATCACCAGCGCGATCGGTGCCGCCCTGGCCGGCTGGCACGGCACGGCCATGCTCTGCTACGTCACCCCGAAGGAGCACCTGGGCCTGCCCAATGCCGAGGATGTGCGTGAGGGCCTGATCGCCTACAAGATCGCCGCCCACGCCGCCGACATCGCCCGCCACCGCCCCGGCGCCCGCGATCGCGACGACGAACTCAGCCGTGCCCGCTACGCCTTCGACTGGAACCGCCAGTTCGAGCTCTCGCTCGATCCCGAGCGCGCCCGCGAGTACCACGACGAAACCCTGCCGGCCGACATCTACAAGCAGGCGGAGTTCTGCTCAATGTGCGGTCCCAAGCACTGCCCGATGCAGACCAAGATCACCGATGAGGATCTCGCCGGCCTCGAAGACGTGCTGAAGGCCCAGGCGGCCGCCGGCCAGCCGGTAGGGGTCTGAAGTTGCCCGGCCACGGCCCGAAAGGGGTCCAGCCACCCAGCGCCGAGCAGGTGATTGCCTGGCTCGGGCTGGAGCCCCATCGCACCTGCGGCAGGGTGGCCGAGAGCTTCGTGGCCCGGGAGATTCCAGGCGGCACCCTCTACTTTCTTGCCAGCCCGGACCGGGGCATCCAGCTGCACCGCATCCGCCACGACCAGGTGTATCACCACCACCTGGGAGACCCGCTGCAAGTGCTGCTGTTGTCGCCCGAAGGCCATGCCTCGATCGCGCAGGTCGGCAGCGACCTGGCGTCTGGTGAGCGGCCCCAGCTGGCCATTCCAGGTGGCACATTCCATGCCGGACGGGTGGCCCCCGGAGGCTCCTTTGGCTACGCGCTGCTGGGCACGGCCGTGTGGGGTCGGGTGATGCCGGAGGAGGTTGAGCGGATGGAGCTGGAGGTCCTCGGGCAATCCTTCCCCCAGGCGGCGTCATTGCTCAAGGTGTTCGCCTCCACCTGACGAGACATCCAGCTGTTTGTCTCCAGCTGAAGGGACACCCATGTGGTCGCCTCTGCCGGCACGGCTTCAAGCCATTCGCCTCCGCCGATAGGTCCGCCTCACCGCCCTGATGGGCTATCTCGTCAGCTTTTCCGCGCTTGGCGGTCCTGTCCCTGCGGTTGTGGATGGGTCCTGTTTTCCGCTTTCGTTTGTGATGGTTCAGGCTTGATTGGTGCCCTGCATTATCATCCCCGCCCACAAGGGCAGCCTTGTTTCTGCGCAGAGGCCTGAATTGATCGTTCTGTTTGTCTTGTCTTTCCCGTTCGCCATCTCCAAGGTGCTTCTCTGATTGCTCATGTCTGATCACCCATCACCCATATCCCATCACTCATTGCTCGTTGCTGAATACTTCTTGTTCATTGCACCCGGCTAGGGCTGGTGTTTTCTGACTGGTTAAACACTCCATACTCCATACTCCATACTCCATACTCCATGCTTCTGGCTTTGGGCTCATAAAGCTGTTGGTCATGTCTGCAGACGCCTAGCGATTCGGGGTGAACTCTTTGGGCCGACGTCTTTCAGTGGTCCGGCATGGCGAACCGTGGCCGAGATCTGACTGGGGCTGCCTCTCCGTTGAGCCTCGCGGGGTTGCGAAAGGAGACCCGAAACGCTTTCCAATGGTTTCCTGGACTTCAAGCACCAGTCTCTTGGCCCCGTTCTTGTCTGTAAGCCCATAGACAAGTGAAGCCAATTCCCTTCGGGCCCCAGCCCTTCTTGCGGCTTGCGGAGTTTCCTCTGAGATTGCCAGCAGGCGGCGACCTGCGTTGACTTGAATTGCTGCTGCTTCTGCTATAAGCTCTTGAGTCTTTGCAGCTGTCTATAACAGCGTCTGTTCCCGAGATGACCGCGGAGGATCGCAATAGACGCATGAAGTGGGGGACCGATGTTCCGCGCTGGTGGGTTCCCGACTTCAATATGTCTCATCGGGAACAGCCAAGCGAACCGCTCAGTCCAAACCCCAAGACACAGTCCAACCCAGCGGAACCTGAGGCTTCCGATTCCACGCCGCTCCCTGCTGATTCCAGCTCTGCAACATCTTCCAGCCCTGCAGCCTCATTCATTCCTGCGGCACCTGCCGGGATTCCCGAGAGCCCCGCTCTCCACAGCGCGCGTAGCGCCGCCAGCAGCAATGGCGAGCAGCTTGCGCACACAGCCAGTGTTGAGGCCTGCCGCCGTCAGCTGTTCACTCAACAGGCCCGATGGCTGCAGGAGAGGAGGCAGGCAGCCTTGTCCAGTTCCAGCACGAACAATCTGTTTGAACAGCGTGAGAGGAGCCGTCTGAATCGGATCGCCCGCAGGCGGTTGCTCCAGGATTCAACCAGGCAACTCAATCGTGATCTGCGCAGGGTTCAAATTCTGTTCGCGGTGCTCATGGTTGTGGCAGGGCTGGTTGCCGGTGGTTTCCCCGGCCTCCTGGTGGGTGCGGCGGCTGCTCTGCTGCTGCTGTCGCTCCGGCTGGAGTTTTAGGCGCGCACGTGCTGGCGCCCCTGATTGGCCACTGTTCCTGCCCATCAGCGTGGTTGCAGGAGTCCCAGCTGTTCCTGGAACGCTCACGGCCTCGGGCGTGGCTGATCGCAGAGTGCCCAGCACGCCTTCTTTCTGTCCGGGCGGGTTGGGTGCCACATGGACCACGCCCGGCCCCCTCGGCCACGGCCGGCAGGGTGATTCAGCCAAGGCGTGATTCAGCCACAGACCCTTCCTCTTTTAGGCTCCAGTGCCCCTGCCGCCGTCAGCGACGCTGCGGTTCGCCGGGCTTGCACCGCGGCGAACCGCTGTCAGAGGCGTCAACCCTCAACCACGGCCGCTGCTGCGACCCCCCTTCAACATCTGGTGACCTGCGTGCCTGAGCAACCCACCCCGGACAAGATCCTGCAGACCGGCCTGGCGTTCTGGGCCTCGAAAACATTGCTCAGCGCCATCGAGATCGGTGTGTTTCGTGCGCTGGCGGATGGTCCGGAACCTTTCGAGGGTCTCAGCGAGCGCCTTGGTCTGCATCCGCGTGCGGCGCGCGACTTTCTCGATGCGCTGGTGGCCCTCGGCTTCCTCAGCCGTGGCCCGGCCGGCTATGCCAATACTCCAGACAGCGATCTCTTTCTCGATCCCCACAAGCCCACCTACCTGGGCGGCATTCTTGAGATGGCGAACCATCGCCTCTATCCCTTCTGGGGTCACCTCACCGAAGCGTTGCGCACGGGCGCGCCGCAGAACGAGTTGCGCAACGGCGGCACGGGGCTGTTTGAAACGCTCTACAGCGACCCGGCCCGGCTGAAGGAATTCCTCTCCTCCATGACCGGCATCAGCCGGGGGGCCAACATGGCGATCGCCCGCCACTACCCCTGGCAGACCGCACGCACATTCGTGGATGTGGGCACGGCACAGGGGGATCTCGCTACCCAGATCGCCCTCGCCAACCCACACCTGCGGGGCATCGGCTTTGATCTGCCGCAGGTGGCGCCGCTGTTCGAGGAGTATGTCGCCGCGGCTGGAGTGGCAGATCGCCTCAGCTTCCAGCCGGGTGACTTCTTTCAGCAGGCCTTGCCTCAGGCCGATGTGGTGCTGATGGGGCACATCCTGCACGACTGGGATCTCGCCACTAAGCAGATGCTGATCTCCAAGGCCTACGACGCACTCCCGCCCGGCGGTGCCCTGATCGTCTACGAGGCCATCATCGACGACGACCGCTCGCAGAATGCCTTCGGTCTGATGATGAGCCTCAACATGCTCATCGAAACACCCGGCGGCTTTGATTACACCGGCGCCGATTGCACCGGCTGGATGCGGGAGGCGGGCTTCACCTCCACCCGGGTGGAACCCCTCGTGGGGCCTGATTCGATGGTGGTGGCGATCAAGTAGTCCACCTGGGGCCCCAGGTCTGCCATGGCCTGTCGCACCTGTCTGAACGGCTGGCTCCGCTGCCGCATCCCGGCGCCATCTGTTCAACTGCTCATGCCAGCTGCTGGTGGACATCACAGCGGGCTGGACATTGCTAAAAGGGGGCCCATTCGCACTTCCTCTGTGCTCACGCAGCCCGTCCTGGAGAGCGGCCGCGTCGCGGCCCTCTCCGCCGAGGCGATCGCGCTGCGCCATGTGAGCCATCGCTACGGCGATCAGGCCGCCCTCGACGACCTCAGCCTGTCGATCGCTGCCGGCGAGTTCTTCTCCCTGCTGGGCCCCTCCGGCTGCGGCAAGACCACCACCCTGCGCCTGATCGCCGGTTTCGAGCGCCCCCAGGCGGGCCGGATCCTGCTGCAGGGCCAGGACCTCACCCAGGCGCCGCCTCACCGGCGGCCGGTGAATCTGGTCTTCCAGAACTACGCCCTGTTCCCGCACCTCAGCGTCTGGGACAACGTGGCTTTCGGGCCCCGTTCGCTGCGCCGGCCGGAGCCGGAGATCCGCCGCCGGGTGGGCGAAGCGCTGGAGGTGGTGCGGCTCACGGAGCTGGCCCGGCGCCGGCCTCACCAGCTCTCCGGCGGCCAGCAGCAGCGGGTGGCGCTGGCGCGGGCGCTGGTGAACGCCCCGGCTGCCCTGCTGCTGGATGAGCCGCTGGCGGCACTCGATCCCGATCTGCGCCGCACCATGCGCTCCGAGCTCAAGCGCATCCAGCGGGAGGTGGGCATCACCTTCCTGCTGGTCACCCACGACCGGGAAGAAGCCCTCAGCCTGAGCGACCGGCTGGCGGTGCTGCACCGCGGCCGGCTCGAGCAGGTGGGCACGCCGCGGGAGCTCTATGAACGCCCCACCAGCGCCGTGGTGGCCACCTTCCTGGGCGCCGCCAACCTGCTGCCCACCGGTGCCGGGGAGGGTGTGCGGCTGCTGCGGCCCGAGCGCCTGCGGCTCAGCGCGTCCCCGCCGGGGGAAGGGGAGCGGGGACTGCGGGCGCGGGTGCGCGAACTCGCCTTTCAGGGAGCCACGGTGGAGGTGCGTCTGCGCTGTGCCGATGATCTGCCGCTGATCGCGATCGATACCAGCGCCGGCCTGCCGGACGATCTCTCCATCGGCACCGAGCTCTGGTGCCGGTGGAACCCCGCCGACAGCCACGCCCTCCAGCCGCCCAGCCGCCCATGACCCGTCCGTTCACCCCCTCCCGCTCCACCCCGTCCGCCCGCAGCCGCCGGGTCTTTCTGCGCCAGCTGGGCCTGACGGCTGCGGGGGTGGCGCTCACACCGCCGCTGCTGCAGGCCTGTGGCGGTGGGGGTGGCGGCGGCACCGGCGGCCAGAGCGAGGGCGGCGGCGACGGCAGCGGCAAGGACAGGGGGCTGGTGATCTCCAACTTCCCCCTCTACATCGATGTGGACGCCCCCGGCGCCCCCGGCAGTGTGGCGCGCTTCCAGAAGGACACCGGCATCCAGGTGCGCTACGTCGAGGACGTCAATGATGTGCGCCAGTTCTTCGCCCGCATCCAGCCCCAGCTGGCGGCCGGCCGGCCGCTCGCCCAGGACCTGATCGTGCTCACCGGCTGGATGGCCGGACGGCTGATCCGGCTGGGCTGGATGGAGCCGCTGCCGCTGGCGGAGGTGCCCAACGCCCGCAATCTCGTCCCCTCCCTGCGCAAGCCCTCCTGGGATCCGGAGCAGCGCTTCAGCCTGCCCTGGCAGTCGGGCATCGCCGGCATTGCTTACAACATCAAGGCCACAGGCAAGGAACTGCGTGGCATCGATGATCTGTTCGATCCGGCGCTCAAGGGCCGCGTGTCGGCGCTGCTGGAGATGCGCGACACCATGGGCCTGCTGATGCTGGCCGACGGCCAGGACATCACCCGCCCCACCTGGGCCGCAGCCCAGCCCTCCTTCGACCGGTTGGAGCAGGCCCGCAAGGACGGCCAGATCCGTCGCTTCACCGGCAACGACTACCAGACCGATCTGCTGGCCGGAAACCTGGCCGCCTGCATCGGCTGGTCGGGGGATGTGGCGCAGCTCTCCATGGAGCAGCCCGACCTGCGCTTCCTGGTGCCGGACAGCGGCGGTGTGCTGTGGGCCGACGTGATGCTGATGCCCAAGGGCGCGCGCCACCCGCAGGAGGTGGCCCGCTGGCTCAACTGGGTCTACGAGCCGGTGGAAGCGGCACGCATCGCCGCTGCGGTGCAGTACATCTCCCCGGTGGAAGGGGTGCGCGAGGTCCTGGCGAAGGATCCCGCCACCGCCCCGTTGGCAAACAACCCGCTGATGTTCCCGGATGCGGCCATGCAGAAGAAGCTGCATGTCTTCGGGCCGCTCAGCGATCAGGAGGAAGCCCGCTGGGAGGAACGCTTTGCCCGTATCACCGAGGGCTGAACTCCGGCGCCACTGGCCGTGGCTGCTGCTGACCCCGGGCCTGCTGTGGCTGCTGGCCCTGTATGTGCTGCCGCTGCTCGGTCTGGTGCCCCTGTCGTTGTCGGAGCCGCTCAGCCGCTTCGGCCTCGACACGGTGTTCACCGGCCGGGTGGCGAACTATCTGGAGGTGCTGCAGGCCTACGGCCCGATCCTGGTGCGTTCCTTCAGCTACGCACTGGTGGCCACGGCCGTGGGCCTGGTGTTGGCCTATCCGCTGGCCTTCGCGATCCGCTTCCATGGCGGCCGCTGGCAACCGCTGCTGATCGGCCTCGTGGTGCTGCCCTCACTCACGTCCTTTCTGGTGCGGGCGATTGCCTGGACCAGCCTGCTCGGGGACAACGGTCCGGTGCTCGGCGTGCTGGACACCCTTGGGCTCACCGAGCTGCTCAATGGGCTGGGGGTGCTGCGTGATGGACGGCTGTTGAACACGCCCACTTCGGTGATCCTGGGCCTCACCAATGGGGTGCTGCCGTTTCTGGTGCTGCCGCTGGTGGTGGCGATGGAGCGGATCGATCCCCGCCTGCTGGAGGCCGCCGCTGATCTGCATGCCGGTCCGCTGCGCTCCTTCGTTCGGGTGGTGTGGCCCCTGTCGCTGCCGGGGCTGGGAGCCGGCCTGCTGCTGAGCCTGATCCCGGCGGCCGGTGATGTCGTGAATCCGCTGTTCCTCGGCGGCCCCAATGAGCGGATGATCGCCAACACGATCGACAACCTGCTGCTGGTGCAACTGCAGGCGCCCCGGGCGGCGGCCCTGACGCTCATGCTGATGGCGCTGATCTCGGTGGCAGTGGTGCTGCAGCTGCGCAGCCGTGGCGTGGAGGATCTGCCGCTGCCATGAACCGAACCGGTGCGCTGCTGCTGGGTGTATGGAGTGTGCTGGCCTATGGCCTGCTGTATGCGCCGGTGGTCGTCACCGTGCTGTTCAGCTTCAACGCCCCCCGCGGGCGCTTCAACCTGCTGTGGCAGGGCTTCACCCTGGAGAACTGGCGGCATCCGCTGCGTAACGTCGCCCTCACCCAGGCCTTCCTCACCAGCCTCGGCCTTGCCCTGGCGGCTGCGCTGCTGGCGGTGCTGCTGGGCGGGCTGATGGCTCTGGCGCTGAGCCGCGCCCGCCTGCGGGCGGGGCGCTGGATCGAGCTGCTGCTGGCCCTGCCGCTCACTAACCCGGAGATCGTGCTGGCCACGGCCCTGTTCACCCTGTTCGTGCGCGTCGATCTGCCCCGTGGACCGCTCACGTTGTTGCTGTCCCACAGCCTGTTCTGCCTCAGCTACGCGGCGCTCACCCTCAAGGCACGGCTGGCAGGGTTCGACCCCACGCTCGAGCTCGCCGCGCAGGACCTGGGCGCTCCACCGCTGGCGGCCTTCCGCCGGGTCACCCTGCCGCTGCTGGCGCCGGGCCTGCTGGCGGCCACCCTGCTCTCCTTTTCTCTCTCCTTCGACGACTACGTGATCAGCAGCTTCACTGCCGGCGAGATCGTCACCCTGCCGCTCTACCTGGCCGGTGCCTTTCAGCGCGAGATCTCGCCCCAGATCCAGGTGCTCTCCACCCTGGTGCTGCTCGTCAGCGCCGTGCTGCTGGTGCTCGCCTCACCGCCCCGCCAGCGCCGCGGTTAGCTCGGCGACAGGCGCCTGGCCGCGCAAGACCTTGGGTCAGCTGCACGCCGCCCCCGCTCCGCTCAGGCAAAGCCGCCGGGCCGCTTCCTGGTGGAGGACAGCGACACGTTGCCGCTGGCCGGGGGCGGCACTGGCATGGCCGGCCCCACCTCCAGGCGGCCGCGGGGCACGGCCGCAGCGGCCGGGGCTCCTTGCCCCCCTGGCGGCGCGGGAACCGCCTGCACGTTGAAGGCCAGCGACCAGCGCTCGCCTTCGCCACGGAAGGGCGGCACGGAATGGGGCTGCCAGGCCGGGAACACATAGAAGGTGCCCGGCACGGGCTGCACGTAGTGCGCCATACCGGTACGGAAGCTCTGGATGTGCCACTCCTCCGGGCCGTGGAAGCAGAGCTGGCCGTCGAAGCTGGTGCCGTTGATCTGCGGTGGCACCTTCAGGAACAGCACGCCGGAAAACGAGCCGCCATGGGTGTGCACCGGGTTGTAGTCACCGGCCTGCTGGCTGTTGAGCCAGATGTCGATCATCTGCAGGCCGTAGCGGCCCGGATGCCATGGGCCGCGACCCTGGGGCGGTTGCCGCTCCATCACGTGGCGCAGCCAGCGCTCGCAGGCCGGCAGCACCACCTCGCTGCACAGGGCCGTGATCTCCGGAAACTGCGGACCCAGCTCGCGCTGCTGCTGCAACTGGCCGGCGAGCTTCGCGGAGGCATCGCTGGTGAGGCCGGTATCGGCCAGCACCCGCTCCGCCAGGGAAAGGAGAGGCTCCAGCGTGCCGACCGGCAACGTGCCCGTGAGCACGTAACGCGGAAACAGCTCGAGCATCTCCATCGGCATGGCGGAACGGCTCAGCCCAGGGCCTTCGCCTTCGCCACCACGTTGTCGACCGTGAAGCCGAACTTCTCGAGGCACACACCGCCAGGGGCGGAGGCACCGAAGCGATCGATCGACACGGTGTCACCGTCGAAGCCGGAGTACTTGTGCCAGCCGAACGAGCTGGAGGCCTCCACCACGAGGCGCTTGCGCACCGCCGCGGGCAGCACCGCTTCGCGGTAGCTGGCGTCCTGCTCCTCGAACAGCTCCACACAGGGCATCGACACCACACGCACCTGCTTGCCATCCGCGCTCAGTTGCTCGGCGGCCTTGACGCAGAGGTCGAGCTCGGTGCCGGAGCCGATCAGGATCAGATCGGGGGTGCCGTCGCAGTCGATCAGCACGTAGCCGCCCTTGGCCACCTGATCGATCGACGAGTTGGCCTGGTTCACCATCGCCTGGCGGCTGAGGGCCAGCACGGTGGGGCGCTTGCGGTTGCTGATCGCCACCTTGTAGGCGCCGCTGGTTTCGTTGCCATCGCCGGGACGCATCACCAGCAGGTTGGGGATCGAACGCAGCGAGGCAAGGGTTTCCACCGGTTGGTGGGTGGGGCCGTCTTCGCCGAGGCCGATGGAATCGTGGGTGAGCACGTAGATCACGCCCAGCTCGCTGAGGGCCGACAGGCGCATGGCGCCCACCATGTAGCCCGCGAACACCAGGAAGGTGCCGCCGTAGGGCACCAGGCCACTGCCGTGATAGGCCAGGCCGTTGAGGATCGAGGCCATGGCGTGCTCACGCACGCCGAAGTGCAGGTAACGATTGGCTTCGCCGCCTTTCTGGAAGCTGGCCTCGCCCTTGATGTCGGTGAGGTTGGAGTGGGTGAGGTCGGCGGAGCCGCCGATCAGCTCCGGCAGGCTGGGTCCCACGGCGTTGAGCACGTTGTAGGAGTGCTGGCGGGTGGCCAGACCTTTGTCTGCGGGGGTGAAGGTGGGCAGCTTGGCTTCCCAGCCCGCGGGCAGCTCGCCACGCAGCTGGCGCTCGAATTCAGCTGCCTCGGTGGGGTACTGGGAGCGGTAGGTATCCAGGTCGGCGTTCCACTGCGCTTCGGCGGCGGCACCGCGGCTGAGGGCCTGACGCCAGTGGTCGTAGGCCTCCTGGGGCACTTCGAACGGTCCATACGACCAGCCGAGGGCCTCGCGGGTGAGTTCGGCTTCGTCAGCGCCGAGGGCGGCGCCGTGCACGCCGGCGGTGTTGGCTTTGTTGGGGGAGCCGTAGCCGATGGTGGTGGTGACCTTGATCAGGCTGGGCTTGTCGGTGACCGCCTTGGCCTCCTCGATCGCCTTGGTGATCGCCGCCACATCGGTGTTGCCATCGGGCACATGCAGCACGTGCCAGCCATAGGCTTCGTACCGCTTCATCACGTCTTCGGTGAACGACACCGCGGTGTTGCCGTCGATCGTGATGTGGTTGTCGTCGTAGAGGGCGATCAGCTTGCCCAGGCCCAGGTGGCCCGCCAGGGAGGCGGCTTCGCTGGCCACCCCTTCCTGATTGCAGCCGTCGCCCATGATCACGTAGGTGTAGTGATCAACCAGCTCAACGCCGGGCTTGTTGAACCGCGCTGCCATGTGGGCTTCGGCGATCGCCAGGCCCACGGCGTTGGCGATGCCCTGGCCGAGAGGGCCGGTGGTGACTTCGACACCGGCGGTTTCAAAGGTTTCCGGGTGGCCGGGGGTCTTGGAGCCCCACTGGCGGAACTGCTTGATGTCCTCCAGCCCCACGCTGTCGTAGCCGGTGAGGTGCAGCAGCGAATAGAGCAGCATGCAGCCGTGGCCGGCCGAGAGCACGAAGCGGTCGCGGTTGAACCAGCCGGGGTTGCTGGGGTTGTGCTTCAGGACCCTGTCCCACAGCGCATAGGCCATCGGCGCTGCGCCCATCGGCAGGCCCGGGTGACCGGAATTCGCCTTGTTGACGGCATCGATCGCCAGGAAGCGGATGCTGTTGATGCAGAGGGTGTCGATGGACAAGGTGTCCACTGAAGGGGCAGCGACCATGGCGAAGAGGAGGGGGGTGGTGTGAGGGCTTCCTGAAGGACGGCTGAACGGGAACGTTCAGGGCTTCCTGCGGAATGCGAGGCAGACGTTGTGACCACCAAACCCGAAGGAGTTCGAGAGCACGACGTTCAGTTTCTGTTCCCGCGCCTGGTTCGGCACGACATCCAGATCACAAGCCGGATCCGGATTCTGGAAATTGATCGTAGGGGGTATGAGGTTGTGCTCCATCGCCTTGACCACGGCGACGGCTTCGATGCCGCCGCTGCCGCCGAGCAGGTGGCCGGTCATGGATTTGGTGGAGCTGATCGGTGTGCGCAGCGCGTGCGGACCGAGCGCGGCCTTGATGGCGGCCGTTTCGTTGCTGTCGTTGGCCTGGGTGCTGGTGCCGTGCGCATTCACGTAATCCACAGCTTCGGCGTCGAGGCGGGCATCACGCAGGGCCAGCCGCATCGCTTCGGCACCACCCACCCCACCGGGTGTGGGGGAAGTGATGTGGTGGGCATCGCAGGTCATGCCGTAGCCGACGATCTCCGCCAGCACCTCGGCGCCGCGCCGGGTGGCGTGATCCAGGCTTTCCAGCACCAGAATCCCGGCCCCTTCGCCGATCACGAAGCCGTTGCGCTCCGCATCGAAGGGGCGACTGGCGGTGGCGGGGTCGTCGTTGCGGAACGACAGTGCCTTGGCACTGGCGAAACCCGCCACCCCGAGTGGAGTGATCGCCGATTCGGCGCCGCCGCACACCATGGCGTCGGCCAGGCCCATCTGGATCAGGCGGAAGGCGTCGCCGATGGCGTTGGAGCCGGCGGCACAGGCGGTGGCCACGGCGCTGCTCGGACCCTTGGCCCCCAGGGCGATGGCGGCCAGGCCGGCGGCCATGTTGGGAATCATCATCGGCACGCAGAACGGGCTGACCCGGTCCGGCCCGCGGTCGGCCAGCACATGGGCCTGGCTCTCCATCATCAGCAGTCCGCCCACACCAGAGCCGATCGACACACCCACCCGGTCGGCGTTGGTGTCGTCGATCGTGAGACCGGCATCCAGCACGGCTTGCTTGGCGGCCACCACGCCGAACTTGCAGAAGCGATCCCAGCGCTTGGCTTCCTTGCGGTCGATCATGCCGACGGGATCGAAATCCTTCACTTCCGCCGCAAAACGGCAGGCATGGCGCGAGGCGTCGAACAGGGTGATCGCGGCCACGCCATTGCGCCCCGAGGCCAGGCCTTCCCAGTAATCGGTAACGGTGTTGCCGATCGGTGTGACCGCGCCCAGGCCTGTGACCACGACGCGGTGGAGTCCCTCCACCATCAACACCCTCAGGCCTGCTTATCCAGGATGTAAGTCACGGCATCACCCACGGTGGTGATGCCTTCAGCGGCCTCGTCGGGGATCTCGATATCGAAGGCTTCTTCCAGGGCCATCACCAGCTCCACCGTGTCGAGAGAGTCGGCGCCGAGGTCGTTCTGGAAGTTCGATTCGGGCTTGACCTCAGCGGCATCCACGCTGAGTTGCTCGGCAACGATCGAACGCACTTTCTCGAAGATCGCTTCCTGTGACATGGCCGCTTAGAGGGAGGCCGCATCCTACGGGTCGCCCCGGACGGGCCCCCGAGCCATATGAAAAAGAATGACGGCCTCGGGCCGGCCCAGCCTTGGCTTCGGTCGCCTTGGGTACCTTGGCCGCACGCCGTTCGCCTCCGGTCGGGCATGTCCCACTCCGTCAAGATCTACGACACCTGCATCGGTTGCACCCAGTGCGTCCGTGCCTGCCCTCTCGATGTGCTGGAGATGGTGCCCTGGGATGGCTGCAAGGCCGGCCAGATCGCTTCCTCCCCTCGCACCGAAGACTGCATCGGTTGCAAGCGTTGTGAAACCGCCTGCCCCACCGACTTCCTCAGCGTCCGCGTCTACCTGGGCGACGAAACCAGCCGCAGCATGGGTCTGGCCTACTGAAGTCAGGCGCAGCCTTTCGCAGCGCTTCCAGCCCGGCGCACGCCGGGCTTTTGCATGTTGGGCCCTGCCCGCTGTGCGTGCCTGCCGCAAGAACCTTCGGCCTGGGTGCCGGCGTCCCTGCACCTGGCACCTGTCAGCTCGCAGCAGCTGGCACCTGGCACTGTTGCCAGGCAGCGGCGATCCTGTAGAACCACCCCAATTCCGGCCCATCGCCCATGTGCGGCATCGTTGCGGTGATCGGCTCCAGGGAGGCCGCCCCCCTGCTGATGGAAGGCCTCCGTCAGCTCGAATACCGCGGCTACGACTCCGCCGGTCTGGCCACCGTGTCGATGGCTGCCGGGGCCGCCGCCCCCTCGGCTGACCCGGCCGGCACCCACCAGCTTGTCTGCCTGCGGGCCGAGGGCAAGCTGGTGAACCTGGCCCAGCGGCTGGAGCGGCAGGGCGCCCCCGGCAACTGCGGCATCGGCCATACCCGCTGGGCCACCCACGGCAAGCCCGAAGAGCGCAACGCCCACCCCCACCTCGATGGCAGCGGCCAGCTGGCGGTGGTGCAGAACGGCATCATCGAAAATCACCGGCAACTGCGCGAGGAGCTGCAGGCCCAGGGCGTCCACTTCCGCTCCGACACCGACACAGAGGTGATCCCGCACCTGATCGCGCGGGAGCTGGCGGCGCGGCTGGACGCGGGGGCGATCCCGAGCGGCGCCCTGCTGCTCGAAGCGCTGCAGCAGGTGTTGCCCCTGCTGCATGGCGCCTACGCCCTCGCGGTGCTGTGGGCCCAGACGCCCGGCGCCCTGGTGGTGGCCCGCCGTCAGGCGCCCCTGCTGATCGGTCTTGGCGAGGGGGAGTTCCTCTGTGCCAGCGACACACCCGCCCTGGCCGGCTTCACCCGCACGATCCTGCCGCTGGAGGACGGCGAGCTGGCCCTGCTCACGCCCCTCGGCATCGAGCTCTATGACGCCGCCGGTGCCCGGGTGCAGCGCCTGCCGCGCCTGCTCACCGGCACCGAGCACGTGGCGGACAAGCGCAGCTTCCGCCACTTCATGCTCAAGGAGATCCATGAGCAGTCGGAAACGGCGGCCTTATGGGTGGCGCGTCACCTGCCCGAGCCGAACGGCGGCCCGGCCGGACCCTCTCTGGTGGCCCTGCCCCTGGAAGACGGGGTGTTCGAGCAGGTGGAGCGGATTCAGATCCTCGCCTGCGGCACCAGCCGCCATGCCTCGATGGTGGGCGCTTACCTGCTGGAGCAGCTGGCCGGCCTGCCCACCTCGGTGTTTTACGCCAGCGAGTTCCGCTACGCACCGCCGCCGCTGGTGCCCCATACCCTCACGATCGGGGTCACCCAGTCGGGCGAAACCGCTGACACCCTCGCCGCCTTGCTGATGGAGCGTGAGCGGCGCGACCTGATCCCCGATCCCGCCTACGCCCCGAAGTTGCTGGGCATCACCAACCGGGCGGAGAGCTCGCTCGGACGCCTGGTTCCCCACCTGCTCGACATCGGCGCCGGCATCGAGGTGGGAGTAGCCGCCACCAAGACCTTCATGGGCCAGCTGCTGGCCTTCTACGGCCTGGCCCTGTCGTTCGCTGAGCGGCGCTCCAGCCGCAGCCCGGCCCAGCTGCAGGCCCTGGTGAGCGGCCTGCGGGCCCTGCCGGCCCAGCTCCAGCAGCTGGTGGAAACGCACGACCGCCAGTGCGCCGAGCTGGCCCACCTGTTCGCCGATACCCAGGACGTGATTTTCCTGGGCCGGGGCATCAACTACCCGATCGCCCTGGAGGGGGCCCTCAAGCTCAAGGAGATCAGCTACATCCACGCCGAGGGCTACCCGGCCGGCGAGATGAAGCACGGGCCGATCGCCCTGCTCGATGCGCGTGTGCCGGTGGTGTCGATCGCCATGCCAGGTGTGGTGTTCGACAAGGTGCTCTCCAACGCCCAGGAGGCCAAGGCGCGTGACGCCCGTCTGATCGGCGTGGCGCCGGAAGGCCCCGACACCGGACTCTTCGATGTGCTGCTGCCGGTGCCGGCCGTCGACGAGCTGCTCTCGCCCCTGCTTACCGTGATCCCGATGCAGTTGCTCAGCTATCACATCGCGGCCCATCGCGGCCTCGACGTCGATCAGCCCCGCAACCTGGCCAAGAGCGTCACTGTGGAGTGACCCTTCCCTTCGCCCCTGACGCTCCGATCGTGCTGGTCCTGCGCCTGAGTCTCCTGCTGGTGGCCCTGGTGGCCCTGCTGGGCTTCTTCGCAGCCGCCGAATTCGCCCTGATCCGCCTGCGCCCCAGCCGGGTGCAGGTGCTCGCCAGCGGGGGCACGCCGGGCGCCAAGGCGGTGGAGCGGTTACAGAAGCGGCTGCGCCGCACGTTGCTGGCCACCCAGCTGGGCGCCACGCTGGCGGTGGTGGCGTTGGGCTGGTCGGGGCGCGGCCTGGCGGCCAGCCTCGATCCCGAGGGTGAGAGCCCCTGGATCGACCTGCTGGTGTTCGCCGTGATCGTGAGCCTGGCCACCCTGCTGGGCGGCCTGATCCCGAAGGCCTGGGTGCTGCATCGCCCGGAGGCCTCCGCCCTGCGGCTGGCGCCGGTGCTGGAGTCGGTGAGCCGCACCCTGGCGCCACTTCTCTCGGCGTTCGAGCGCGTCACCGTCACGCTGTTGCGCCTGCTGGGGCTGCCCCGCAACTGGGATGCGCTGGTGCCGGCACTGTCAGCAGGGGAGCTGGAAACCCTGATCGAATCGAACAGCGTCACTGGCCTGATGCCGGATGAGCGCAACATCCTCGAAGGGGTGTTCTCCCTGCGGGACACGCAGGTGCGTGAGGTGATGGTGCCCCGCTCCGGCATGGTCACCCTGCCGCTTGATGCCTGCTTCGCCGAACTGATGGATGCGGTCCATCAGACCCATCACGCCCGCTTCCCGGTGATCGGCCAGTCGTTGGACGACGTGCGCGGCATGCTCGACCTGCGCCGCCTCGCCGAACCGATCGCCCGCGGCCAGTTGCAGGGGGACACCCCATTGGCCCCCTTCATCTCACCGGTGGCTCGCGTGCAGGAAACCGCCTCGCTGGCGGAGCTGCTGCCGCTGATCCGCAGCGGCCAGCCGCTGCTGGTGGTGGTTGATGAGCACGGGGGCACCGAGGGGCTGGTCACGGTGGCCGATCTCACCGGCGAGATCGTCGGCGAGGAAGACGATCATCACGAGGGTGGCGACGATCTTCAGCAGCTGCCGGACGACAGCTGGCTGGTGGCCGGCGAGCTGGAAATCTTCGAGCTGAACCGGCAGCTGGGCCTGCGTCTGCCCGAAGCCGATGGCCACCACACCCTGGCCGGCTTCCTGCTGGAGCGGCTGCAGCACATCCCGGCGCCCGGAGAGAGCCTGCGCTGGAAGGGCCACCACTTCGAGATCACCGCCATGGACGGCCCCCGCATTGAGCGGGTTCACATCACCTGTCGGTCTGCCGATGAACGGGGCCCCGCAGCGCAGGGTGATCGTTGATAATGCCGTCTCAGGAACGAGGTCTGGGCCGTTGACGCGTGAGCATGTGACGCGATGACGACGGATCCCATCACGCCGGTGAAGGTAGGGGTCATTGGCATCGGCAACATGGGTTGGCACCACGCCCGGGTGCTGAGCCTCCTGCGCGATGCGGAGCTGGTGGGGGTGGCCGACCCCGACGCCCAGCGCGGCCGCCTGGCGGTCGAGCAGTTCGGCTGCCGCTGGTTCCCCGACTACGGCCCGCTGCTGAGCGAGGTGGAGGCGGTCTGCATCGCCGTTCCCACTCTCCTGCACCACCGGGTCGGCATGGCCTGCCTGCAGGCGGGCCTGCACGTGCTGATCGAGAAGCCGATCGCCGCCACCCAGGAGGAGGCCAGCGCCCTGATTCAAGCCGCCGAAGCCAGCGCCCGCCAGCTGCAGGTGGGCCACATCGAGCGCTTCAACCCCGCCTTCCGCGAACTGCGCAAGGTGGTGGCCAATGAGGAAGTGGTGGTGCTGGAAGCCCGCCGCCATAGCCCCCACGCCGATCGGGCCAACGATGTGTCGGTGGTGCTCGATCTGATGATCCACGACATCGACCTGGTGCTGGAGCTCGCCCAGGCGCCGGTGGTGCGGCTGGCGGCGGCCGGCGGGCGCAGCGGCGAAGGCCCGATCGACTACGTCAACGCCACGCTCGGCTTCGAGAACGGCGTGGTGGCGAGCCTCACGGCCAGCAAGATGGCCCACCGCAAGATCCGCAGCCTCAGCGCCCACTGTCGCGCCAGCCTGGTGGAAACCGATTTCCTCAACCGCAGCCTGCACATCCACCGCCGCGCCCACGAGTGGGTGTCGGCCGATCACGGCGAATTGCTCTACCGCAACGATGGCTTCATCGAGGAGGTGAGCACCACCTCGATCGAGCCGCTCTACGCCGAGCTGGAGCACTTCCTGCAGTGCGTGCGTGGCCGGGAAACCCCGGCGGTGGATGGCCAGCAGGCCTCCCGCGCCCTGCTGCTGGCCAACCTGATCGAGCGGGCGGT
This sequence comes from Synechococcus sp. CS-1333, assembly GCF_025128015.1. Classification (NCBI taxonomy): domain Bacteria; kingdom Bacillati; phylum Cyanobacteriota; class Cyanophyceae; order Synechococcales; family Synechococcaceae; genus Synechococcus; species Synechococcus sp. CS-1333. Next base: position 76,433 of record NZ_JAHLYO010000033.1, read on the forward strand.
GGATCAGCCGGCGCTCTGCATGGCCCTCGACGCGCCCATCTGAGTCGGGGCCGGTGACCGGGGGATCACCGCCAGGTCGCGCAGGGCTAGCATCTGCCAGCGGCGGCAGGTGGCCGGTGAGGAGCGGTAGAAGAGATCCCAGGCCGACGCCTTCTGCTGTGGGTAGCTCTCGATCGGCTTGTGCGGATGGGTCTGGGCCCAGCCGGCCCGCACCGCGTAGCCGATCACCACATCGAGGGCCAGGTAGTCGTCGAAGCGCACCTGGGGGTTGGCCCCCACGAAGGCCACCAGCGACAGCAGTGTTTCCGTGCAGAGCTGCCGGTATTCCGGCGCTTCGATCTTGATCAGCAGGTGCTCCACCAGCGCGGCGAAGTTGCGTTCGCCCCGGGTCTTCTCCGACAGCAGCGGTTCGCTCTCGAGGCGGTTGCGGCGCTCCAGCTTGTCGCCGATCACCAGGCCGCGGCAATGGTGCAGCAGGTCCCAGATGCCGGCGTAAAAATCGCGCGGGACCCGCTGCAGGGCCCCCAGCCGCTGGCGGTGCTGCAGCCAGCTGGTGCCGCCGGGGGGGAGATCTTCCATCGGATCCGGCACTTCCCACTGCACCCGCCCCTGCAGGTGGAGCTGCTCCTTGGCCAGCAGCGCCTCGCGGGCGTGATCCACGTCGGCGAGCACGGCCCGCAACCGCCGCCGGATGGCGTGGGGAGGGAGGCTGCAGAGCGTTTCGAAGGCTTCGTCGGGGGTGAGATCCTGCTCGGCGGCCAGCTCGCCGGTGAGCAGCAGCAGCAGCTGGCCCAGCTGCAGGGTGAGGCTGCCCTGCAGCAGTTTCGGCTCCAGCCGCGCCAGGCCATCGAGGGCAAGCAACAGCTCCTGTTGCAGCATCCATTCACGGCCGTCCTCGCCGCTGAAGCGCTGGATCATCGCCGCGATCGCCACGCTGCCCTGCGGTTCGGTGATCAGCGAGTCGCGGGTGTAGTTGCGGCCCACCACCAGCTGCTTCTGGTGCACCAGCAGATCGGTGAGCGCATCCTCAAGCTGGGGGTGCACCAGTTGCATCAGCCCGCCGCAGCGGCGCACCACGTTCCAGTCGCCCGTCATCAGTCCGCGGCGGTAGACCTCCTCCACCAGACCCCGCAGAGTCACCGGTCCGCTGCTGAACGGGCCCTGCAGGATGGCGTTGGGGCCGAGCCGCCGCACCAGCTGCTCCAGCACCTCGGCCTGTTCGGGCAGGGAGGTGCTGCTCCAGAGCCGGTCCGCGAGGACCGGCAGGGGCGCGTCATCCAGTTCCTGCTCCTGCTGGATCGTGAGCGGTTGCTGGCTGGTGCTCTGCTGAAGGAGTGGGGGGCGGCTGCTGGCCGCCGGCGCGGTGGCGGCCGGAAGCGGCGGCAGCGTTTCCCAGCCGGCCAGCTCGGTGAAGGCTTCGAGGCGGTCGAGCCGCACCGGTACCCCCTCCACCAGCCCTTCCTGCAGCCTTTCACCCAGCCGCAGCAAGGCGCCGGGATCCCTGCCGAAGGGCACCATGGCGAGGGGAATCACCAGCAGCGGCAGCCCCGGCCCGCGCCACTGGCGCATCAGCACCCGCAGCTCGCTCACCACCGTGTCGGCGAGCTGTTCAGGGTCATCGGCCAGGTAGAAGGTGCCCTCCTCCAGCACGGCGGGCAGGAAGGCGATGGGGTCCTCGCCGTCGGCGCCCGGGCAGCGGTAGAGACGCGCCGTGGCCATGGTTTCCATCCGCACGGGCGGGTGGCCGCTGAGACCGAGCCGGGCGTTGGCGCCCACCTGGGCCTTGCGCCGTGCCAGCTGCTGGGAGCTGGCGATGCGCACGGCGCCATCCGGCCGGCTCACCGGCAGGCCTTTCTGCTCCAGGGCGTCGGCGATCTCGGCTGTGGCCGGCGCCAGGGCCACCAGCACCTGCTCCGCCCCCAGCGGCCGTGGCAGCCGCCGCCCGCAGGGGTCGATGTCCTCGGGCTCGATCAGGCCGTGCAGCAGCAGATCCCCCAGCCAGGTGAGGCTCTGGGTCCACAGCAGCGGCACGTTCGCGTTTGGCACCCGGGCCTGGCTGCCGGGCTGGCGCCGCTCTGCGGCAATCGCCTCCTCCGGCACCAGGTAGAGCTCAGGCAGCAGCGGCACGCCCTCCACCAGCACGCTCACGGATTCCAGCCGCCGGCGCCAGCGCCAGGCTTCCTCCCAGCGCTGCTCGCAGCAGGCGGTGACCAGCTCGTAGCCCAGGAACAGCGGCCATTCGCACTCGATGCTCTCGAACTGCGCCAGCTCCTCCCGTTCGTAGTGGAGGCGGTTGTGGTCTTCGATCAGGGTCTGGTGGCCATCGCGGCGAAAGCGCTTGTAGCCGTAGGCGCCGCCGAGCTCGCGGCGGATCTTGGTGCGGGTGCGCTCCACCAGCTCTTGCGTGTCCACCGCCCAGGCCGGGTAGCCGATCACTGCCAGGCAGGCGCTGTCCACCTCCTTGCTGGCCGATTCCCGGGGCAGCAGAGCCTGCAGGGCCCGCCGCAGCCGCACGATCGCGTCGTGGGGAATGTGAAGACGGCACTGGCCGTCGCCATGGGGGCCGTAGAGATCCAGCCCTTCGAGCGCCTCGAGCGCCGCCTTCACCAGGCCGATCGAACTGGCATTCCGCTCCGGTTCGCCGTGGTTGCCTTTGTCACCCCGCTCCCAGATGCCGTAATCGGCCACCCGGTAGGCGCGGGCCACGTAGTACACGAGGTTCTGCAGGAAATCCCGCTCGTGATGGCTGCGCACCACCACCAGCCCCGCCCGGGTGAGCTGCGCCAGCTGCAGCAGGTAGAGCGCCGTGGCATCGAGCTGCAGGTGGCCCCAGCCGTCATCCGGCACCACTGGATCGCCGCTGGAGGTCTCGAACTTGGCGTGAATGGCATCGAGGCGGTCGAGGCTGCGCTTGAAGCGCTCCACCTTGTGGGCCTGGCGCATCATCGCCGTGAGCAGGCCGCGCATCAGCTGCAGCACCCGCTGTTCCAGCTCATACACGCGTGTGCCGGCTCCGTGCAGGCGCCGCTGGGCGATGGCCAGCCCCCAGACGCACTGAATCGAATACACCCCGTCCCGCACCCAGGCGTCGCCGTAGTTGCCGTGCACGGTGTGGGCGGTGCTGGCCGGCAGCAGTCCGCTGATCGGGTGCTGGCGCACCAGCACCACATGGTCGATCTGGGCGTGGAGCCGCTCGAGCAGCGCTTCGGCCTCGGACCGCTCCAGCCGCAGGGGACCCTGCATCACCGGCGCTTCAGGTGCGGGCAGGCCATGGGAGGGATCGCCGCTGCTCCAGGTGTCCGCCGCCCAGCTCTCTGTCATTCCTGCTCCGGCTCCGTGCGACGGGAATCGCGGCGCCACCGGCACCGGTACTCTCCACTCATTCTCTCCCGCGGCCCCACGGCCCTCAGGCAGCGATGGCCACACAATCCACCCCGTTGGCTGGCCGGCGTTCCCTGGTGCTCGGCCTGCCGGTGGATGTCTGCCCGGATGTGTTCGCGGCTGCGCTGGATCTCCATGGCGCCGGCGGCGGCCAGATCGTCACCCTCAATGCCGAGATGACCATGGCCGCCCTGGAGCAGCCGGAGCTGGGCGCGGTGATCCATGCCGCCGAGCTGGTGATTCCCGATGGCGCCGGCGTGGTGTGGGCCCTGCGCCGGCAGGGGCATCGGGTGCGGCGCACGCCCGGCATCGAGCTGGCGGATCGGCTGCTGCAGCAGGCCGCCGCGGCCGGCTGGCGCGTGGCCTTGGTGGGGGCCAGCCCGGAGGTGATGGCCTCACTGAGCGAGCAACTGCGCCGGCGCCTGCCCGCCCTCCAGTTGGTGATGACGATCCACGGCTACCAGGCGCCGGAAGCCTGGCCAGGCCTGGAGCACGCCCTGCAGAGCGCCCAGCTGGATCTGGTGCTGGTGGCGCTGGGGGTGCCCCGCCAGGAAACCTGGATTCAACGCGTCCACCACGGCCGCCGCGGGCTGTGGATGGGGGTGGGCGGCAGCTTTGATGTCTGGGCCGGCGTCAAAAAAAGGGCGCCCGGGTGGATGGGCGCCCTGCAATTGGAATGGTTGTTCCGGCTGATTCAGGAACCGGCCCGCTGGCAGCGGATGCTGGCCTTGCCGGCCTTTGCCTGGGCCGTGATCCGGGAGCGCCGCTGAAGCACCCCGCCATCGCCACACAGCCATTTGCCGCGGCGATCAGCTGCCGCTAACGGCGGAAGACCAAGTCGGAGAGGACGCGATCAGCGGAGCGCGATCCAGACAAGGAGATCAGCGGAAGCCCACCGAGGCCTGCCACACGAAGGCCAGCAGCAGGAAGAAGAGGGGGATGATCGGCAGGATGTCCACCAGAGGACCGAACGCCTGATAGGCCTCGGGAAGCTGGGCCAGGGTGGAGCCCGGTGCGGCGGTGGCAGTCGCGACGGCGAACAGCATGGAGAAAGGCATCGCGGGCCTTGGAAACCTGTGTGGCTCGGACGCTACCACGTGTGCGCCGCAGGAGATCCCTGCTCCCACGGAGCGAAATCCTCTGAAAAACACCCCTCGCGGATCGCTTGTGCCATGGCGCTGGTGAAGCGCAGCAGCTGGGTGAGGTTGTGGAGGCTGAGCAGGATGCGCCCCAACAGTTCCTCGCTGCGGATCAGGTGGTGGAGGTAGGCGCGGCTGTGGTGGGCGCAGGCCGGGCAGGGGCAGCTGGGATCGAGCGTGGTGTGGTCGTGGCGGAAGCGGGCATTGCGCAGGTTCCAGCGCTCGCCTCCCACCAGTGCGGTGCCGTGCCGGCCCAGCCGGGTCGGCAGCACGCAGTCGAACAGATCAATCCCCTGCGCTACCGCGATCGCCATTTCGCGGTAGCTGCCCACTCCCATCAGATAACGCGGCCGGTCGTCCGGCAGCAGCGGCGTCACTTGGCGCACGATGCGATGCATCGCCTCCACCGGTTCGCCCACGCTCACCCCACCGATGGCGATGCCGGGCAGGCCCATCGCCGCCACCGCCCGCGCCGATTCTTCGCGCAGGTGGGCATGGGTGCCCCCCTGCACGATGCCGAACAGGGCCTGATCGGGCCGGCTGTGGTGGGCGATGCAGCGTTCCAGCCAGCGGTGCGTGCGCCCGTTGGCTTCCGCCACATCGGTTTCGCTGGCCGGATAGGGGGGGCACTGGTCGAAGGCCATGGCCACATCCGCACCGAGCGCCATCTGGATCTCCATCGACCGCTCCGGCGTGAGCGTGATGCGGGCGCCGTCACGGGGGGAGCGGAAGACCACGCCGTCGTCGTTGATCGTGTTGATCGCCCCGAGGCTGAACACCTGGAAGCCACCGGAATCGGTGAGCAGCGGGCCGCTCCAGCCCATGAAGCGATGCAGGCCGCCCGCTTCCGCCACCACCTGTTCGCCTGGTTGGAGATGCAGGTGATAGGTGTTGGCCAGCACCATCTGGGCCTTGGTGGCGCGCAGTTGCACGGGGGTGACCCCCTTCACCGTGGCCAGGGTGCCCACCGGCATGAAGCGCGGCGTGTCCACCACCCCGTGAGGGGTGTGGAAGCTGCCGCAGCGGGCATGGCTGTGGCTGCAGCGGTGGGACACCTGAAAGCGAAATGGCGCCGCGGCCTCAGGCCCGGCAGCCTCGGGGGCGGAGCGGTTCACGGCATCAGCGCGCGCACGGTCGACGAACCTAGGTGCTCCCTTCCGATGCGCTGCGGTTCGTGTCTTCCCGTCCGCCATCCCCGTCCGCCCCGCCGGCCTGGTGGCAGGAGCTCGCCGGTGCCTGGATCTTCTACAGCGTGCTGCCGGCCTGGCCGCGGGTGCAGCCTCGCTTTGAGCGCATCGCCCGCTTCGGCCCCTGGATCGGCGCCGTGCTCGGCAGCCTGCAGGGCCTGCTCTGGATCCTCAGCGATGGCGGGCTGCCGCCCGCGGCCCAGGTGGCGCTGGTGCTGGCCTGTGGCCTCAGCCTCAGCGGCGGGATTCACATTGATGGGGTGATGGACACCGCCGACGGCCTCGCGGCAGGCGAGCGGGCGCTGGAGGCGATGGACGACAGCCGGGTGGGAGCCAGTGGAGTGGTCGCGTTCGCGCAGGTGCTGCTGGTGCGCGCCGCCGCCCTGCTCACCCTTGCGGAAGTGGCCCCGGCGCCGTTGGTGGCGCTGGCCCTGATCTGGGCGGCGGTGTGGGGGCGCCTCGCCCCTTTGGTCGCCATCCAATGGTTTCCGTATCTGCGGCAGACCAGCGGCGGCAGCGCTGGCTTTCATCGCCAGCACTGGCGCGGCCTTGGCCGCGAATTGCTGCCCTCCCTGCCTCTGCTCGTGCTGCTGGCCCTGGCGTCCGGCCCGGTGGGCCTGGGCGGCCTGGGCGCGCTTGGCCTGGTGCCCGCACTGGTGATCCCCTGGTTGCTGGGGCGCCGCCTGGGTGGGCACAGCGGCGACACCTACGGCGCCTGTGTGGAGTGGTGTGAAGCCCTGGCGCTGGCCCTCACGGCGTTGATGGTGGCGCTGGCCTGAGCCGGCCCACGGCAGGTGCGCAGCTGGCGGGCAGCTGCAGGCAGAAGGCATTGCCGGTGCCGGGCAGCGCCGGATCCAGCTCCTGCGGCGGGATGTGCAGGGTGAGATCACCACCCAGGCTGCGGGCCAGCGCCCGGGCCAGGGTGAGCCCGAGGCCCGTACCGGCTGTGCCGGCGGCCTGCGCTCCCCGCCTGCCGCGCTCGAAGATCGCCTCCCGCTCGGCGGCGGCGATCGGTGCTCCACCGTCCCAGACGATCAACCGGGGCCGCTCGGCGTCGCCGGGGGCGTGGGCCACCTCCAGGCCGATCGGTGCGCCGGGCGGGCAGTAGCGAAAGGCGTTCTCCAGCAGATTGGCAACGATCTCGGCCACCGCACCGCTGTCACCGAACCACTGGGGCAGGACCTCGCCGCCCAGCCAGCGACGGCCCTGCAGCAAGGCCGTGGCGGCGGCCCGTTTCAGCAGGGGATCGAGGCGCTCCGCCAGCGCCTGTGGCTGGCCCGAACTCAGGGAGGGCGGCAGCAGCAGGGGCTGGGGATCCTGGCTGCCGGGGCCGATCAGGGGCCGCTCGATCAGCCCATCGATCGCCTCCACGTAACGGTTGAGCTGCTGCTCTTCCGCCAGCAGGTTCTCCACCAGGGAGCGGTTGTCGGGGTCGCTCTCCAGGCGCCGCAGCAGCAGCTTGCCGAAGGTGCGCAGGGCGGCGAGCGGGTTGCGCAGCTGGTGCACCAGCAGCCGCAGATCCTCCTGGTTCCGCTTCAGCTGGCGCGTGAGCCGTTGCTCCTCCAGATCGAGGCAAAGCACTTCGGTGACCGCCTGGGCCGTGGCCTGCAGCCGGGGCGTGAGCGTGGGCGACCACGGCAGGGAGGCCGTTTCCACCCGGATGGCACCGAGCAGGAGCTGCTCGCGGCGCAGCGGCAGCCAGCGGCGCTCCGGGCAGGGCAGCTGCAGGCTGCGGTCTTCATCGACGGCAGGCAGGGCGGTGGAACGGCGTGGCCACTGGCCCACCGGCACCAGGCCCGGCTTGCCGCCCTGGCGCGTCATGGCGAGGTAGACGACCAGGGAGTGGAGGTCGGGGCGATCGGAAAACTGATCCAGCTGATGGGTCAGGAAGGCGGTGAAGCGCGCAGAAACCTCCATCAGCACTGAAACGGACGGGTTGCCGAAAGAAATTGCGATCCGATGATCCAGATTTCGGAAAAAGGCTTAAGATTTACGTATCGACCAATACTTCGCTGTCCGGGAGCGGATGGCACTGCGGAGGTATCGGCGGCAGCGGTTGCATTTCCCTTGCAACCGAGGCTACAGCAGAGGCTGAATCGTCCCTCTGCCGTTCGGCGACCCGCTCGGGTCAGCCGCGCCGTTATCCGTGTCGTGTTCGGGCGTGGTCTGCCAACAGGCCACCCCGTGCACCACCGCTCCCGCCCTGCCCTGATTGGCCGTTTGCTGCATCCATCCCGGGTGCGCATTCGCCGTGGCTCGCCTCGGCACGCCACAAAACCCATCCTCCTTTCCTCCCCCTCGGGAGTCGTTCCATGTCGAAGAAGCGCAAGCGGATCAGCCGCCGTCGTCTTGCCGGTCAGCGTGTGTTGGCCCATGTGCCCACCCACAACCTCGAAACCGGTGATCACAAACCGGTCACGGCCGCCCGGCGCTTCATCGCCGAATCCGCGCTGGTGCCGCCGGCCCTGCTCAACGTGCGCCGCAACGAGCACACCACCGACCGCTTCTTCTGGGGTGAAAAAGGCCTGTTCAGCGCGCAGTACGCCGAGGAGAACCACTTCCTGTTCCCCTCCCTTCGCCTGATCGTCGATGAGATCGGCGAAGAAAACCTGTTTGCCGGCATCGAATCCAGCGCCGCCGACGACTGGGAGGAAATGGAAGAGTACGAATACGCCTTCGTCTGACTTTCCCCTGCGGGAAGGCCGCCCTCCAGGGGGCGGGCCTTCCCGCGATAACCGCCGCAAGGCCCCGATCCCAGGATCTGCTCAGGCCGGTGCAGCGCCGAGTTGATCCTGGAGAAACGTGCGCAGCTGCGGAAACAGCGCCGGATCGATGCTGTGCCCGCCGCTGAAACCCAGCAGTTCAGCCTTCCCGCCTGCGCCCTGCAGCAACTGCTGAAGCCGCTCGCTGGCGGCAAAGGGCACCACCGGATCCTCCCGCCCATGGGTGAGCAGCACCCGGGGCAGGGGGCCACGGGGCAGCCAGTCTGGGTGGGGATAGCCACTGCAGCCGATCACGCCCGCCAGTGGCAGGGTGCTGGCCACATCCACCGCCATCGCGGCGCCCTGGGAGAAGCCCAGCAGCACCGTGTTCTCCAGCGGCACCTGCTCGCCCAGCTGCAGCAGGCGCAGCTGCAGCGCTTGCCTTGCCGCCGCCACCAGCTCGGGCCAGAGGGGATTCTGCAGGTCGTACCACTGGCGGCCCATGCCCTGTGGGTGGGGCTCGGGGGCCCGCAGCCCCACCAGGCCGATGGCAGGGCCGGCCAGCTCCTGGCCGAGATCGATCAGATCATCCGCATCGGCGCCCCAGCCGTGCAGCAGTACCAGCCGCCGCTTCGCCTCGGCCGGTCCATGGACACGCTGATCGGTAGGCATCGGAGGGGTGGCGGCGGAAACAAACGGGGAGTTGCTGCGTAGGTTGTGGCAATCGCGTCTCGATCGACATGGCACCCACGGCGCTTCTGAGTGTGTCGGACAAACAGGGCGTGGTGGCGCTGGCCCACACCCTCCACCACACCCACGGCTTCCGACTGCTCTCCAGCGGCGGCACCGCCGCGGTGCTGGCGGCGGCCGGCCTGCCGGTCACCCGGGTGGCGGAGCACACCGGCTCTCCGGAGATCCTTGGCGGCCGGGTCAAGACCCTTCACCCCCGCATCCATGGCGGCATCCTGGCCCGCCGCGATGACGCGGCCCATCAGGCCGACCTCGACGCGCAGGGCATCCCCCCGATCGATGTGGTGGTGGTGAACCTCTATCCGTTCCGCGAAACGGTGGCCGACCCAGCCGTGAGCTGGGAAACGGCCGTGGAAACGATCGACATCGGCGGCCCGGCGATGGTGCGTGCCGCCGCCAAGAACCATGCGGCCGTGACCGTACTCACCAGCCCAGCCCAGTACGAACCGTTCCTCGCCGCCCTGGCGGCCGGCGCGCTCGACGACGCGCTGCGCCAGCGTCTCGCCCTGGAGGCCTTCCGCCACACCGCCGCCTATGACGCGGCCATCAGCGCCTGGCTGGAAAGCCGCCTGGAAGCCGCTGCGCCGCCACGGGCGCTGGCCATTGAGCTGCCCCTCCAGCAGACCCTGCGTTACGGGGAGAACCCCCATCAGCAGGCGTCCTGGTTCTCCGCTCCCGCCGCCGGCTGGGGCGCGGCCCGCCAGCTGCAGGGCAAGGAGCTGAGCATGAACAACCTGCTGGATCTCGAAGCCGCCCTCGCCACCGTGCGGGAGTTCGGCTACACCGATCTGGCCCAGGGCACCGCTGCTGAGGCGCCGGCGGCCGTGGTGGTGAAGCACACCAATCCCTGCGGCGTGGCGGTCGCCACCGATGGGGCGATGGCCCTGCGGCGGGCCCTCGACGCCGATCGCACCTCGGCCTTCGGCGGCATCGTGGCGCTCAACACACCGGTGGATCAGGCGGCCGCCGAGCTGCTCACTGGCCTGTTCCTGGAGTGTGTGGTGGCACCGGGCTACAGCTCCGAGGCCCGCGAGCAGCTGGGCGCCAAGGCCAATCTGCGCCTGTTGGAGCTCGATGCAGCCGCGATCGCCCGGGCCCCTCGCCACCAGTGGCGCAGCGTGCTGGGTGGGCTGCTCCAGCAGGACCTCGACGATCAACCGGTGGACGAAGCCGAGTGGCAAGTGGTGACGAGCAGGGCGCCGACGGCGGCTGAACTGGACGATCTGCGCTTCGCCTGGCGGTTGGTGCGTCATGTGCGTTCCAACGCGATTGTGGTGGCCAGCGATGGGGCCAGCCTGGGCATCGGTGCGGGCCAGATGAATCGGGTGGGATCGGCGCGGCTCGCGCTGGAGGCGGCGGCAGAGGCGGCCCGGGGGGCGGTGCTGGCCAGCGATGGCTTCTTCCCCTTCGACGACACCGTGCGCCTGGCTGCCCGCCACGGCATCACGGCGGTGATCCAGCCGGGCGGCAGCCTGCGCGATGGCGATTCGATCCGGGCCTGCGAGGAGCTCGGTCTGGCGATGGTCACCACCGGACGTCGCCACTTCCTCCACTGAACGGACGGGACGACACCGTGAGTTGTAGCTTCGCAACGTCACCGTTCTCACTGCGATGCCGGACGCCCTGGCTTTCAATCTCAACTTCCTGCATCCCCTGCTGATGTGGGCGCTGCTGGCACTCTTCGGCTACGCCCTCTATCTGGGGGTGAAGGCCAAGAAGACCCGCACCGCTGAACCGGAACAGCGCAAGGAGTTGATCAAGGGCAAGTTCGCCCAACGCCACTTCCAGATCGGCAGCCTGGTGCTGGCCCTGATGGTGCTCGGCAGCTTCGGCGGCATGGCCGTCACCTACATCAACAACGGCAAGCTGTTCGTGGGGCCGCACCTGCTGGCGGGCATCTCCATGGTGAGCCTGATCGCCGTGGCCGCCGCCTTCGCTCCGGCCATGCAGAAGGGCAACATGCTCGCCCGCAAGGCGCATGTGGGCTTGAACATGACCGTGATGTCGCTGTTCCTCTGGCAAGCGGTCAGCGGCATGCAGATCGTCAACAAGATCTGGACGAGCCGCTGAGAGCGCACGGATTCTGAGCGCTGAGCCGCTGTGGGCCTCTCAGGGCCTAGAGAACAGGCCCGCGCCCGCACAGCTGACAGGGCCTCGGCAGCAATGCCAGGCGATCAGAAGCGCGCCTGACGCCGTGGCGGGCAGGTGAGCTCATGGGTGGCGTGGAAATCCTCCTGCACCTTCCAGGTGAGCTTGCGCGAGATCTGCCGCACGATCTGGCGCAGCAGGTGATCGCCGCTGGATTGCACCAGCCCTTCAGGCAGCAGGCCGATCACGGCGGGCAGCCGGATCCACACGCTCAGATCCAGGGTCCAGCGCACCATGGTGGCGAGCGCCTGATCGCCTTCGCCACGCTCAAGCTGAAGCGAGGCGTTGAAGGCCACGTCGTAGATCTGCTGCAGGGCGGGGTCGCCTTCCGGCAGAGGGATGGTCACGATCCGGTAGACCCCTTCGCTCTGTGGCAGCAGCTCCAGCCCGATCGTGGGCTCCACCTCGAAGCCGAAGTTGCCAAAGCGGCCCAGGGTGAGGGCATAGCCGTTGTGTCCGAGCGGCAACACCTGCATCGGAGCCGCGCAGCGGCGGAACCAGCCGTCGTGATGGTCGAGGTAGGTGGCAACGGTGCGGGGTTCCGCACGCATTTCCATCAGGTCGGCGAAGACGCTCGTGTAGCAGCGGATGCGTGCATCGTCCCCGTTGCGTAACGGGGAAACGGGCACGACAGCGTCGGACAGATGGCGGGGCTGGGTGAAGGTCAAAGGATTGGACCTACCGAAGGCCGGAGTGGATGAACTGTTTCTGGTTGTCACAGGCAACCGTAAATCGCAGCGTCCGGCTGATACGCAGCCGATGTGACAGCAGGCTTGGATGCCTCCGTGTCTTGCAGAAGGGCACGTTCCTCGGTGCTGCCGCTCCTGGCGCTGACACCGCTGGCACGGGTGCGGGTGGCACGGTGCAAGGCCGCAGGGAGGGCGGCAAAGGTGCTCAGGGCTCGCACAGCTCCATCAGGTGACGGATCACATCCTCCACCACCCGGTCGGGGGTGGAGGCTCCGGAGGTGATTCCCACTTTCAGCGGCCCCTCCGGCAGGAAGGGGGACACGCTCTCCAGTTCGCCGCCCAGGGGCTTGTGCTCGATCTGATTGCCGGGGCCGATCCGCTCGGGCGTGTCGATGTGGAAGGAGCGGATGCCGCGGCTGATGGCGATCTCCTGCAGGTGGGTGGTGTTTGAGGAGTTGTAGCCGCCGATCACCACCAGCAGATCCAGGGGTTCGTCCACCAGCGAGAACATGGCGTCCTGCCGCTCCTGGGTGGCGTCGCAGATCGTGTTGAAGGCCAGGAAGTGATCGTTGAGGGCGGTGGGGCCGTAGCGGGTCAGCATCGTGCGCTCAAACATGCGTCCGATGTCCTCGGTTTCGCTCTTGAGCATGGTGGTCTGGTTGGCCACCCCCACCCGATCGAGGTCGCGGTCGGGGTCGAAGCCAGGCGAGCAGGCCTTGGCGAACCGTTCCATGAAGGCCTCGCGATCGCCGCGGCCGAGGATGTAGTCGCAGACCATCTGGGCTTCGGCGGTGTCGAGCACCACCAGGTAAGTGCCGGCGAAGGAGCTGGTGGCAAGCGTTTCCTCGTGCTTCACCTTGCCGTGAATGATCGAGGTGAAGGCCTGCTTCTTGTGCTTCTCCACCGTGTTCCAGACCTTCGACACCCAGGGGCAGGTGGTGTCGACGATGTGGCAGCCCAGCTCATTGAGCAGCTGCATCTCCTGCACCGTGGCGCCGAAGGCCGGCAGGATCACCACATCGCCGGTGCCCACCTCGGAGAAATCCTTCACGCCTTCCTCCACCTGAATGAACTGCACGTTCATCTGGCGGAGGTGGTCGTTCACCGAGGGGTTGTGGATGATCTCGTTGGTGATCCAGATCCGCTCGCTCGGGTAGTGACGCCGCGTTTCGTAGGCCATCGCCACCGCCCGCTCCACGCCCCAGCAGAAACCGAAGGCCTCGGCCAGCTTGATCGTGAGGCGCCCGTGGCGCAGCTCATAGCCCTGCTCGCGGATCGTGGCGATCAACGCGCTCTGATAGGCCTGCTCAAGGCTGCCGGCCACCTCTTCGGCCCGGCCGAAGCCGCGGCGGTTGTAGCGCTCCGAATGGTGCAGCGAGCGCTTGAAGGCACGGGTGTCCACGGCATCGCCCCACATCGCTGACGACTCTATGGGCGGGCCCGGGCCATTGACGACAAAAAACCCACGAGATGAGCCGTGGGTGGGGGCGCGGAGCCAAGCTGCCGCGCTTTGGTGAACCAGGGTTCAGCTGGCCGTGGAGGCGAAATCGGGATAGGCCTCCATGCCGTGCTCGCTGATGTCGAGACCTTCCTCTTCTTCAGTTTCCGTGACCCGGATGCCGCCGCTGACGCCGCCGAGCACGGACCAGACGATCCAGGAGGTGACGAGGGCGAAGATCACGTAGCAGACCGAACCAAGGATCTGCAGACCGAGGAGCCCGAAGCCGCCGCCAAAGAAGAGACCTGCGTCTTTGTTGAACAGGCCAACAGCGAGCGTGCCCCAGATGCCGCAGGTGCCGTGAACCGACCAGGCACCCACGGGATCATCGATGCCGAGGCCGTCGATGATGCTCACGGAGAACACAACAAGCGCTCCGGCGATGAAGCCGACGATCCATGCACTGCCCATGCCGAAAGCATCGCAACCGGCAGTGATGCCCACCAGGCCGGCCAGGATGCCGTTGATGGTCATGGTGAGGTCGGGCTTGCCTGACTGCAGCTGGGAAACCACGGTGCCGGCGATGCCGCCGCCGGCTGCACCCAGGGTGGTGGTGACAGCGATGTAGGGAACGGCTTCGGTCATCGAAAGGACGGAGCCGGGGTTGAAGCCGTACCAGCCGATCCAGAGAATCAGACAGCCGAGAGTGGCGATGGCCAGGTTGTGGCCGGGGATGGCCTTGACCTTGCCATCAACGAACTTGCCGATCCTGGGGCCGAGGATGATCGCCCCGGTGAGGCCAGCACAAGCACCAACCGTGTGGACCAGGGTGGAGCCGGCGAAGTCGATGAAACCGAGTTTGTTGAGCCAGCCTTCGGCGTTCCACTTCCAACTGCCGGCAATCGGGTAGATGAAACCCACCAGCACCAGCGAGAAGATCACGAACTCAAAGAACTTGATGCGCTCGGCCACCAGGCCGGAAACGATCGTGGCCGAGGTGCCGGCAAAGGCCACCTGGAAGAGGAAGTCAACACTGGGAACCAGAGCGCCATCCGTGACCATCGCTGGAGTGACCGCGGGATCAAAGAACAGACCGAGCGGACCTCCCTTGCCGTAGAAGAGCCAACCGGGCACCACGGCGGAGCCGTACATCAGCGAAAAACCGATCAGCCAGTAGGCACTCGCCGCCAGCGCGAACACGATCAGGTTCTTGGCCAGGATGTTGGTGGCGTTCTTCTGGCGGCAGAGGCCGGCTTCCACCATGGCGAAACCGGCGTTCATGAAGATCACCAGGATCGAGGCGATCAGCAGCCAGAGGTTGTTGATCAGGAAGGCAGGGGTGAGCTCGGGAAGCTCTGCGGCATGAGCCGAAAGGTTGAACACACCAAGACCGAAAAGTGCCAGCGGAACGCAGGCCATCCAGGTGAGGGTGCGGGAACTGCTCATGCCCCTGATGCGACGCAGCAGCAGTGGGGGAGCTTCAAGCAGGCTCGCCTCCGACAGGCGCTTGGGGCGCCGGTGTCGAGGGGCTTGGGTTGCAATGGTCATGTAAGAAAAGACCAGGAGGGTTGTCGGAAGTGGATGACGCTCGGAAGCGCGTCCCTGGCCGCCAAACTTCCTTTCTGATGCGTGTTCTTGTGGTGTCGACGGTTACAGATCGCTCAAAGACGGTAGTGGCATAAAGAGTTTGGAGATTTCATGCGTCTCCACCGGTGCCGTGCCCAGCCATGTCACCGCGTCCTGCCGGAAGTCGTAGCGGCAGGGCAGCACCTCCACCCCGGCCGCCAGTGCCGTACGGAAGAGCTCTCCATAGCGGGGATCGGCGGAGTCGCCTGGGGCGAAACGGTCCACGTCCCCACGGCTCAGGCAGGGAACCAGCACCGCACGCGCCTCGGGCAGCAGGTCGGTCAGTTCCTCCAGGTGCTTCTGGCCCCGTTCGGTGACCGTGTCGGGAAAGAGCGCCAAGGAGCCGCGGCTCCAGGTGGTGTTCTTGATTTCCACATAAATGAGGCGGGGATCGGCTGCCCCCTCGGCGGGCGTGAGCAGCAGATCGATGCGGCTGCGGCGCCCGCGGCCATAGGGAACCTCCGCGCGGATGGCCCCGATCGGCCCCAGCCAGGGCTCCAGCAGACCGGCTTCAACCGTGGCGCGCACCAGCCGGTTCGGCAAGGCGGTGTTGATGCCCACCCAGCAGAGGGAGCCGTCGGCGCTGGGCACTTCCGCCTGCTCCCACGTCCAGGCCAGCTTGCGCTCGGGCCGGGGATCGTGGCGCAGCCGCACGCGGCCGCCGGGAATCAGCACCCCGGTCATCGGGCCGGTGTTGGCGCAGTGGGCCGTCACCACCGCGCCATCGGTGAGCTCCACATCGGCGAGGAACCGCTTGTAGCGCCGCAGCAGGATTCCCTCCACGAGAGGCTCGAAGCGGAGCACGGTGGAAACCGCTTCCGGGGGGAATGCCACGGCTTGGGGGGCTGGTGCCATGAGGTGGGGGGACGCGGTGGAGAATCAGCCGAACGAATGGGCCTGTGGTCGATACCGGATGGTGAAATCCCTGCGGCGCATCGCCTTGATCGTGGCCCTTGCCACCGCCTTGAGCAAGGTGGCAGGTCTGCTGCGCCAGCTGGTGATCGCCGCCGCCTTCGGCGTGGGGGCCGCTTACGACGCCTACAACTACGCCTACGTGCTGCCGGGATTTCTGCTGATCCTGCTGGGCGGGATCAACGGGCCGTTTCACAGCGCCATGGTGAGCGTGCTGGCCCGGCGGCCGCGCCAGGAGGGGGCCCACGTGCTGGCGGCGATCAACACCCTGGTGGGGGTGGGCCTGCTGGGCGTGACCGTGCTGCTGGTGCTGGCCGCCGACCCGCTGATCAGCCTGGTGGGCCCGGGCCTGGAGGGGGAGCGCCACGCGATCGCCGTGCTCCAGTTGCGCTGGATGGCGCCGATGGCTCTGTTTGCTGGCTTGATTGGCCTGGGTTTCGGGGCTCTCAACGCCGCCGATGTCTTCTGGCTGCCCTCGGTGAGCCCACTTGTTTCCAGCGTGGCGATGATCGGCGGCATCGGTGCGCTCTGGTGGCTGGTAGGCCCGGAGATCGGCCTGCCGGCCACGGCCGTGCTCGGTGGGGTGGTGCTGGCGGGCACCACCACACTCGGAGCTGTACTGCAGTGGCTGATCCAGCTGCCGGCCCTGGCGAAGCAGGGGCTGCACCGCTTCCAGCTTGTGTGGGACTGGCACCACCCCGGTGTGCAGGAGGTGTTGCAGGTGATGGCGCCGGCCACGCTCTCCTCCGGGATGCTGCAGATCAATGTGTTCACCAGCCTGTTCTTCGCTTCGGGGATGGTGGGTGCGGCGGCCGGTCTGGGCTACGCCAACCTCCTGGTGCAGACACCGCTGGGCTTGATCTCGAACGCCTTGCTGGTGCCGTTGCTGCCGGTGCTCTCCAGGCTCACAGAACCGGCCGACCGGCCAGCTCTGGTGGGACGCATCCGTCAGGGGTTGATGCTCTCCAACGCCAGCATGTTGCCCTTGGGGGCCTTGATGGTGGGCTTGGCCGGCCCGATCGTGGCCCTGATCTACAAGCGGGGAGCCTTCGACGCGGAGGCGGCCCAGCTGGTGACCAGCCTGCTGATCGCCTATGGGGTGGGCATGCCCGCTTACCTCGGCCGCGACGTGATCGTGCGCGTCTTCTATGCCCTTGGTGATGGCACCACGCCGTTCCGTTTCTCCCTGGCCGGGATCGGCTTCAACGTGGTCTTCTGCTGGTTGTTCGTTGGGGGCCCCACTCCCTGGGGTCTGCAGTTGCCGGCGATCAACTTCGGCGCTGCTGGGCTGGTGATGGCCACCGTCTCTGTCAACGTGCTCACCTGCCTGGGGTTGCTGCTGGCCCTCCAGAATCGCCTCGGCCAGCTGCCCCTGCGTCAGTGGGGCCGCGACAGCGTGCTGCTACTGCTGGCGGCAGTGGGGGCCGGGCTGGTTGCCTGGCTGCTCTCGATCGGCGTGCCCTGGCCGGCCGGCCTGATCGGCCAGTTGCTGGAGTGCGGGCTCAGTGCTTCCCTGGCCTTCGCGGTCTATGGGCTGCTGGCCACCTCGGCCGGGGTGCCGGAAGCGCGCCAGCTCAGCCAGCAGGTGCTGCGGCGGCTCAGGCGCCGCTCTTGAGCCGCACCTGCCGTTCCTCCCGCACGTGAACAGGCACCTCGATGTGGCTGCGGCCCACCATCGTGGGCCCGTCGACCGAGAAGATGCGGGCTTCGATGCCGAACTCGCGGAAGGCGGTTTCCAGCTCCTGGATCAAGGCCTTCTCCACCTGGGCTTCGGCGTCGACCACCTTGCCGATCAGCCGCCCACCCAGACGGCCGATGCGCTGGCGGACCACCTCGCGGGCGTTGGTGACCTCGATGACCAGCATCCGGCGCCTGCGGTGGCAGCAACCCTATTCGCAGCCTTGCCTTTGCGCCCGGCTTGTCGCCGAACTTCAGTGGCTGAAGCCTTCGAGCACATCTTCGAGGTCGCGCAGTTGCCCAGGCGGGATCAGCCGCGCCAGAGGCAGGCGGCTGGAGCCGCCACCGATCGGCACCTGCACCGCCTCCAGCGCCTGGCGGGCGCACACCCCGGCCCCCTGGTCGAGCCGGGCGGCACATTCGATCGCCAACGGGCCATCGAGGCCCGCATCGCCCAGGTAGAGGTGCCAGCCGGCGATCTGCAGGTAGAGCCGCTCGGCGAGGGCCTGGCGAAGGTCTTCGATCTCTGTGGCCGAGAGCGTCATGGCCGCAGGGGGCAAGGGGAACTGCTCATGGTGTAGCCCCATCGGAAGCGGGCGGCCGCCGGCTCAGCACCACGCACAGATGCACCAGCCACAGCCCCCCCCAGCCCAGGCTCAGCCAGCCCAGATGGTTCCAGGGGTGGCGCAGACCCTGCACCACCCAAAGCCCGCTGTTGATGGCGGCGAAAGCCATGCCGTGCAGGGTGAGGTTCACGATCCGCTCGAAGTGGCGATAGGTGGGGTCTGTGGGATCGGCGGGGCCGTACCAGCGGATCGGCATGGTTGTTGCGCGGTGAGCCGCCGCAGGAAGCTGCCTCGATTGTGGCCCCAGGGCCTGGGCCTGTTGACGGAAGGGCCCTCCGTGCGGTGAGAATGTGTGGGCACGCGCTTGTAGCTCAGCGGATTAGAGCATCTGACTACGGATCAGAGGGTCGGGAGTTCGAATCTCTCCAGGCGCGCTTTCAACGTTTCCCCTTTTCGTTTCCTCTCACCGCCCACCCGGGCGGTTTTTTTTGCGCTTCCGCGCCAGCAGCCCTGCGGGTGGGTCGATTTCCTACGATCCGTTCCATCAGGCGACGTACCGATCGATGACGGACTCCAGCGGCGAGGCCCTCAACCATTCCCTGGCGAGCGGCGATCCCGCCATCGCCGCCCTGATCGGCAAGGAGCAGGAGCGTCAGCAGCACCATCTCGAGCTGATCGCCAGCGAGAACTTCACGTCCCGGGCCGTGATGGAAGCCCAGGGCTCGGTGCTGACCAACAAGTACGCCGAGGGCCTGCCCCACAAGCGCTACTACGGCGGCTGCGAGCACGTTGATGCGATCGAGGAGCTGGCCATCGCCCGCGCCCGCCAGCTGTTCGGCGCCGACTGGGCGAACGTGCAGCCCCACAGCGGCGCCCAGGCCAACTTCGCCGTGTTCCTGGCTCTGCTGCAGCCGGGCGACACGATCCTGGGCATGGACCTCTCCCACGGCGGCCACCTCACCCACGGCTCTCCCGTGAACGTGTCGGGCAAGTGGTTCAAGGCCGTGCATTACGGCGTTTCCCCCGACACCGAACAGCTCGATTTCGCCCACATCCGCGAGCTGGCGCTCGAGCACCGCCCCAAGCTCATCATCTGCGGTTATTCCGCTTACCCCCGCACGATCGATTTCGCCGCTTTCCGCGCCATCGCTGATGAGGTGGGCGCCTATCTGCTGGCCGACATGGCCCACATCGCCGGTCTGGTGGCCGCAGGTGTGCACCCCAGCCCTGTCCCCCACTGCCATGTGGTCACCACCACCACCCACAAGACCCTGCGCGGCCCTCGCGGTGGCCTGATCCTGACGGGTGATGCCGCCTTCGGTCGGCAGTTCGACAAGGCCGTGTTCCCCGGCAGCCAGGGCGGCCCCCTGGAGCATGTGGTGGCCGCCAAGGCCGTGGCCTTCGGCGAAGCCCTCCAGCCGTCCTTCCGCGCCTACAGCCAGCAGGTGGTGGTCAATGCCAAGGCGATGGCGGCCCGCTTGATGGAACGCGGCATCCGGGTGGTGTCGGGAGGCACCGACAATCACCTGGTGCTGCTCGATCTGCGCTCGGTGGGCCTCACCGGCAAGGTCGCCGACCTGCTGGTGAGCGATGTGAACATCACCGCCAACAAGAACACGGTGCCGTTCGACCCCGAATCGCCTTTCGTCACCAGCGGCCTGCGCGTTGGCAGCGCCGCGCTCACCACCCGCGGCTTCGATGCCGAGGCGTTCGTGGAAGTGGCCGATGTGATCGCGGATCGCCTGCTGCATCCCGAGGACGCCGTGGTGGAACTGCGCTGCCGCGAGCGGGTCCGGGCGCTGTGCTCGCGTTTCCCCCTGTACGGCCCGGTCCGCGTGGCCCAGCCGGTCTGAGCTGCCCCTCCTCCCTAAGCTGCTCGCCAGGACAACCAGGCCCATGGCTCACCCTGTGATGAACCATCCCGCCTTGGCCTGTGCGCTGTCGGCGTTCCATCCCCCCAGCCACGCCCTGAGCCTTCAGCTGAGAAGCCTTTCGCAGTCGTGAGTCTTCTCCGCAACCCGGTCATCGCGGCCTTCGTCACCTTCGGTGTCGCGTCCCTGCTTACGGCGTTGGTGGTGCCGCTGGTGCGGCGGCTCGGGTTGCGGCTGGGTCTGTTCGACCCGCCCGATTCACGCAAGCAGCACAGCATCCCGATGGTGCGGCTGGGCGGGGTGGGCATGGTGCTCGGGTTCTCGCTGGCGCTCACCTGCATCTGGGCGCTGGGGGGCTTCGGTACCCTCTCGCCCGCCAAAGACCAGCTGATCTGGACGACGCTGGCGGGCTCGCTCTGTTTCTTCGTGATCGGCCTGGCGGACGACCTGTTCGCCCTGCCGCCCCTGCCCCGGCTGGCGGGTCAGGTGGCCGTGGCCATGGTGGTCTGGAGCCAGGGCGTGCGCATCGGCGCGATCGATCTGCCGTTCGGCCTGTTCGGCCAGCCGCCGGCGAGCCTCGTGCTTCCCGATGCGCTGAGCCTGCTGGCCACGCTGATCTGGCTGGTGGGCATCACCAATGCGATCAACTGGATCGACGGCCTCGACGGGCTGGCCGCGGGCGTGGGCGGCATTGCCGCGATCGGTCTGCTGTCGGTGAGTTTCAGCCTGCAGCAGAGCGCCGCCGGGCTGCTGGCCGCCGCGCTGGCGGGGGCCTGCTTCGGTTTCCTGCGCCACAACTTCAACCCCGCCCGCATTTTCATGGGCGATGGCGGCTCCTACTTCCTCGGCTTCGCTCTGGCGGCGATCAGCATCGTGGGGCCGGCCAAGGGGCTCACCACCGTGAGCCTGCTGTTTCCGCTGCTGATCCTGTCGCTGCCCCTGGCGGACATGTCGGCGGTGATCATGGGCCGGCTCAGCGAGGGCCATTCCCCCTTCTATCCCGACCGGCGCCACCTGCACCACCGCTTGCTGCGGGCCGGCTTCAGCCATCGCCGCACGGTGCTGCTGATCTATGCCTTCACCCAATGGCTGGCCACCCTGGCGCTGGTGGCCGCCAACGTGGAGATGCGCTTCCTCTGGCTGGCGATCGCCACCGCCATCCTGATCGGCGCCGTGATGGGGTCGCGCAGCCACCTCGCGGCCCAGCTGCCCGCTCCCCCCTGCGACGGCGGCGGCAACCGACCCAGCTGAGCGCAGACGCTGCCAGCCTGGGTTGGCCGGGATGATGCTGAACCGATGAGCTCTCAGCCAGTGGGCGGTGCGCAGATGGGCGAAGGTGACAGGGCCGCGGCCGAGGTGCTCTGCATCGGCACCGAGCTGCTGCTCGGCAACATCCTCAACAGCAACGCCCGCTGGCTGGCCGAAGAGTTCGCTGCCCTCGGCCTTCCGCATTTCCGCCAGACCGTGGTGGGGGACAACCGCGAGCGGCTGATCCAGGTGGTGCGCGAAGCCGCGGCCCGCAGCCGTCTGCTGATCTGCACCGGTGGCCTCGGCCCCACCCCCGACGACCTCACCACCGAGGCGATCGCCGCCGCTTTCGGCACGCCGCTGGTGGAGGTGCCGCAGGTGTGGGAAGACATCCAGGCCAAGCTGGCCGGCCGGGGTCGGCCGCTGGCCGCCAGCAACCGGCGCCAGGCGCTGCTGCCCGAGGGCGCCCGCGTGGTGCCGAACCCCACCGGCACCGCGCCGGGGATGCTCTGGAGTCCGCCGGCAACCTCCCTGCCAGACGGCCACATCCAGCCGGGTTTCACCGTGCTCACCTTCCCGGGGGTGCCGAGCGAACTGAGGCCGATGTGGCAGCAGAGCGCCGTGCCCTGGCTGCGGGAGCAGGGGTTGGCGGGGGCCTGTTTCCAGAGCCGGCTGCTGCGTTTCTGGGGCATCGGCGAATCCACACTGGCCGAGCAGGTGGCCGACCTGCTGGCCCTCGAGAACCCAACTGTGGCCCCCTATGCCGGCACCGGTGAGGTGAAGCTGCGCCTCACGGCGCGGGCCGCCAGCACCGCCGAGGCGGCGGCGTTGCTCGCGCCGCTGGAGGCAGAGCTGCGCGCCCGCACCAGCACCCTCTGCTTCGGCGCCGACGAGGAATCGCTGGCTTCTGTGGTGCTGGCGTTGCTGCGGGCCCGCGGGGAAACCCTGGCGGTGGCGGAGAGCTGCACCGGCGGCGGCATCGGCGCTGCTCTGGCGGCCGTGCCCGGCGCCTCCGATGTGTTCCTCGGCGGGGTGATCGCTTATGCCAACACGATCAAGCAGCACCTGCTCGGGGTGACAGCCACCGCGCTTGAGCGCCATGGTGCGGTGAGCGATCCGGTGGCCCTGGCCATGGCGGAAGGGGTGCGCCGCAGCACCGGCGCCACCTGGGCGGTGTCGGTGACCGGCATCGCCGGCCCGGGCGGTGGCAGCGCCGAGAAGCCGGTGGGCCTGGTGCACATCGGCCTGGCGGGCCCGCAGGGCAGCCGCAGCGAGGCGGTGCGTTTCGGCAGCTCCCGGGGCCGCGCCTGGATCCAGGCCGTCACCGCCGGGGAGGCGCTCAACCGCCTGCGGCTGCAGCTCATCGCGCCCGCCTGATTCCGACCGCCCGCACGGCTCGGTTTTAGGGTGTCGTCAGACCCCTGTGGACAAACGGTGAGCGCCGGCACCCTCTACGACAAAGTGTGGGATCTCCACCGCGTGGCGGAACTGCCGGGTGGCTCCACCCAGTTGTTCATCGGCCTTCATCTGATCCATGAGGTCACCAGCCCGCAGGCGTTCGCCGCCCTGAGGGATCTCGGCCTGGGGGTGCGCCACCCGGAGCGCACCGTCGCCACGGTGGACCACATCGTGCCCACCACCTCCCAGGCCCGCCCCTTCGCCGATCCCCTGGCCGAGGAGATGCTGGTGAATCTGGAGCGCAACTGCGCCGCCCACGGCATTCCCCTGCACGGGATCGGCAGCGGCCGGCAGGGAATCGTGCACGTGATCGCCCCTGAGCTTGGCCTCACCCAGCCCGGCATGACCGTGGCCTGCGGCGATTCCCACACCTCCACCCACGGCGCCTTCGGGGCGATCGCCTTCGGCATCGGCACCAGCCAGGTGCGCGACGTGCTCGCCACCCAGAGCCTGGCATTGAACAAGCTGCGGGTGCGCCGCATCTGGGTGGATGGCGCCCTGCCCGCTGGCGTGTACGCCAAGGATCTGATCCTGCACGTGATCCGGGTGCTTGGGGTCAAGGGAGGCGTCGGTCATGCCTATGAGTTCGCCGGCCCCGCCGTGGCGGCTCTGTCGATGGAGGAGCGCATGACCCTCTGCAACATGGCGATCGAGGGCGGCGCCCGCTGCGGCTACGTCAATCCCGATGCCACCACCTTCGCCTACCTGGAGGGGCGGCCGATGGCCCCCTCTGGCGCTGCCTGGGAGCGGGCAGTGGCCTGGTGGTCGAGCCTGGCCAGCGATGCCGACGCCAGCTACGACGACGAGGTGCGCTTCGATGCCTCCACGCTGTCGCCCACGGTCACCTGGGGCATCACCCCGGCCCAGGGCATCGGCGTGGATGAAGCGGTACCCACCCCTGAGCAGCTCGATCCACAGGAGCGGCCCATCGCCGAGGAGGCCTACCGCTACATGAACCTCAGCCCCGGCGCAGCGATCGCCGGTCTGCCGGTGGATGTCTGCTTCATCGGCAGCTGCACCAACGGCCGGCTCAGCGACCTGCGTGCCGCCGCCCTGGTGGCCCGTGGCCGCCACGTGGCCGATGGCATCCGGGCATTCGTGGTGCCTGGTTCCGAGCAGGTGGCCCGCGCCGCCGAAGCTGAAGGCCTCGACCAGCTGTTCCGCGCGGCTGGGTTCGAGTGGCGCGAACCCGGCTGCTCGATGTGCCTGGCGATGAACCCCGACCGCCTGGAAGGGCGCCAGATCAGCGCCAGTTCCAGCAACCGCAACTTCAAGGGCCGGCAGGGTTCCGCCAGCGGCCGCACCCTGCTGATGAGCCCGGCGATGGTGGCCGCCGCCGCCGTCCGCGGCCATGTCACCGACGTGCGCGAACTGCTCGCCGAAGTCGGCCCAAGCACCACCGCCTCCCGCCAGCCTTCTCTCACCGCCTGACGCCGTGATCGCTTCCCCTTCCCTGCCCCCCCTCACCGATGCGGTGAGCGCCAGCAGCTTCCCGATCGGCCCGATCCCCAGAGTCGAAGGGCGTGCGTTGGTGCTTGCCGGCGACGATATCGACACCGACCGGATCATCCCGGCCCGCTTCCTCAAGTGCGTCACCTTCGAAGGCCTGGGGGAACAGGTGTTCGCTGACGACCGCAATGAGCTGGGCGGCAGCCATCCCTTCGACCGCCCCGAGCACAGCGGTGCCCGGCTGCTGCTGGTGAACCGCAACTTCGGCTGCGGATCGAGCCGGGAGCATGCGCCGCAGGCGCTGATGCGCTGGGGCATCCGGGCGGTGATCGGCGAAAGCTTCGCCGAAATCTTCCACGGCAATGGCCTGGCGCTCGGTTTGCCTTGCCTCACCAGCGGCCACGAGCAGATGCTGGCCATCCAGGCCCATGCCAGTGCCCACCCTTCCGCCTCCTTCCTGCTGGATGTGCAGGCCGCCGAGCTGCGTTGCGGCGATCAGGTGTGGGCCCTTGAGCTGGCGCCCGGGCCGCGGCAGATGCTCACCACCGGCCAGTGGGATGCCACCGGCCAGCTGCTCGCCAACGACGACGCGCTGGTGGCCACTGTTGCCCGTCTGCCTTACCTGAACGGGTTCTGAGCAGCAGGGGCGCCTGCTCGCTCAGAACAGGCCATCGCCGGTCTGTCCGCGCATGCGCTGCTCATACGGCACGAAGGGCACGCCGGTGCCCTTGAAGCCGAAATCGTTCAGCCGCACGCGCACGCCACCGATCCCTTCATAGGGGCTGTAGTAGACGCTGAAGGCGTAGGAGCGGCGCTGCCAGCGCAGCTCCACGTACGAGCCTGTTATCTCGCCGTAGTTGGGTGAGCTGGCATCCACGTTCAGGCCGATGCCGCCATTGAGCACCAGGGGGCCCACCAGCTGCTGGGTGAGGCCGATGCCCACGGTGCCCAGATCCACGGCGGCATCGAAGGCAAACGGGCTGAGGCCATCACGCAAGCTGATGCCACCGGTGATGGTGAGCTGGGTGTAATCGAGGAAGGACCTGCTGAAGTGGCCCAGGGTGAGCGTGGGCCCGCCGGAGAGCGAGAACACGTTCTGGCGGGTGCCATCTCCGAAGTAGGCCAGGCTGGCAGAGATGTTGGTGTTGAAGGTGAGCCCCGGCACGATCGGCACCGGCGAATAGCGCAGTGCCCCTTCCGGGGTGGAGGGCAGCGGCTTGCCTCGCCAGAGGGTGAGGGAGCTGTTGATGGCGCCGAAGGCATTCCCGCGCCACAGCTGGGCAAAGTTCTGCGATTCGCCGCCGTTCTCGAAGAACTCGTTGCTCTGATAGTTGCCAATACCCAGCCGCCAGAAGTAGCTGTTGCTGAAGTTGCCAACAGGCGGCAGCTCGCCACGCTGTTCGATCGAGGTGCCGTAGGCGGAATAGACGTCCTGCTCGCCGAGCGTGCCGTTCCAGATGCGGAAGCGATAGGCGCCGAAGATGCGCGACTTCACTTTGCCCAGCAGCGGCAACTTGAGTGGGCGCACCAGTTCGCCCCAGCTCCGGGTGCCGTTGGCGAAGTTGGCGGGTTCGAAGGTGGAGATGTCGAGGTTGAGGTCGGCGTCGAAGCCGAACAGCGGCGCCTGCAGGCGCGCTTCAAGGCCGAACAGATCGCCGAGGGTGCTCGGTTGCGACTGAGGATCCGCTCCGGCGGATTGTCCGGGCAGTGGATAGCTGCTGGTGGTGCCCTCGTAGGCCCGCTGCAGCAGGAACTGGGGCTCGAGTTGCAGGGTGCCGCGCTGGCCGATGCCGATCGGCTTGAGGCGGCGGCCCACGTAGAAGCCGTCGCGGTCTTCGTTGTCGACGCCCAGCACCCAGCGGTTCTGCACCTCCTGCTCCTTGCGGATGCGGGTGCGGCTGGTGACATTGATCGGCAGGCGATCTTCCAGGATCAGCCGGTTGCGACGGGAGGTGATCACCGTGTCGCCGTTCTTGTCCTGCACGGCCAGCACGTCGTCGGCGTCCATCCACGACTGGGCGGGCGTGAATGGATCGTTGGTGAAGCTGGCCCGATCGGCCCGCCAGCCTTCGGCGGTGAGCACGGCGCGGGCGGCTTGAAAGCGCAGCCGGGTGAGGGTGCCGTCCACCAGTTTCGGGTTGCGGTTGCTCTCCAGCTGCCGCACCTGGGGCGGCCTGGCGGGCCCGAAGTCGTTGTTGGTGTTATCCCCGTCATCGGTATTGGCGTTGCCGCCGCCTGGAACGCCGAAGCGGCGCTCGGAGGCCAGGCCGGCGCGCACCTGCAGATCGCTGATGCGTTGATCGGTGAGGGCGGCGATCGCCTTGCGGCGTTCCGCCTCCTGGGCGCGCAGGGCGCGGAAGCTGGGCCGCTCAGGCGTCTGGTCGGCGCTGGTGGTACCCGCGTTGGTGCCAGTGCCAGTGCCGTTCGCAGCACCGGCACCGGTGCCGGCCGGGGGCCGGGCAGGGGGCTGGGGCTCGGCGGGGGCGGTGCCGCCCATCGCGACCTGCTCCAGCGCTTCGGCCAGGGAGCGGGGCCGCTCGGGCGGCTCGGCGCCGCGGTTGGGGCAGCCCTTGGGCGGCAGCAGCTCAGCCTGCGGGTTCGCCGTGCGGGCCGGCGGGTTGCCGAAGCGGTGCCGGAGCCCGATCAGGTAGGCGTTGCTTCCTTCCCGTACACCGCTGTAGACCCCGAAGGCGCCCGAGCGGTGATGAATCCGGCCCACCACCGACCACTGCGGCGAGAACGCCCCTTCCACCTCGAAGGCGAGATAGTTGAGAAACTGCGCGCAATCCTCGCGGGTGCCGCATTCGAAGTTGCTCAAGCTGGTGTTGAGGCTCACCCCCTGCACGATGCCCAGGCTGAGCCAGGGCTGCAGCCAGGCCCGCAGCCCGATGCCGGCGGTGATTTCCCCGAAGCTCTGGGCGGCGATGCCGGCACTGTTCTCAGCGGCGGCCTTGTGCCCCAGCAGGTTGAGATCGAGTTCGAGGGCGAAGGGTCCGGCCTGGAGCAGGCGCCGCTGCAGGCCGGCGCCCAGCAGGTAGTCGTTGCGCAGGGACCCCTGGAACACAAAGGTTTCGCCGAAGCCGGCGTTGGTGGTCTGACCAGCCCATGCCGTAGCAGCCCAGGGATAGGGGTGCCAGTCCGGGATCGGCGGCAGCTCGGTGGGGCAGGCCAGCGATGGCGGTGGGCCCAGGGGCTCGGCGGGGGGCACCTCCGGATTGAGATCCACAGCGGCAGTGGTGAGGTCGAGCACGCCGTAGACGTCCTCCATCTCGCCACGACCTTCGATCAGGTTGAAACGCAGCTTGCTGGCCTGCAGGAACTGGTTGCCGCGCTGGAACCGCACGCTGCCAGTGGCGTAGACGGTCCGGCTCACGGTGTCGTATTCGAGCCGGTCGGCCATCAGGCGGCCACCCGCCATCTGGGCCGACACATTGCCGGTGGCCACATAGCGGTTGATCACCAGATCGAAGCCCTGCTGATCGGCGGTGATGTCGAGCAGCAGGGGCGGCGGGGAGGCCGCCGCGGCCGCCGGTGCGGGCGCCAGATCAGCCGCTGGGCCACCGCCGGGCAGCGGCACCGGGCTGGGGTCCTGGCCCTGGCTGGGAAAAGAATCCGGACGGCCGCTCTCTGGGGTTGTGGCGTTGGCGTTGCCGGTGCCAGCGGCCGGGGGTGGCACCGGTGCGGCGGGCAGGGAGGCGGGATTGCCGGGATTGCTCGATGGGGTGGCCGCGCCCGCAGCGCTCGCGTCGCCGAGTGCCAAGGGGCTGAGCGCGCCCTCATCCCCAGCAGACTCTGTGCCCGGCGTGACGCCGGCGGCTTCCAGGGGCTGGGGGGATGGGGGAAGGTTGCGGGCCTCCACACTGGGAGCACCCGACCAGGCCACGAGCACGCCTGCAACCCCAATGGCCCAGCTGAGTGGGTTGGCTGAGGGCACGCGATTTCCCAATCAGCGGCTGATCCTGCCACGACGGCCGTGGTCAGAGGCCGCTGTCGGGCAGGGCGAGCACTGGCCCAGCGCCGGCCCGAAGCGGGACGCGGTGCGCTGGGCCGGGGGATTCAGTCTTCGAGGTCCTTGCGGCTGGGGGTGCGGCTGGGATCGCTGGCCAGGAAGCCGAAGACGAAGATGCCGATGAAGAAGAAAACGACCGAGTAAACCGAAATCTTGAGAGCGAGCATGGTCCGGTCCGGCGGGTGACAGGGAGTGACAGGCGCCAGGCGGGCCCTGAACGACCCTTCGGCAGCGGCATCATCCTATGGGTCGCACCCGACCGGAAACGATGACGCAGGGCCTCGATCCCGAGCTTCGCCCCTGGATTGAAACGTTTCGATCACGTTCCTGCCTCGACCTGCACCCCCGCTGGTGCCGCCGCTTCCCCGATGGGGAGTGGCGTGTGGCCCTCGGTGAGGCCTGGGGACGGCGGTGCCGGCCCGATTGGCACGCCCGAGGCCTGATCCTCTGGCCCCGCGGTGGCCAGGAGCTGCTGCTGCGGACCACGCTGGTGTGTCCCGAGCCGTGGCGCGGCGAGCCTGACCCGCCGGGCCTGGCCCGGTTGGTGCTCAGCTGGTGGGCCGCTGAGGCCGAGCTGCGCGTCGATGGGCAGCCGGTGCATCGCGGTGATCTGTTTGATGCGGCCTGCCGCTGGCGGCTGCCGGAGCGCTGGTGGCGCGGAGAGCCGCTGCAGCTGGAGCTGGAGCTGCGCAGCCCGCTGCACGACGATGGCGCGCTGATCCACAGCCGGATCGAGGCCGAACCCCTCGATCGCCGCGATCCCGGCGGCCTGCTGCTGGCCACGGCCCTGGAGCTCGCCGCCCTGCGCGAGACGGCCGGCAGCCCGGCTCCCGCCAGCCCTGCGCCAGGCGATGACCCGGCGGCGCTGAGCCTGGAGGCGGCGGCGGCGCGGGCCCGGGCGGTGCTGGCGCCGCCGGGTGGTTTCCAGGTGGCGGGCCATGCCCACCTGGATCTGGCCTGGTTGTGGCCGGTGGCGGACACCTGGCAGGCGGCCGAGCGCACCTTCCGCTCGACGCTGGCGCTGATGGAGCGCGACCCGTCCCTCCATTTCGGTCATTCCACCCCGGCGCTCTACGCCTGGCTGGAGCAGCACCGCCCCCAGCTATTTGCCGCGATCCGCGCCCGCATGCGGGAAGGGCGCTGGGAACCGCTCAATGGCCCGTGGGTGGAAACCGATGCCGTGCTGATCGGCACCGCGTCGCTGCTGCGCCAGTTCGAGGAAGGCCAGGAGTACAGCCGCGCCACCTTCCCGGAGTGGGAGCACCCGATCGCCTGGCTGCCCGACAGCTTCGGCTTCGGCGCCGGTCTGCCGGTGGTGGCGGCGGCCACCGGGGTGCGCTGGTTCTGCACCCACAAGCTGGCCTGGAATGCCACGAATCCTTTCCCGCACCGGCTGTTCCGCTGGCGGGGGCGCTGCGGCGCCGAAGTGCTGGCGCTGATGACCGCCCCGATCGGCACCGGCGGCGAACCGGTGGCGATGGAGCGTTACCGCCTGGAGTGGCAGCGGGCCACCGGCCACGAGGAAGCTCTCTGGCTGCCGGGCGTGGGCGACCACGGCGGCGGCCCGACGGCGGAGATGTACGAGCAACTGGCGCTGTGGCAGCAGCAGCCCGCCGCTGCCCCGCAGGTGCATGGCGGCGTGCGCCCCTACCTGGCACGGCTGGAGCCCTGCCGCGCCCAGCTGCCTGTGTGGCGCGACGAGCTGTACCTGGAGCTGCACCGGGCCTGCCCCACAAGCCGGCCCGACCAGAAACGCCACAACCGCACCCTGGAACGGCTGCTGCGCGAAGCCGACCTGGCGGCGGCGCTGCTGTGGGCTGGTGCGGCCGGCCAGGCGGCGGCCGGCTCGGCCCGCGCCGGGTGGCGCACGCTGCTGTTTCAGCAGTTCCACGACATCCTGCCGGGAACGTCGGTGGCGGAGGTGTTCGAGCAGGCGGAGCCACAGTGGCGCCGGGCCCGCCGTGAGGCGCGGCAGCGCCGCGATCGCCTGCTGCTGGCCTGGCTGCAGCGAGGGGCGCCGGCGGCTGCGGCTTCGCCGGCCGGCCAGCCCTGGTGGGTGATGCGGCTGCAGCCCCTGCCGGCGGCGGCGCTGACGCTGCGGCTGCCGGCGGGCTGCTGGACACTCGCGCAGCGGCCCCTGCCCCAGCAGGTGGCACCGGGAGGCGGCTGCTGGGTGCAGGTGCCGCCTGCGGCCGGGCTCACACCCCTGGCCCTGGAGCGCCGGCCGCTGCCGGCAGTGGCGCCAGCCGCGCCGCCAGAGGAGGTGCAGGCGCCGGTGTGGAGCGCGTCGCTCGGGGAGGGGCGCTGGCGGATCGGCAACGGCCTGCTGACGGCCGAACTGGGAGCGGACGGGTTGGAGCAGCTCTGGGGCGCCGACGGGCAGCCCCAGCTGGCGGCACCGCTGCAGTGGCGCCGCTGGCGCGACAGGGGTGAGTTCTGGGATGCCTGGGATCTGGCGGCGGATCACCGCGACCACCCGCTGCCGCTGGCGTGGGAGCCGGCGCTGGAGCTGGTGGAGCAGGGGCCCCTGTGCGTACGTCTGGTGGCACGGGGGCAGTGCGGGGCCAGTCCGTTGCGGTTGGATCTGCGCCTGCTGGCGGGCAGCCCCTGGCTGGAGCTGGTGCTGCGGGTGCACTGGCGCCAGCGCCATGAGCTGCTGCAGCTGGAGGTGCCGCTGCAACAGCGGGCCTGCCGCTGGGCGGCGGACACCGCGGCGGGCGTGCTGGAGCGTCCCGCGGTGCCTTGCACCGCCCGCGAGCAGGCCCGCTGGGAGGTGCCGGCGATCGCCTGGACCTGCAGCCAGGCGGAGCGCGGCGGCCTGGCGCTGCTGCTGGATGGGCCGCAGGGTGTGTCGGGCACGGCGGAGCGCCTTGGCGTATCGCTGCTCCGCGGCCCCACCTGGCCCGATCCCGGCGCCGACAACGGCCTGCAGCGCCTGCGGCTCGCGCTGATGCCCTGCGCGGATGGGTGGCGTCAGGCGGCGGTTCCGGCGGCGGCCCGCGCGTTTCGCGCCCCCACCTGGTGCCATCCGGCGGCCGAGCCAGCCACGCCACCACCAGCGGCGCTCGCCCTGGGCTCGGCCCAGCTCGACCCGGTGGTGATTGCGCCGGATCCGGAGCCGGGCGTGGTGCGGCTCACGGTGCAGAACCTCTCGCCCTGCCGGCAGCCGCTCGGTTTGTCAGCGGGGTGGCAGGTGATCGGGCCGGTGGAGGGTGGCGCTCAGGCGCGGATGGATGGAGTCGTGGAGGGCCGGCCGGCAGAACCGCTGCTGAGGCCCTGGGAGCTGCGCCAGCTGCGGGTGCGGCGGTTGGCGCGCGCTCAGGATCAGTCGTCGTGATCGTCGAAGGGATCGGTGAGGCCCTTGGACGGCGGGCCGAAGGCGAGGTAGACCCCGAAGCCGGTGAGGGCGAGCAGCGCCACCAGCACGGTGATCGCGATCGACAGGGCGGGGGAGGAGGTTTCGGTCAAGGAAGGGGCGGCTGCTGGGGGTGGCGGAGGTGGATCACAACTCTCGACAGTGACCGCGCCGGTCTCCGCCTCGACCCTTACAGTAACGATCCCCACCCATGTGTCCGAGAGGCTCACCCGCCATGGCGCAACGCACCCCACTGGGAAATCTGCTCCGCCCGCTCAACTCCGAGTACGGCAAGGTGGTGCCCGGTTGGGGCACCACGCCGGTGATGGGCATCTTCATGGTGCTGTTCCTGGTGTTCCTGCTCGTGATCCTGCAGCTGTACAACAAGTCGCTGCTGCTCGACGGCATCACCGTGAACTGGAACGGCCTCGGCTGATCTGCCTCTGAATCCTCCGGCCTAAGAGTCTGGCGGCACAGGCTGCCGGGCCTGCCGCTTTGCCGCCTGTTTTCGCCTCAGTTCCTGACCCAGGCTCCGCTGCATGAACATCTTCGGGATCGGGCTGCCGGAAATGGCGGTCATCGCGGCCATTGGCCTGCTGGTGTTCGGCCCGAAGCGGTTGCCCGAGCTGGGGCGCACCCTGGGGCGCACGCTCAAGGGCTTCCAGTCGGCCTCCAGCAACTTCGAGCAGGAGTTCCGCAAGGCGATCGACTCCGAAGCCGACACGGTGGTGACCGCCACCAGCGTGGCGATCAACGAGGCTCCCGCCCCCGCCGCTGAGACTGTTGCACCTGCACAGGCCACCACCACTGCTTCTCCTGTTCCAGCAGCCAGCTCCGCCGCAGCGGCTGAACCCCCTGCTGCCAGCGAACCGCCTGCGGCGGCCGCCTGAGTTCAACGCTTCGCTTCTGCCACTCTGCTTCCGCCGCTACGTTTTCCGCCGCTTCGTTCCGCCACGGCCATGACCGCCTCTTCCACGCCGGGCGGTGAGGCCCGCACGGGCGACCTTCAGCTGGTGGTGGGCCTGGGCAATCCCGGCGACAAGTACGCCCGCACGCGCCACAACGTGGGCTTCATGGCCCTGGAGCGGCTGGCGGCGCGCGAGCGGGTGAGCTTCCGCGCCAATGCGCGCCTGCAGGGCCTGCTGGCGGATGTGGGCCAGGGGGCCCAGCGCCTGCGGCTGCTGATGCCCACCACCTACATGAACGAGAGCGGCCGGTCGATCCGTGCCACGCTCGACTGGTTCGGCCTGCGTCCTGACCAGATGCTTGTGCTCGTCGATGACATGGACCTGCCGCTGGGTCGCCTGCGGCTGCGCCTGGCCGGCAGTGCCGGCGGCCACAACGGCCTGCGCAGCACGATCAGCCATCTCGGCAGCCAGGAGTTTCCCCGGCTGCGCATCGGCATCAGCGCCCCGGCCGATGACCCGGTCACGCGCAAGGCCCGCACGATTTCCCATGTGCTGGGCCGCTTCGAGCCCAGCGAGCAGGCCTGCGTGGAGGCGGTGCTCGACGAGGTGCTGGCGGGGCTGGGGGTGATCCAGCGGCTGGGCTATGAACGGGCCGGTAATCGTCTGAACAGTTTTCAGCCCGCAGCGGCCTGAGGCTGAGCCGGGTACCTCCGCCCGGCTGATGTTGATGGTTTCGCCTCCGCCTCCTGTCTGACTCCGTGCGTTTCCTTCCTCCGTGAGCCGTCTTCCCGCCACCACCGCCCAGCTGCGGGTGCTGCACCAGAGCTTCACCCAGAAGCTGCTGGAGGGCGAGGTGGTGGCCGGCGGCTTCGCCTGGACCTTCCGCTGGGCGTTCGATCGCGGTGAGCTGACGGTGGAGCCCTCGCTGGGTCGTGCCCTGATCCAGGACGCACTGCTGCGGTTTCTGCTCAAGGCCGACTACCAGCTGGAGCCCGGCGGTGACTACGCCTTCACGGTGCGGGCGCGCTTCTAGAAGGCGGCTGGCGGCAGGGATGGGGGCCGCGACAGCGGATGGCCGAGGTGGCGTTCGAGCAGCAGCTGGGCGACGACATCGTCCCAGGGGCCGGGCGGCTGGCGCAGGCCTTCGGGCAACAGGCGCCGCCAGCCGCGTGGCGGGAACAGCTGCCAGAAGCGCCGCCGTGCCTCAAGGGTGGTGCGGCGCTCATCCACCAGCTGCAGGGGCAGCAGCGGCGCCAGGCGCTGGCTCCAGTGGCGGCTGCCGGTGCCGTCGCCGAGCACCACGCCGGCCACGGCGCCTTCGGCCTGCCAGGCGCGCAGCTGCGCCAGGGCCTGCTCCGGCTCCAGGATCAGGGCGGCCAGCACCTGCTGCCGCGCCGGGTCGCAGCGCACCAGGCCGCACTTGCAGCGGCCCGGATCGAGCGCGGCGAGGGGACCATGGGCGGGAAGCGGCAGGGGCTCCGGTGGTGACGCGGCGGCCGCCGGCGTGGGGCTCATGAGGGGCGCTTCGGCGGGGAGGGGGGCGTGGGGCCGCCATCGAGGCGGCGAATCTCCAGCACCACCGGATCGGGCGTTTCGGCCTCGCGCACGGCCACGGCCTCCAGGCTCACGGCCTGCCCGGCCGGCCGCTCACTCAGCTCCCGCCCCAGCTGGTTGAAGCTGGCCACATCGAACTGCACCCCATCCACCAGCGACCCCTGCCGCTGCGCCTTGGCGAAGGAGGCGGCCAGCAGCAGGTTGAGCCGGTTGCGCACCTGCTCGGGCGAGATCTCGTTGCCTTCCAGCCGCGTGGTGGCCATCACCTCGCCCTGGCGGATCACCTGCTTGTTGGGCCGCAGGTCGGGGAAGCCGAGCACCTGCTGCTCGCCGCGCAGCACATTGGCGGCCGAGAGGATGCTCACCACCCAGTTGCCACCTTTCTGGATCAGGGCCTCCAGCTTGGCGATGTCTTCACGGGGCACCAGCAGGATCGGCCGGTTCACCGGTTCCCCCGGCAGCACCCGCTGAAAGGCCGACTGGTTGGCCTGGCGCAGCAGGGCATCGATGGCGGCACGGGCCTGGCCCGGCTGCTTGACGCTCACCTTGGCGGTGGCCAGCGGCTGGCCGCTGCTGATCACCACATCGCCGCGGCGCAGGGCGATCAGCTTGGTTTCCAGATCTTTGAGTTCGGCCTGGCCGGAGGCGATCTGCCCCTTCACGCGGGCCAGCTCCGCTTCGGTGCGGCGGATGTCCTGATCGCGGGCGCGGATGTCGCTGTTGAGCCGATCGCGCTGGCGCAGCAACTGCTGCTGCTGGTTCTGCAGCGGCTGCAGCTCACGCCGCAGGCGGCCCGCCTGCTGCTCCACCGCCACCAGCTGGCGGCGGGCCTGCTGGCGGCCCCGTTCGGCCCGGCCCACGGCCTGCTGGGCGTCGCGCTGGGCCGAGAGGCTGCGCTTCAGGGCGGCATCGCTGCGTTGGACGGCGTCGCGGCTGTCCCGCAGCTTCTGCTCGAGGCTGTCGAGCTCGAACAGGCCGGTGCGCAGCCGCTGGCTCACGGCCAGCATCAGGCCGAGCGAGACGGCACTGATCAGGCTGCCGGTGAGCACCGTGATCAGCACCGCGGTGTTGCGCGGGCGGAGGTTGAAGAGGCTGAGCCGGGCCTTGCCGACGCGGCTGCCGAGCCGATCGCCGAGGGTGGCGAGCACCCCCCCGAGGGTCAGCAGGGCCAGGATCAGCAGCCAGCCGGACACGATTCAGGGCGAGGGGGTCCAGTATCGGCCGCGGGCCTTCAGCTGAAGCGTTTGGCCAGCGCCACCGGATCGAACACGGTGATCTTCTTGCGATCCACCTGCACGAGGCCGGCCTGACGCAGGTCGCCGAGCAGGCGGGTGATGGTGACGCGGGTGGAGCCGATCGCTTCGGCGATCGCCTGGTGCGACAGGCGCAGATCGATGGTGATGCCCTCGGCGCCGGGGACACCGAAATCGCGGCAGAGCACCAGCAGGAAGCTCACCAGCCGCGAGGACATGTCCCGGTGGGTGAGGGTCTCGATCATGGTCTCCGTCTGCAGGATGCGGGAGGAGAGGCCTTGCAGCAGCAGCAGGCCCACGCTGGCGTCCTGCTCGATGGCGCGCCGCACGGAACTGGCCGGGGCGGCCACCAGCTCGACGCGGGTGAAGGCGACGGCGTGATAGAAGCGATCCGAGCGCTGGCCGGTGAGCAGGGAGAGCACGCCGAAGAGGCTGTTCTCGCGCAGCAGGGCCACGGTGATCTCCTCACCCGACTCATAGACGCGGGACAGCCGCACGGCGCCACGGCGCAGCAGGTAGACGCGCTCGGCCGGGTCGCCGGGGAAAAAGATCGTTTTGCCGCGCTCCACCGTTTCGCTGGTGCAGCCGCTCAGCCCACGCATGACGTCCAGCAGGGTGCTGGAGCCACTGGCGGAGGAGGCCAAGCCGCTGGTGACGGGCGCGGGGGTGGTGCTGGTGCGGCTGAATCCGCGCATCGCGCCGACCATGACGGTTGGACAAGTGGTTGGAAGCTACGGATCGACTTCCGTGCTCCATGTAGCCGATCACACTAACTGGACGGTTCCCTGTGGACATCCGTCTGCAGAATCCCAGTGCCGACGGGATTTCCGCAAAGTAGTACAAGCGTATGCGCTAGGGGTGGTGTCCGATCCTTGATTCCGGGTCTGGCGCCGCTACATTCGGTTTCGCGAAGCCACCGGGGTGTTGATGACGGCCAGCCTGCTCAACCCCTCCATGTCCAGCGGTGGTGTGCCTTCTGGTGCTGGCCCTGCCGGTGGCCCCCGTTCCCACGCCCCGGGGCGCCCCCATGGCGCGGCAGCAGCGGCGCCCGTGGCCGCCGTGGCACCACGCCCGCTGGCCCTGGTGCCCCCGGCCCAGACCGAAGGCCTGCTGCAGGTGCACACGGCACCGTTTCGCGGCAGTTTCTCCGGCGTGTTCAGCCAGGCGTTGCGCAGCGCGGGGCTGGGCAGCCGGGTGCTGATCAGCCAGTTCCTCAAGGGCGGCGTGGACCAGGGGCTGGAGCGCAGCCTGTGGCTGTGCGGCCGGCTGCAGTGGCTGCGGCCCGCCATGCCCGCCTGCCTGACCGAACCGGCCGAGGCCGATGCGGAGCCCGAGGGGCCCGGTGCGGAGCAGCAGCAGGCGGTGCTGGAGGTGTGGGGCTACACGCGGCGCCAGCTGCTGGACGGGGCGGTGGATTTGATGGTGCTCGACGAGCTGGGTCTGGCGATCGCGCTGGGCTACCTGCCGGCGGCGGAGGTTGAGGCCACGTTGGAGCAACGTCCCGCCCATCTCGATGTGATCCTCACGGGGCCATCGATGCCGCCCGCGCTGCTGGCGATGGCCGACCAGGTGACCCAGCTCCGCCGCAACTGCTGACCCCATGCTCAAGTGCGACCGCTGGATCAACGAACAGGCCGCGGCGGGCATGCTCGAACCGTTCCAGGCCACGCTGGTGCGCCACCTCGATGCCGAGAACCGCACGGCGCCGGTGCTGAGCTACGGCTGCTCCTCCTACGGCTACGACCTGCGGCTCTCACCCAAGGAGTTCCTGATCTTCCGGCACGTGCCGGGCACGGTGATGAACCCGAAGCGGTTCAACC
Source organism: Synechococcus sp. CS-1333 (assembly GCF_025128015.1). Classification (NCBI taxonomy): domain Bacteria; kingdom Bacillati; phylum Cyanobacteriota; class Cyanophyceae; order Synechococcales; family Synechococcaceae; genus Synechococcus; species Synechococcus sp. CS-1333. Next base: position 113,573 of record NZ_JAHLYO010000033.1, read on the forward strand.
CGGCCAACCTGGAGCCGGCGCCGCTGCACCACGACGACGACGGTGACTACTTCATCCTGCCCGCCCATTCCTACGGCCTGGGTGTGGCGCTGGAGCTGATGCGGGTGCCGGCCAACATCACCGTGATCTGCCTGGGCAAGAGCACCTATGCGCGCCTCGGCATCATCGTGAACACCACGCCCGCTGAAGCCAGCTGGGAGGGCCACCTCACCCTGGAATTCAGCAACTCGTCGGGCGCCGATTGCCGCATCTACGCCAGCGAAGGCATCTGCCAGCTGCTGTTCTTCGAAGGCGAACCCTGCCAGACCACCTACAGCGACCGGGCTGGGAAGTATCAGCATCAGCCGGAGCGGGTGACGTTAGCGAAGGTTTGATTTTGGTTGAGGGGGGTGCGGAGTTGCGGAGCAGGGTGATGGGCTTGCGTTTGTTTTCTGTTTATGGGCATAGAAGCCGAGAGAGTTGATGCGATTTCATCGCTTCAAACGTGTGGTTCAAGAAGACTTCCCCTTAGAAGAGGCCACCAGGCTGTGTAACGTCCTGCACAGTAGTTATCTGACCCGCGAACCACAGTGGCTCATCTCAGCAGACTGACCAAAACCCCTGCAGCATCAGGCTTGAAGGATGCTTGGGGAAGCCTGGTCACTGTGGTTTGCAGAAAGGGAACGCCTATGGGGTGTGGTTTGCGGAACTGTCCAAGAACAAGTAAGGCTCCAGCACAAGCTCGTCTCGCTAAGCAACCGCCCAAAGCAGATCATGAAAGTCGTTGGAGGCATCCCTTCCATTGCAGCCAAAGAATCTGCACGCATCTATAGGCTTCCCCCCAATGAACGCGCCCTTGCTATTCACTGCTACCCACCTGGCAGGGCCGTTACATTTTCATTCTTTGCGAGAACTGAGACCAATCAGATTTCACTCCGAGTTTCTTTAGAAGGCCCCTTTAGCTCACAGACTAAAGACTTTCTTGTAACAGATGCATGGCAGCGATTTGAGCTCTCAATGAAGAATGATATTTCTCTTCAACCCCTCAAAGTCTTTTTGTCTAATGCGTCCTCAACTACAGTGCATTCAGATGTGGCTATTGCCTTCCCACAGTGTGAAGAAGGCCTGTTCGCAACAAGCCCAATACCGCCCGACGTAGAACTCCCAGTGGTAGTAGCCTCTGCTTCCGAGACTGGTTCAACACGTAGTGCGGATAGAGCATGGATTGACAAAGATAAGACTGGCATAGAGATTGACTCCAATTCTTCTACGGTAATTCTTGTTGCTAAACCAACTCCAACAACTGCCCAGATTCAAGATGATCAATTCTTGACTCTTTTTTCATTTTGGTGCTCCGAGTCAACCTCAGAGCTAAGTATTGGAATCTCTGGCAGTCACAACTGTGCATTTGTCATAAGAAAAAGAACTGCCGAGAATGTTGAATTCACGTGTACAAGCTACATCGCAGGATGTGATCTTTACTTTGTATGTGCTGTATTTGATCAAGGCACCGTCAGCCTCATTGTGAATGGTGCAATAGCGGCAAGGCTCCTGCTAAGCGAATCAATGGTATTTGAACGAATCTACCTTGGTTGCTCACATGGATGCCAGGTGGATTCATTCAGTGGCCATTTTATGCGCTTCATCATCTACGGCACCCCATTGCTATATCCAAGAATTCTTGAAATGTATTGCGAATGCTGCCCAGGCAATGTGAATTATACCTATGCGTACATGCTGGACTACTTTCGCTATGCTTTGACTGACGATAGTGAAATGGCAACATTGGATGCGTGCATGGCGGACGAGGGGTTTTCATTCTTTATTAGACAACTTCAATTTGCGATACCGGAAGTTTTTGAGCAGTTCCCTCCTCATGGCGAATTTCAGGAAGCTGATATTCGTGATTGGGTACTGGCCATAATCAAAAGGCCTGGTGTTCGTGCCTCAAGAGAATCATATTCGAAGATTAGACGAACGGATTTGAGGCTGGCCTATACCCTGCCAGGTGATGGCTCTGCTACGGATCTTGTAGAGAAACAGTACCGGATAGAGTTTAAGATATGGGGGCGCCACGGATATAAAGATGTTCCGTCTCAGCCGATGAAGTATATGACTGAAGATGAGCTTGTTGGCGCATCCATCATGATTGACAGACGAGCGACGCCTTCCATTTGTGACTTTGAAGATTATGTTCGCGCCAATCCTGATTACCAATGCATATCAATCAAAGAGATCCCTGTCATGGAGGCCAATCTACGATACTTCGTATCATTCCATCGTGATCTACGATACAGAATGCTGCGGATGATGATAAACATTTTATTGCCCATTCCCGGGCCCTCACTCAAGATAGCCTCTGATGTCTTGCCTGAAGCCAGTCGAGGCCGAGATGACGAAGATATATGAGCGGGTTGAGTACGTTATCGTTTTATAACGTTCTGCAAGTCATGTGATCGCTGTGCCAGTAGCAGATTCAGATGGTTAAGCCTAATTCTATACTGTTTCAATCTTTATTGTTTCACCTAGGGACTATGTCGAGCACCCTCTCTCCTCAGCAAGATGTGGAATAGACTCCAGAACCTGATCATATCGAATGAGCCTAGCATGCCCCTTGAGTGGACAGGCTACCACTAGCACTCTGCAGTCTCATCACAACCCTGCCTGCCACTCAGGGGCGGCGTTAGCCACAGCAAAGAGCGCCTTGAAGCTTCTCAGAATCACTACACTGTTAGTCAGTAGCACACCAGCTTGATCCGCAAGTGAGTACATCCTTTGGCACCACAGGACCAATCCCAGCTACGAGCTATCCGGTAGTGGGGATGGCACAAACGGGGCCTATTAATGCTTCACAGGCATCGCCGATTCGGATGGGTAGGTCTGTAGGCCGCCAGATACCTGGCAATTCTCTACGCATTCTTCAGATTGATTCGCATTCGTTCGAGCTTCATTCGATTTCGGACGCTATTGATTCAGCGTTCGACGCTATCTACAGAGATATTCTTCAGAATAGATCTGCTGACTGGGACCTTTTTACTCGAGCAGCCAGCGACTTTCTTGACTCCGATCCATCTCCAGCAGAGATGGATCAATTCTTTGAGGCAGCAGAGCCGATAAGCTTTTTTCTTGCAGAATACAGGAAGATCGATGCGGCTTGTGACTACTGGCTTGATATCCTTGGCGTAATCACGAATAGGGAACGGCAACTGAGTAGGCAATATCACAAAGGCTCTGGCTACTTCTTTTGGGCATGTTCATGGTTTAGTCGGGGAGATACTGATACTGGCTTGCTGATAATGAACAAAGCGCTCATAGAAGATAAGCGACAACAATGCTGTTCAAACGGGAATTGGCCCAACTCATCAGCGGCAATGGTTGTCACTCTTGATCAGAGTCTTAACCTTCTTCATCCAGCGAGTTGGTGGGTTGGCGAACAGGTACAAGAAATTGACGATGCACTTGACAGCGCCAACTTAAATCTTCGAACGAGTGACATTCGAAGCCGTCTGTTCCTTGGCTCGGATACAGATCTTATTTCGCTGCTCATCTATTCACACTCCTCTATCCTTCGCATAGAGCGCTTAAATCTTGATCACCATGATAGCAAGCTGCTTGGATCCTTGGCGCTTAACCATCTGTTTCGAATTACGGTTATTATCGAGAATCTATTAAAAGCAAGGACTGGCAGCCATGGGTCTTTCATGCAGCAGATTCAAGAGTTATCTTGTCAGATTGGCGGCCAGCTCAAAGGCCAAATGCCATCGCAGAATGGATTGCAGTATGCATCCTGTATCAATGATCAAAGAAAAGCCAATGCAAGTCTTCTTCTTAGGCAGCTAATAGATGGAACGGCTCGTTATCGAGATGTCGGACAGACTAATGTCAGCAACCTTGATCAGCCACTTTGCGTTGCATATGTTCTGCGCAACATAGGCGCTCATGATCTTGATGTTCCGGTAATCATTGCCGAGGAAATCCATTCTCTTCGTGTTCACGTCCTTGCAACTCTGGTTAAATGCGTGGAAATCTATTATCCGTGATCTCTCCTGCCCCGAAAGTGGCTAACACAGCCATTCACCTGACCCGCCACCCCAGAAGTTCTTTCCCCCTTAATTCACTTTACCTGAGGCTTTCTTCGGGCAGGTGATGGCAAGAGTTAGCCAGACGAATCACGCAGCTCATGAACGACCTGGACAGCACCGTGACTGCGATCCTCGACGCGAGGGTGGCAACGCCCATTTGTCGAAGCATCCTGGTGGCAATCACCGGAATCGACGGTTGCGGCAAGGGCTATGTCACGGCACGGATCGCGGAGATCCTCCGAACACATGGGATTCGGGTGGCGACGATCAATGCGGACGCGTGGTTGAACCTTCCCAGTAGACGCTTTGATGCCTCCAACCCCGCTGAACACTTCTACCTCAACGCGATACGCTTCGACGACATGTTCACACAGCTTGTCCTTCCGCTCCGCGATCGCCGTTCATTGCGCGTTGAGGTTGACTACGCGGAGGAAACTGCAACCGCATACAGGCGGCACCTTTATGAGTTCGAACGGATCGACGTGATCCTGCTGGAGGGGATTTATCTCCTGAAACGTGCGCTGCAATCTCACTACGACAGATCAATCTGGATCGACTGCACCTTCGAGACGGCGTTGGAACGCGCCGTCTCACGAGGTCAGGAGGGCCTGTCTCCACACGACACAGCCCGTGCGTACCGAACGCTCTACTTCCCCGCGCAGGACATTCATATCGCACGGGATGATCCCAGAGCGGCCGCCACGGCGATAATCAGCAACGATCCCCGGCTCAGTGCCGATGGTGCGCTGATGTGACCCATGGGCCACGCCCGACCGGAACAGGCTGAGCATGCACACGCCCGACCCAAGCTTTGTGGCAGGCGACGGACTCAGACGAGCCCTCGAACTGCTCATGTCACCGGATGGCTCTACGGGCGACCTGCCACCTGGGCTGCCAGAAACCGGGGTCGGTGAGGCTCGGGTGCTTGAAATGATGTCCGGACGCGTGCTTGGAGAGGCTGCCCGGCTCGGTTCATCCAGCTCGCTCGCTCACATGGACCCGCCCACGCCGTGGATCACGTGGGCGATGGCCTTGTGGGACGCCAGCCTCAACCAGAACATGCTCCATGAGGTGACATCGCCCTTTGCCACCCAGGCGGAGGCGCGCGTCCTGGCTTGGCTGACGCCGTACTTCGGCATGCAGGGCGGGCACTTCTGCTCCGGTTCAACGATTGCCAATCTCACTGGACTCTGGGCGGCGAGAGACGCCGCAGGCGTGAAGACCGTCGTGACGTCTGATGCCGCGCACCTCAGCGTCGAGAAGGCCGCTCGAATGCTCGGGCTCGCATTCGTGAAGGTCCCTGTTGACGCGCTAGGGCGGCTCGATCGCGAGCAACTGCCTGACCTGAGCGACGCCTGCCTGGTGCTGACCGCTGGCACGACCTTGACAGGTGCGATCGACCCTCTCGATCTGGTCGGCACCGCGACATGGACGCATGTGGACGCGGCGTGGGCAGGCCCACTACGACTCAGCCACGCTCACGCTGGCAAGCTCGACGGGCTCGATGGCGCTGACTCCGTGGCGGTATCGGCTCACAAGTGGTTGTTCCAGCCAAAGGATTCGGCACTCGTACTATTCCGCGATCTCGAGGTCGCGAACGCGGCAATCAGCTTCGGTGGTGGCTATCTGGCCAAGCCGAATGTCGGGGTGCAGGGCTCGCGATCAGCGGCGGCGATTCCGCTGCTCGCGACCCTGCTCGCCTGGGGGCGCGAGGGACTTGCGCAGCGACTCGATCACTTGATGGAGGTGGCTGACGCGCTGGCGGATGCGATCGAGTCAAGCGAACACCTGGAGCTCTGGAACCGGCCGCAATCAGCGATCAATGTCTTTCGTCCAACGAACCGACAGAGCGACGCCTTTGTTCAGGCCGCTCCCGCAGGCATGTTGTCGAAGTGTGTTCTTGAGGGTGAGACTTGGGCGCGGTCGGTGGCGGCGAACCCATCAGTGGACCTGGATCTTGTGATCGAGAGTGTTCTCGCAGCAAGTCGAGCTAATGTCTAAAAGGCGCTTCGAGCAGGCGCACAGCTCAAACGTTCCACGTTGGGCAGTAATGCACCATCAGGCTTCCAGTTAAAGCCTCGAGCAACCATGCCATACGTTCACATTCAGATCACACGCGAAGGTGCAACAGCCGAGCAAAAGGCAGAGGCAACATGACGACGACTCCTCATGCGGCAGCCTATGTTGAAGTTGCTGAGCTTATACAAGATTACTTCGACGGGCTTTATCATGGCGACACGCAGCGTCTGCGTCGCGTGTTTCATCCTGAAGCAGTGTATGCCACAGCCTCCGAAGGAGAGCCGCTCATCCTTCGGATGAATGAGTATTTTGAAATTGTCGACAGCAGGCCATCGCCCGCCTCAAGAGGAGAGCCCCGAACTGATCAGATCCTGTCGATTGAATTTGCCGGGCCAGTTGCAGCCGTTGTAAAGCTGCGATGCTCGATTGTTCCCAAGCACTTCATTGATCTCCTGTCTTTGATTCGCGTGGATGGGCGATGGCAGATCATCGCCAAGGTCTTTCATCTCACTGTCCACGCCCCTTGATGAAGAACGAGCTGAACAAGGTGATGCAGCTGCGCCACGCATGGGCGCGGCTGAGCTTTGACGTTGGGCGTGCTGTTTGCTAGGAGGAGGCTGTGTCCGACGTTGTCATCAGGCATGTAGAGCAGGACGACTATCAGCCGATCATCTCCATCGTTGATGAGTGGTGGGGTGGTCGGCCGATGGCCGCCATGCTCCCCAAGCTCTTCTTCGTCCACTTCCGCTCCACCAGCTTCACCGCCGTAGCGGATGGTCAGATCGTTGGGTTCCTCATCGGGTTCGTTTCGCAGACCTTCCCCGACCAGGCCTATATCCACTTCATTGGCGTGCATCCTGCACGTCGTGGAGAGGGGTTAGGGCGCCGCCTCTATGAGCATTTCTTTGCCACGGCCGCCTCGCTTGGCTGCCGCACTGCTCGCTGCGTTACCGCTCCGGTGAATCGCAACTCGATGGCCTTCCACCGTCGCCTTGGCTTCTCTCTCCTTGACTCCGACCACAAGGTCGACGGTGTTCCCGTCGCCATGGGCTACGACGGGGAGGGTGAAGACCGCGTGATCTTCACGAAGGATCTGGATACCCTTGCCATCAAGCGTTGGACAGACCAACCACGGGATTGAGCCCACGTGCGAATCGCCATCATTGCGTTGGGTAGTCGTGGCGACGTGCAGCCGCATGTTGCGCTCGGGGTGGGGCTCAAGCGGGCCGGGCATTCCGTTCGTGTTGTCACATCCAGCGACTTCGGCGAGCTCGTAGGGGCTCATGGGCTCGAGTTCTGCGACACGGGTGTGAGCACCGAGGCGATCGCTAGCGAGATGCATGACCTCCTGGAAGCAGGCAACGTTCTGAAGATCATGGCCGCGATGGGGGTGTCGGCAGAACGGGTGGCGGTTCAGGCGGCGACGAATGGTCTCGCCGCCTGCGAAGGCGTCGACCTGATCGTGAGTGGCCTGGGTGGGCTGTTTGTTGCACAGGCGCTCGCAGAGAAGCTTGCTGTTCCCTTCGTGCAGGCCTACCTATACCCGTTTTCGCCTACCACCGCGTTCCCCGGCGTGCTCACGCCAGTCCCTCAGACTCCCCTCACGTCCTGGGCGAACGCTCCGTCCCATCGCGTCACCCAGCAGATGCTGTGGCAATCGTCGCGATCGGCGGACGCGACCATCCGGGTGAAGGTTCTGGGTCTCAAGCCGTCGGGCTTCTGGGGGCCGTTCGCTGCGCTGGCGGGCGCGGGCCACCTGTGCCTGTATGGATACAGCGCACACGTGATCCCGGTGCCGCAGGACTGGTCCTCCCGGAACCATGTCACGGGCTACTGGTTCCTTGAGCCTTCAGAGGATTGGCATCCGCCGGCAGAGCTGGTGGCCTTCCTTGAAGCGGGGCCAGCTCCGGTGTACGTGGGGTTCGGAAGCATGGGAAGCCGGAACCCGGAGGCGACGGCAAAGTTGGTGCTGGAGTCGCTGCAGCGGACCGGCCAGCGTGGTGTTCTCTCCTCCGGCTGGGGCGGGCTCACTGCGAACGATCTGCCCGATTCCGTGTGCATGGTGGGGTCAATCCCACACGCTTGGTCGTTCCCGCGCATGGCGGCCATCGTGCACCACGGCGGCGCCGGCACCACAGCCGCAGCCTTGTCGGCTGGCGTGCCCTCCATCGTCACACCCGTGCTGGGCGATCAGAGCTTCTGGGCCAGGCGTGTCAGCGACCTGGGAGTCGGGCCGAGGTGCGTACCTCGGCGCAAGCTCACCGTTCAACGTCTGAGTGAGGCCATCGGGGCTGCTGTCAGTGATGACACGATCCGCGCCAAGTCAGCCACGCTCGGTGAGCGGATTCGGGCGGAGGATGGCATCTTAACGGCGGTCGAGCTGATCGAGCGGTGGTTTGAGACGGCTCGGTAAGCTGTCGATCATTTGGATAATCTGTCTCGCTAAGGCTTTAGGTCCTTTGTGTGCCTCAGGCTTTTCGTCCGCGTCAGACTCTCGTCCTCAAGGCGCCAACCGCGCCTTATGCAGCCGGCTCTTCTCGTACCACTCCGCAAACTGCGGCACCCACTCCTGCAGGTGCGGCCACATCAGATCGCAGAGTTCGCGGATCTCCTGCTGGGCATCGAGCTTGGCGCGTAGATCGAGGAAGTGCAGGAACGCGCGCAGGGTGAAGCTCACCACGAAGTGCTGGCGGTAGTCGAACGGCAGGATGCCGCGGGCGTGCTCTTCCGCATAGCCGGCATCCAGCAGATCGCGGTAACGCCCCGCTGCAGCACGGCAGAGCTCCAGATCGATGCCCCGCTGCGTTTCGTCGTAGATGTATTTCTTGCCTTGGCGGTCGCTATAGGCGCCCACGGGCCGTAGATAAAATACTTCTTCCAGGTCTATCTCATTATTAGCAGCCTTGCGAATCCGGTCGCCCGTATATCTCATCGACTGCACATCGAAGCTCACGCCCACGCGATGGGTGCGCGCCTGTTGCATCACGGAATGGGGGAACCAGCCCACGTTCAGCACAATCTGGGCGTGCTCGAGTGGGCCGTAGTGGCCGCGTTCGCCGGCCAGCAGACGCTTCACGCAGATCTCACCGGCCTTGGTTTCATCCGGCCAGTCGGCGCGGTCGGCGGCCACGAAGCCCTCGCTGTAGTCCTGATGCATGCCGGCATACACGCACTGCTGCGGGTTCGGGGTGGCGGCGATCAGCTCAACCCGGAAGCGGGGATCCATGGGCAGGCTCGGTGAGGGGTGGGTGTGTCGTCAGCCGTGGCTGCGCGGGCCGACGGCGGCGGGTTCGCTGCTTTGCGGTCCCTGCTCCAGTCCACTGCTCTTGCCGACGCCGGCCAGGCGCGGCAACGGTTTGTCGTCAAGCAGGGCGATCGTGATCGCGGCCAGTTCGGCCGGGCTGCGCAGGCCCAGCGAGCGGCCGATCGGTTGGCCCTTGCGGTTGAACAGCTCCAGCTGGGGGATGCCGTTCACCTCAAAACGATCGAGCTCCGGGCCCCAACGCGGGTTGTCCACATTCAGCAGCACCACATTCAGCTTCCCGCGGTTCTGGCTTTCCACCGCCTCCATCGCCGGCGCCATCGTGCGGCACGACTCACACCAGTCGGCGTAGAACTCCAGGATCGTGGGCCGCCCGCTCGCCAGCGCCACCGGCAGCTCCAGCGACCGCCGCGCCAGCTGCTCCAGCGGCGCCTGCGGTTGCAGCCAGCCGCGCGCGAAGAACAGCACCAGTGCCAGCAACGCGGCCAGGCCGGCCAGCACCATGCGTTCGCGACGCCCCAGTGGTGGTGAGGAAATGGGGTCGATGGGCGGTTCGGTCATCGGGGCGTGGTTGGCTCGCCTCGGGCTGGGGCACTCTGGCAGCTACGCGCTGCAGGCCGGGGCTGCACACTGCAAGCCGGGGCTAGGTGCGTCAGCATGGGGTTTCGCAGCGCCCTCCCCTCCGTTGAAGCGCCGCCTCACCCTTCACTTCCCGCGCCAGGCGGTGCATCAGCCGATCACCTACCGCCTGGCGGTGGATTTCGACATCGCTGCCAAGATCCTGCGCGCCCAGGTGGCCCCCAACCAGAGCGGCACCATGGTGGTGGAGCTCTCCGGCGACATCGACGAGCTCGACGCCGCCGAGCTGTGGCTTGAAAGCCTTGGCCTCTCGCTCGATCGCGCCCCCGGTGAGATCCGCATCGATCCGGCCCGTTGCGTCGACTGCGGCATCTGCTCCAGCGTCTGCCCCAGTGGCGCGTTGAGCAGTGCGCCACCCGATTGGCGGCTTAGCTTCGATGCCCAACGCTGCCTGGTCTGCGAACAGTGCATCCCCAGCTGTCCGCTCGAAGCGATCGCCTTGGTGCTGGAGCCCCGATGACGGCGCCTGCCCCCCGCCGCCGCCGGCCATGGTGAAGGCCCAGCCCCGTAACGGCCCGGTGCGGGCCCTGCTGCGGCTCACGCTTCTGCCGTTGCGCGCTCCGTTCCTGGTGGTGCTGCTGGCGGTGAGCGCCTACCTCGGCATGCAGTGGGTGCTGGTCTATCCGCACGAGGCGGTGTCGCTGCTGGCGCTGCCGCGCCACCAGCAGTTGTTCTTGTCGGTGGAGTGCCTCCACTCGATGATGGTGGTGGTGCTCTGCACCATGCCCGGCTACCTGCTGGCCCAAGTGTCGCGGCTGATGAACGCCAGCAAGGTGTTCACGCTGGTGTTCTCGCTGCTGGTGGTGAGCGTGCTCGCCATCTACATGATCGATCTGGGCCGCCTGGTGGCCGAGGTGCTGATCCTCGGCTCCTCGGTGTTCCTGGCCCGCCTCGACCTCGCCCGCATCCGGGTGGTGCCGCCGCCGCCGCAGCTGGCCCTGGTGCTCAGCCTCTACGTGCTGGTGGGCATCGGCCTGGGGCGCTGGCTGTTCCTGGAGGGGATCTGGCGGCCGCTGCAGGTGTGAGAGCAGATCGAGGCTGCGGCCTTGCGGCTGACGCTCAGCAGCCTTGCTGTTGCGCCAGCGCCTGGTAGCTCCACACGTTGCCCAGCACCTTCTTCACGTAGAGGCGGGTTTCGGGGAACGGGATCGCCTCCACCCACAGTTCCGGCTCGCGGCTGAGCGAGAGGCTGGGGTCGGGCGGCTCCTCCAGCCAGGAGCCCACGGAGCCCTGGCCGGCGTTGTAGCTGGCGGCTGTCAGGAAGGGATTGCCGCTCCACTGGCGCAGCCGCTGGTTCAGGTAGCGGGCCCCCAGCGGCACGTTCACCTCCGGTTGGCGCAGCTGTTCATCCGATACCGGCGCCCCGGCCAGCTCCGCCGCCGTGGCCGGCATCAGCTGCAGCAGCCCCACGGCGCCGACCGGGGAGCGCACCCCCGGCGTGAAGCGCGATTCCTGCTTCGCCACCCCCAGCAGCAGGGCGGGGTCGAGCCGCTCCGCCGTGGCCGCCGCCCCGAAGATCGCGCCGAAACGCAACGGATGCAGTGCCTGCTCCAGCGGCAGGCTGGCGCGGCAGCTGGCGCCCACCCAGCGCAGGCTGGCCAGTTCCAGCTGCCCGAGGCCCGTCCAGTCGTCGCCCACGCCCTGGCGCAGCCGGCCCTCCACCGTGAGCTCCGCCGGCTGCTGGGGCGGCTGGTTGCGGCGCGCCGTGCGCCAGCGCTCCCAGGTCTCCAGCGGCTGGTCCAGCCGCCATAGGCGGTTGAGGTTGCTGTTGCCGCTGCGCAGCGGTTGCCACGGGGGGGTGGGCGGCATGGTTTCCTCGCTGCTGCCGTTGCTGCGCAGGGCGAGCGGGGCCTCCAGCCCCAGCCGCACCCGTGTCCGCCAGCCGTAGTAGCCCCAGGGGTTGCGCTCCAGCAGCTGGCTCCAGGAGCGGCGTGCGGCCTCCTGCTCGCCCAGTTCCTGCTGCGCGTAGCCCAGCCAGAACAGTTGCCGTGCCGCCAGCGGGCTGGGCAGTTGCTGCGGCTCCAGCGCCGAGAGCAGCACCGCCGCCGCCGCCCAGCGGCGCTTCAGCAGGGCCTCGCGCGCCAGCTCCCACTGCAGCTCCCAGCTGGCGGGATCGGTGGGCCAGCGGCCCAGCACCTGTTGCCAGCCCCTGCCGCTGGTGGCGGCGCGGCGGGCTGCCACCGGCGCGCTCTGCTGCAACGCCTGTGGCAACCGTGCCAGCCGCGCCAGGGTCGTCGGGCTGTCGTTGCCGCTCAGCAGGCGGGCGGCCTCCAGCGCTTCCGGTGCCGCCGGCCAGCGGCTGGCCAGGGCCAGCAGCCGCGCCTCGCCCGCCTGACCCTGGGCCGCCGTGCCCTTCAGCAGCGCCCGGCCGATCACCAGCTCCGTGGCCGCATCAGACGGCGCCCCCGCCAGGCAGGCCGCGGCGGCGGCGCCATCACCCAGTTCCCCCAGCCCCCGTGCCAGCACCCGCCGCTCGGCGGCGCTCAGTGGTGGCGTCTTCAGCTGGCAGGTCTGGCGCAGCAGCCCTTCAGCCCCTGGCCAGCGCGCGCCCCAGCGGGCCAGGTGCAGGGCGCCTGCCCGGCGCTGGGC
>NZ_JAHLYO010000034.1:0-188689 GCF_025128015.1 Synechococcus sp. CS-1333
CCGCCCAGAGCCAGATAGGCCGTGGGGAACAGCAGCAGACCGGACCAGCCGACAAACACGAAGCGGTCGCGCTTGAGCCAGTCATCGAGGACGTCGAACCATCCCCGAGCCGAAGGCGCGCGCCCTACAGCAATCGTCATGGGAAGAAAAAGTGCGGAAATCCCGCCAAGCTGAGGGATACCGCAGGATCGTAACAACGAAACCCACCGCTGCGAGGAAGCCCGAAATGGGCTGACACCCTTGCCGCAGCCAGCGTTCTTAAGCAATTCTTCTGATTGCCCAGCGGCGGCGGCGTGGTGCCGAATCCAGCAACCTTTTCGCTGTTCCCGTCTTCGCTTTTCCACAGCCTCGCGGCACGGAGGCGAGGATGGCAAGTCTTCCGCCACCACCCCCGCTCCCATGCCCCCGGCTTCTTCCTCCGCCGGCACTCCGCCGCGCCCCGACCCGGCCGCCAGTCCAGCTCCCCGCGCCAGCGACCCTGCCGATGTGCTGGAGCAGTCCGTGCAGGGATCCCGGCGCCTCTCCAACCTGCTGGTGGCCTCGGCCGTGAGCGCTGGGGGCGCTGGCTTCCTGCTGACCAGCCTCTCGAGCCGGCTGGGGATCGATCTGCTGCCGATCGGGCACCCCGCCAGCCTTGCCTGGGTTCCGCAGGGCTTGGTGATGGGGGCCTATGGCGTGGCAGCCCTGTTGCTCGCCCTCTATCTCTGGAGCGTGATCAGCATCGATGTGGGCGCCGGTGCCAACCGCTTCGATCGCAGCAGCGGCACGGCCACGATCAGCCGCCGCGGCTTCCGCAGCCTGATCAGCTTCGAGCTACCCCTGCGCGAGATTCAGGCCGTCAAGGTGGACGTGCGCGACGGCCTTAACCCGCGCCGTCGTCTTGCCCTGCGCGTGCAGGGGCGCCGCGACCTGCCCCTCACCCGGGTGGGCGAACCGTTGCCTCTGGCCGAGCTGGAGCAGAGTGGCGCGGAACTCGCCCGCTTCCTCAAGGTGCCTCTGGAGGGCGTATGAACACGATGGCGTTCTCGCTCACCCGCACCCTTCTGGTGAGCCTGCTGCTGTTCACACCCTTCGGCCTCAGCGCTTGCGGCAGCGATCAGAGCCAGGCCGCTCTCGGTTGCGCCTCTGCCGCCAGCCCCTGCCTGAGCGGCAAGGCCGTGGTGTCGCTCCAGACCAGCCGCGGCGAAGTGGTCGTGGAGCTCAATGGCGCCGATGCCCCGCTCACCGCCGGCAATTTCGTCGACCTGGTGCGCCGCGGTACCTACAACAACACTGTCTTTCACCGGGTGGTGAACCAGCCCACACCGTTCGTGGTGCAGGGCGGTGACCCCCAGAGCGCCACCCCCGGCGTGAGTCCCGAGCTGTTCGGCACCGGCAGCTTCGTGGACCCCAGCACCGGTCAGCCCCGCTTCATCCCGCTGGAACTCGGCATGAAAGGCAAGGCCACTCCCCGCTACGGCGAGCAGCTCACCGATCCGGCGGATGCAGCGCAGCTGCGGCTCGTGCACGAGCGCGGTGCCATCGCCATGGCCCGCTCCGAGGACCCCAACTCCGCCAGCTCGCAGTTCTACGTGGCTCTGCGGCCGCTTCCCGAGCTCGACGGCCGCTACGCCGTTTTCGGCCGCGTGGTGAAGGGCATGGACGTGGTGGACCGCATCCAGCAGGGAGACAAGCTGGTGAAGGCCAGCGTGATCGAGGGCGGCACCCTGGTGAAGGGTCAGCCCTGAGGCGCCTCAGGCCGGCACCCGTTTCTCTGAGGCGGTGGTCTTGAGGTAGGCGGTGTTCACACCGGAGGCCCGCTCCAGGGCCACTTTTCCGGTGCGCACGATTTCGAGGATTCCGTAGCTCTCGAGGATCTGCTCGAGGGCCACCAGCTTGCCCGGGTCGCCCACCACCTCAAGGATCAGGGCGTTGTCGGCCACGTCCACCACGTTGGCGCGGAACACCTGCACCAGATCCAGGATGGCGGCTCGGCTCTCGGCCGGCGCCGCCACCTTCAGCAGCATCAGTTCGCGCTCCACCGCAGGAATCGTGGAGAGATCGATCACGTTGAGCACGTTGACCAGCTTGTTGAGGTGCTTGGTCATCTGCTCGAGCGTGCGATCGTCGCCCTCCACCACCATGGTGAGGCGCGATACGCCCCGCTGCTCGGCCGGGCCCACCGCCAGGCTCTCGATGTTGAAGCCGCGGCGGGCGAACAATCCAGAAATCCGGCTGAGGGCACCGGATTGGTCCTCCACCAGCACCGAGAGGGTGTGCTTCATTCCCGGCGGGCACAGCAGGCGATCAGCTTCCCAAATTACGCGCTGGCCTCACGGCCCTCAGGGCCGGGCGCTCAGCGGGGATCCTCGGGCCGGGGTGGCAGACGGCGCAGCCAGGCCTGCAGCAGGCGATCGACCGTGGCGGGATCTTCGTCGTGTGGGCAATGGCCCACCCCCTCCAGCTTGTGCAGTTCAAGGTCGGGCCGGAGCTTCCGCATCTCGGCGGCCACCTCGATCGGCACCAACCGATCGGCTTCCCCCCACAGCACCAGCAGCGGCCGGCGCAGGCGCTGCAGCAGCACCGCTGCGGTGGCTCCACGGGGGCGCAGCGCCATACCGATGCTCATGCCGCGTAGGGCCCAGGCGGCGGTGGGGCGACGTGCCGGACGGGCGATGAGCTGGTGCAGGGCGCTGTCGCCGATCACCGGCGAGTTGTAGGCCGACTGGATGCCCAGATCCAGCAGCGGCGTGCGGGCGATCAGGGGCACCAGCAGCTCCAGCGGCAGCAGCCGGCAGAGCCACACCACCGCCCGGCGTTGCAGCCAGCGCTGCCATGGCGCCCGCCGCGCCGGCACGGGCATCAGCAGGGTGGGATCCGGCAGCGGTGCGGCCACCACCCCCCGCACCCAGGCGGGAAAGAACACGCCGCAGCTGAGTGCCACCAGCCCCCCTAGCGAGTGCCCGATCAGCACGGCCGGCTGTTGCACCACCTGTTCAAGAAACCCCTGGGCCTGACGGGCCCAGAGCCGGTTGTCGAGGCGCATCGCCGGCTGGGCCGAGGCGCCGAAGCCGATCAGATCGAGGCCATAGACGCACCAGCCGGCGGCTGCCAGTGGGCCGGCGGTGGCTCGCCAGTGGCCGCTGCCGGCGGCGAAGCCATGCAGCAGCAGCAGTGGTGGCCCGCTCGGATCGCCCAGCACGCGCCAGTGGCAGTTGAGTCCGCGCCATCGCCACACCGCCGCGCGGCCCCAGTCGGGTCCGGCCGTTGCGACAGGCTGGCCCAGGGATGTCACCAACGGAGCGGGTTCACGCAAGACACCTCTCACTATTGCGAAGCTTCAGCAGCGCTGTGCGCGGGTCAGGGGTTCTTCCGGCCGGAATCCCGGCCCTCCCGCGATCTGGGGGTGCTGCTGGCGCGCCAGCTCAGCCTGGGGGGCCCCCTGCGGGTGCTCGACCTCATGACCGGCTGCGGCATTCGGGCGTTGCGCTACGGCCAGGAGAGCCCGGCCCAGCTGGTGTGGGCCAACGACGCTGACCCGGACCGTCAGCCGTTGCTGCACGCCAACCTTGCCCCCCTGGTGCATCGCCCAGGGCTGGAGTTGCGCTGTTCCGCCCTCACCGCCCAGCAGCTGCTGGCGGGTTGCCTGCAGCGGCAGGAGCGCTTCGAGCTCGTTGATCTTGACGCCTTCGGCTGCCCCACTCCCCTGTTGCCGCTGGCGCTGGAGGCAGTGGCTTTCGGCGGTGTGCTCTACGTGGCCAGCACTGATGGCCGCTCCCCTACCGGCCACGACCGTTCTGCCGCCGTGCGCACCCTGGGGGCTGCGGCGCGGGCCCACCCGGCCAGCTGGGAGCTGGCGCTGCGCCTGCAGCTGGGCGTGGTCGCCCGCACGGCCTGGGCCATGGGGCGGGGCCTGCAGCCGGTGTTCAGCTTCAGTGAGGGCCGCACGTTCCGCACGGCGGTGCGGATCCTGCGCCGGCCCTTGGCGGGCGAGGAACGGCAGCTCGGCCTGCTGGCGCACTGCCACCACTGCGGTGAGCAGCAGGTGCAGAGCCTGCTGCGCCTGCGCCAGTGGCAGGTGTGCTGCGAGCCTGCGGCCGCGCTGGCGGTGAGTGGCCCGCTCTGGATCGGTCCGCTGCAGGATCCCGCCACGCTCACGGCGATCCGTGCTGCCACTGCGGCGGAGGATGCTTCGCTCTGCCGTGCCGCCGCCCGCCTGTTGGGCCGCCTCGCCGCCGACGCGGGCCTGCCCGCGCGCTGCTGGCCCCTGGCCGAGCTGGGCCGGCGCCTGGGGGGCGGTCCGCCGCGGTTGCAGGCACTGCTCGCAGACCTGCACAATCAGGGATGGGAGGCCTGCGCCAGTGGGGTGATGACCGGCCAGTTCCGCACCGATGCCCCCTGGCCACTGGTGCTCGAACGGGCCGGGGCGCTAAATAGGTAGCCGTTTTCCCAACGGGCCATGGCCTCTGAAATCTTCGGCATCGCGGCGATCTTCTGGGTGCTCATCCCCGTGGGTCTGGCCGGCGGTGCCCTGCTGCTCAAGCTGCAGAAAGACTGAGCCGCCTGCGGCGCGTCGCCCCCTGCCTCAGCTTTAGGCTCAGCGCCCTATCCACCGGTGGTTCATGCAGGTTCTGGTCGTCGGCGCCACAGGAACTCTCGGCCGCCAGATCGCCCGGCACGCGCTGGAGCAGGGGCATCAGGTGCGTTGCATGGTGCGCTCCCCTCGCAAGGCCTCCTTCCTGCAGGAATGGGGCTGCGAGCTCACCCGTGGTGACCTGCTGGAACCCGACAGCCTCGCCTACGCCCTTGAGGGCCAGGAAGCGGTGATAGATGCGGCCACAGCCCGCCCCACCGACAGTGCCGGCATCTACACGATCGACTGGCAGGGAAAGCTCAATCTGGTGCGGGCCTGCGAAGCGGCCAACGTGAAGCGCTTCGTGTTCGTGTCGCTGCTGGAGGCGGCGCAGCACCGCAACGTGCCACTGATGGATATCAAGTACTGCACCGAGCAGTTGTTGGCGGCCTCCCAACTGGATTACACGATCCTGCGCTGCGTGGCCTTCATGCAGGGGGTGATCGGTCAGTTCGCCATCCCGGTGCTCGAAAGCCAGACGGTGTGGGTGAGCGGAACGCCCACGCCGATCGCCTACATGAACACCCAGGACGTAGCCCGATTTTCGGTGGCGGCCCTGAGCCATGACGAAACGATCCGCCAGTCCTTTCCGGTGGTGGGGCCGAAGGCCTGGAACACCGGGGAAGTCACCCAGCTATGCGAGCGCTACAGCGGGCGATCGGCTCGCGTGTTCCGTGTGCGGCCCTTCCTGATCCGTCTGATGCAGGGTCTGGCGTCGTTCTTCGAGCCCGGGGTGCAGGTGGCTGAACGGCTGGCTTTCGCCGACGTGACAGGGGGTGGCCAGAGCCTGGAGGCACCGATGGAGGAGAGCTATGCCGCCTTCGGGCTGGACCCGGCCGCTACCACCCGCCTGGAGGACTACCTCAAGGAGTATTACGACACGATCCTGCGGCGTCTGCGCGAGATGGAGGCTGATCTCGACAAGAACGCCAAGAAGAAGCTTCCCTTCTGAGCTTCAGGCGCTTGGCCGCACCTGCCTGTCTGGCCGCGCCTTTCTGTCTGTCCTGTCTGTCCATGGCCGTCCATGGCTGCGGTTGGAATTGTTCCCAGGCTTTGACCACATCGCAGACCCGGAAGCCTGACTGGGTGATACAGCTCGGGCAAGTTCATCTGTACTATGACAGGGGAATGGGGGAGGCCGTTTGAAGGGCTGGAGGAGCCCCAGTGGTTGAAGCAGGAAGTCCAGTGGCTGAATCAGGCGGCCCAGTGGTTGTGTGAGTGGGCCAGTGGTGGAGTGAGGCGGCGCAGTTGCTGATGGGGCGGACATTGGCTGAGGGGGCTGGTCCGCTGACGCCGGCTCCAGTTCGCCCCCTTTCACTTCCTGCCTCTTTTTCCCCAGTTGCTTCCCTGCTGCCCATCCGCTGCAAGGCTGCTCCCTGTCCACTGGGCTCCTCCTACCCAGCCTCTCCCTCGTCACTTCTCCGCTCCTGCCGCGCCTCTCCGGCGCCCCTGCTGGGTCTCTCCCCCGCTTCCTGCCTCTTTCACCCCCCGGCCCTGTTCGCCCCATGTCGATTGCTCAGATCAAGAACCTGCAGCGGCGTCTCGCCAACCTGGAGCAGGAATCGGTGCAGGAGTTGAACCGTGCCTGCGGCCATGAGCTGTGGCAGAGCCTGGGATTTGATGCCCTCGACGCACTGGAGGATCCCGATCGGCGCTCCAGAGCGAACTACTACTACGGCCAACTGCAAACGGTGCGGGAGCTGCAACAGGTGATCGGCTGAGCGGCATGGATGCCAAGCCTCCCTATCCGCCACCGCCGTTGCGCCCGGATTTCCCGCCACCGGCCCGTCCGCCTCGCCCTCGGTCGGGACCGTCGCTCTGGGCGGAAGCAAGCAGGAGCAGCCGCTGCAGGCGTTCCTCCTCCGCCTGGCTCACCGGGCGCCACTGGCCGGCCGGCAGGTCGATCAGATCCAGCGGCGGCTGACCGTCCATCAGGTCGATGGCGGTCCGGATCAGCCGCAGGGTGGGCCATCCCACTGCCGCGGTCATGCGACGCACCTGCCGATTGCGCCCCTCGCGCAGCTCCAGTTCCAGCCAGCTGGTGGGAATGGCGCGCCGCTCACGGATCGGTGGATCTCGTGGCGGCAGGCCGGGATCCGCCAGCAGCCGGGCCCGGGCGGGCAGGGTGCGCTGGCCCTGGATGGTCACCCCCGCTTGCAGGGCGGCCAGCCCGGCCGGGGTGGGCTCCCCTTCCACCTGTACCCAGTAGCGGCGCCAGTGTCCCCAGCGGGGATCGGTGAGCCGTTGCTGCAGGTGGCCCACGCTCGTGAGCAGCAGCAGTCCCTCACTGTCGGCATCCAGCCGTCCGGCGGCGTAGACCTCCCGCACCGGGATGAACTCTGCCAGGTGCACCCATGGGCTGCCCGGTTCTGCCGTGAACTGGCTGAGCACGCCGTAGGGCTTGTGGAACAGCAGGGTGGGCACGGTCGTTGCTCGTTAGCTGTTGGTGGCGGTGGTTGGGGTGGAATGGTGTGCGTCGCCCTCTGGCCTCAGGCACCAGCATGGAGCCCACCGCACGAAGGCCACAGCAGATCGGCCACAGCAGAACTGCCTCAGCATGGAGTCCATTGCCATGGACCTCCGCAGGAAGGCCATGGCTTGCAGATCAAAGCTGGTAGGGGACAGTTTGGAGCCCTCTGCTTGATGACAACTGCTTGATGGCCACTGCTTGATGGCCACTGCAGGAAGGCGACAGCTTGAGGGAGACAGCTTCCAGTCCGCAGCTCCAAGGCTTTCGGGCAGCAGACGGAAGCTCAAAGACGGTAGGCAGTGCCTCCCAGGCTCCTGAGCTGGCTTGAAACAGCTGGCTGATGCCGCCAGGCAAGCCATGGCACTGGCCCCCATCTGGCGCAACCTGCCGGAGTGCATTTCTGGTTTCGGAACTCAATCAGATCGGGCCCGCGAGCCAAACCCTGACCGGGCCCCGGCGGCTGTGATCCACCCAGAGGAGCCCTAACCCATGTGGCTCCACCCCGTTCAGCCAGCCTTCCGATGCAGAACCAGCCCAGCCATTGGCCTGAGGCAGATCCAGGCCGTTAGCTGGATTGCGCAGGCAAGCTCAGCGCCACTCAGCTGGCGCTGCGGCGTGCGCGCCAAAGGTTCACAGCGCCGATGGAAATCAGCAGCAAGCCCAGATCCAGGGACAGGGAAGGAACGATCAAGGCTTGGCCCCGGAGCGATCGCAGACCCTAGGGGTTGGGGGGCGACAGCGTTGTGGCGGCAGGGTCGGCGGGGTTTCGGCCTGCGTGCCACTGAGGTTTGGGTCTGATGCTGCTGGGGGTAGGGCCTGTTGCCGGTGTGGCTTGCTCGGGGCGTCACTGGGCCACTGGTCCGCTGGCTCGGGGGCACTGCTCAGCTGGCGCAGGGCGGGCACTCTGCTGGCTCAGGCGTGATGCTCAGCTTGTGGTTCAGGAGTTGCGCTGCTTACCGGTGTGGAGAGGGGCCGGCCTGGAGGGGGGGAGAGGCGCCAATTTAAGCTGTGCCTTCTCCTACAGATTGAGCACCCGCTCCGCATGATCGAAACCTCGGGCGTGATCGAGAAGGAACAGGGCAATGGTTTCTACCTGGTGACCCTCGATCAGCCCGCTGGCCACCAGTGCCTGTGCCGTGCTGCAGGCAAGCTCACCAAGTTCCGCATCAAGCTGCTGGCCGGTGACAAGGTGCTGGTCGAGATCAGCCCTTATGACCTCACCCGTGGCCGCATCACCTACCGGGAACGCAACGCCGGTGCCACGGGCCCGCGCCCGGGTGGCAACCGTCCGGGCGGCCCGCGCCGCCGCTGAAACCCCTGCGCTGACAAGCCAACCTGCGTGCCCACCGCTTCAGGCGCGCTGACGGGTGTGGAGGAAGCCGGGCAGCTGGGGCCCGCGCAGCCGGATCACCTCGCCGGCTTCATCGCGCAGGGCCTCCAGTGGCAACCCAGGCGCGCGTCCACCCGCCGCGCCCCCGGGCTCCTCCGGCATGGGCTTCGGCTGGATCAGATAGGGCTCTGCCACCGACCAGGTGCGCGCATAGCTGACCAGCAAAGGGTCGGCGGGCGCATACACATAGGAGGGGTGCCTTGGGATCGTTTCCTGTTCCGCCCGCTGGCCATCGACGCGGACGGCCCGCGTAATCGCCTGCACGAAGCGGCTGCGGGTGACCACGGTGGTCAGGTAGGCCACCACCCGCACGCGGGGGGCATCGAAACCTTCGGCGCACATGTCGATGCTCACCAGCCAGTCGGCGCCACCGGCACGAAAGTCCGCCAGCCGCTGGGCCCCCTCCGGATCCTGCGAATGCACCAGCAGCACCTGGTCGCCCTGTTCCTCCAGCAGTCCGGAGAGGCCGCGGGCATGGGCGATGTCGCGGGCGATCACCAGGCCGCCGGCCTCGGGATGGTCGGTGTTGCGAAGTGTTTCGAGCTTGCGCCTCGCCTGAAGCAGCACCCGCAGGGCAATGCTGCTGGGATCCCCCAGGCGGATCGCCCGACGCAGGTTGCGGGCGCGCCAGCTCTCCCGGTGCTCGGCGGAAAGGGGCGAACGCTCCAGTTCAGTTGCCGCCAGCGCCCCATCGGCGCTGGCCTGGCCGTGGTCGACCCAACCGTCCTGGAAGCGGAACTCCAGTGGCCGCACGTCCCCCTGATCAATCAACTGGCGCGGTTCCACGCTCAGGTCGGGGGCGATCTCCTCGACGATCACGCCCTCCTGCCGCCGGGCGATGCGGCGGGAGGCGCTGAAACCGAGGTTGTCGGCGCGGAACGGAGTGCCGCTCAGCCCCAGGCGCATCACGCAGTTCCGGCTGAGACGGCCGAAGGCATGGCTCCAGGCGGTGGCTTCCGGATCGTCGGGATCGAGGCCGAGGTGGTGCACCTCATCGGCGATCGCCAGCACCTTGCCGGCCTGAAGGCCCGCCAGCTCGTGCTCCAATCGCAGCCGGTGCCGGGCCGCGCTCTGGTAGCTGATCAGCAGCCCCTGGCCGGGGACCATCCCACTCCAGCCGCTACTGCCACTGCCTTCGCCTGCAGCGCTCGCTTCGAGATCGAGCTCCCCCAGCTCCAGGCCCAGGCGTGCGGCGGAGGAGCGCCATTGGCTGGCGATCGACTGGCGATGGCAGAACACCAGGAAATGGCTCAGCCGCCCTTCCGCCAGCAGGCGCTGGAACCCCAGCAGAGCCCCCAGGGTCTTGCCGGCTCCGGGCCCGGCATGCACCAGCACGTCTTCGCCCTGCGGCCCGGCGCGCACCAGCCGCCGCCGCATCAGGTCGATCAGCTGGCGTTGCCACTGGCGCGGCCTCAGCCCGCCGCCGGTGGCCGGGCCCGATGCCGCATCCGCTGCCGCTCCGGATGCGGCTGTGGCGGTGCCTGGGGCACGCCTGCCAAGATCGAAGGAGGGTGCGGCCACGGTTCCCTGCGGTGGCGCCATTGTGCCGCCCCTCGCTGTGGCTGCCTGAGCGGAAAGAATGGGGGTTTGTTCCCAGGGTTTTTCCCGCTTCCGCCCCTACGTTCAGGCCATCCCCCCAGGACCTGCAGCCCCCGCTGTTCTCCGCGCCGTTGAGGCCCCGATGAGAGAGTTCCCCGAGTCCGGTCTGCCGGAACCCCTCCTCCGTGAGCACCTTGAGGGTTGTTTCCAGCAGGAGTGCGACATCGACCCCGTGATCCTGCGGGTCCGTCTGCTGCGCCATCTCGGCTCGGTGATGCAGGCCCGCTGCCTGGAACAGGAATTGCTGCCGTTGTTCTGATGCCCTTTCCCTCCACTCCGGCACTGCTGGCCGTCACTGGTGCCTCCGGCAAGACCGGCTGGCGTGTTGTACAGGAAGCGCGCCGCCGTGGTTATTCGGTGCGGGCGATCCTGCGGCCGGGCTCGAGCGTCCCCGAAGGACTGGAAGGGGCGGAGCTGATCCGGCTGGAACTGTCCGACCAGAGCGCCCTGCAGCAGGCGCTCGCCGGTGTGGAGGCGCTGGTGATCGCCACCGGCGCGCGCCCTTCGATCGACCTGACCGGTCCGCTGCAGGTGGATGCGCTGGCGATCCGCAGCCAGATCGCCGCCTGCCGTGCCGCCGGGGTCAAGCGCGTGGTGCTGGTGAGCTCGCTCTGCAGCGGCCGGCTGTTTCACCCGCTCAACCTGTTCGGCCTGATCCTGATCTGGAAGCGCGTCGGCGAGCGCTGGCTGGAGAGCAGCGGCCTGGATTGGACCGTGATCCGCCCCGGTGGGCTGCGCGAAAGCGAGGAGGGTCTCGAGAGCGAGGGGCTGCGCTTCAGCGGTCCGGATCAGCAGGAGAGCAACAGCATTCCCCGCCGCCTGGTGGCGCGCGTCTGCCTCGATGCCGTCGAAGCGCCCGCCTCCATCGGTCGCCTCATCGAAATCACCAGCAGCCAGGACCTGCCGCCCAGCTCCCTGGCCCAGTGGCTGGAGGGGGCGGCCGGCGCCAGCCCCGCGCGCGCCTGATCGCTCCGTTGACGTTGACTGCTGCGGCTTTGCTGGATCACCTGGGCGTGCCGCCCTTCCAGCCCCGGGCGCCCTGGTGGGGCGCCGATCTCCAGACCCTGCGCGACACGCTGCGTCCAGAGCGCTTACCGGCGGAGTCGGCCCAGGCGGTGCCGCTGGCGCTGCCCGGAGGCGAAGCCCTGCTCGGCTGCCTTGATGCCCCCGCTGCTGGCCCCGACGGCTCCACCGCCCGCCCCCACGCCCTCGTGCTGCTGCTGCACGGGCTGGGCGGCTCCAGCCGCAGCATCGGCCTGCTGCGCCTGGCGCATGTCCTGCGGCAGGCGGGGTTTGCCGTGCTGCGGTTGAACCTGCGCGGCGCGGGAGCGGGCCGGAGCCTGGCGCGGGGCACCTACGCCGCCCGCTGCAACCGCGATCTGATCCCGGCGCTGCGGCAGGCCCGCAGCCTCGCCGCCGGCCGCCCTCTGTTGGGGGTGGGGCTGTCGCTCGGCGGCACCGTGTTGCTTAATGGCCTGCTCGACGCCTCCGCCCCGGGGTTGCTGGACGGCCTGGTGGTCGTGAGTTCCCCGATCGATCTGGCCAGCAGTTCGGCCGCCATCGGCCGGCCCCGCAACCGCCTGTACGAGCGCTGGCTGCTGCAGCGCCTGCGCCAGCAGACCCTGGCCGATCCCGGCGGCCTGCAGGACGGGCAGCGCAGCCAGCTGCAGGCGGTGGAGTCGATCCGCGCCTTCGACGCCCTGATCACCGCGCCGCGCTGGGGATTCGAGTCGGTGGAGGCCTACTACGCGGGCGCCAGTCCGCTGAAGCTGCTGCAGGGCTGCCTGGCGGGTGAACCTCCAGCGCGGCCTTTGCCCCCCCTGCTGCTGGTGCATGCCCTCGACGATCCATGGGTGCCCGCTGCCCCCGCGGTGGCGTTGCAGGAGCGGCTCACGCCGGCCTCACCGCTGCAGATCGTGCTCAGCCGGACGGGCGGCCACAACGGCTTCCACGGCCCGGGGGGCAGCTGGTCGGATCTGCTGGTGACGCGCTGGCTGCTGGATCAGGTGCAGGGGAGCCCCTGAACGCCGGTGGCGGTGGGGGCGAACGGCGTGCGGCGAATCACCCAGTCGTCGATGGGACGGCCGGCGATCAGGTGGTCGTCCACGATCCGCTCGATCCGCTCCGGCGTCACACCGCCGTACCAGAGACCTTCCGGCCAGATCAGCAGGATCGGCCCGCCTTCGCACACGCGCAGGCAGTCGGCCTTGGAGCGCAGCACCACCCCCTGGGGGCGCCCCGGGTCCTCCAGGCCGCGCTCGCGCAGCAGGCGCTTGAGCAGGGCCCAACTGGCGGCTCCCACCGCCGGATCACCGCACAGGGCCTTGGTGGGGGTGGCGCAGAGCAGCAGGTGGCGCTCGACGCCGGCTGACGCCGGCAGGATGCCGCTGCTCATGCGGTCAGCAGGGTGCGGCCGGTGGCCGCGGCGGCCTCCCGCACGGCCTGGCGCGCCCAGGCATCAACGGCCAGCACGTCAGCGAGCGAGGGGGCGGCGCTGAGGTCGGCCCGGTGGCGGTCGCAGACCTGTTCGATCAGTTTCGGAATGTCGAGGAAGTGCACCCGTTCCTCCAGGAACAGGGCCACCGCCTGCTCGTTGGCGGCATTCATCACCGCCGGCATCGTGCCGCCGGCGCGGCCGGCAGCGTAGGCCAGGGCCATGCACGGATACTTGCCGCCGTCGGGGTCGCGGAAGCTGAGCGTGCCCACCTCGGTGAGATCGAGGCGGCGCCAGGGGGTTTCCAGCCGCTCCGGCCAGCTGAGGCAGTAGAGAATCGGCAGCTTCATGTCGGGCCAGCCCAGCTGCGCCAGCACCGACGAATCCACCAGCTCCACCATCGAGTGGATGATGCTCTGGGGATGGATCACGATCTCGATGTGGTCGAAATCGAGGCCGAAGAGGTAGTGGGCTTCGATCACCTCCAGCCCCTTGTTCATCAAGGTGGCGGAATCCACCGTGATCTTCCGCCCCATGCTCCAGTTGGGGTGGCTGGTGGCATCGGCCACGGTGGCCTTGGCCAGATCGGCGGCCGGCCAGTCGCGGAAGGCACCGCCGGAGGCGGTGAGCTGGAGGCGGCGCAGCCCCGGGGTGGGAACGCCGGTGGAGAGGCGGGCGGTGTCGGCCCAGGGGGTGCCCTGCAGGCACTGGAAGATGGCGGAATGCTCCGAATCGGCCGGCAGCAGGCGGCTGCCGCTGCGCTTCAGCGCCGGCAGCACCACCGGCCCTGCGGCGATCAGGGTTTCCTTGTTGGCCAGGGCCAGATCCTTGCCCGCCTCCACCGCCGCCAGGGTCGGCAGCAGCCCGGCGCAGCCCACGATTCCGGTGACCACCAGATCGGCGCTGGCCCAGGCGGCAACGGCGCAGAGCCCTTCGTTGCCGCCCAGCAGCTCAGGGCGCCGCAGCGGTTGCCGCTCCTTCGGCAGGGCCTCGAGCCGTGCGCTCAGCTCAGCCAGCAGCTCCCCCTCGGCCAACGCCACCACTTCGGGGCTGTGGCGCACGATCTGCTTCACCAGCAAGGGCAGGTTGCGGCCGGCGGTGAGCCCCACCACCTTGAAGCGATCGGGGAATTCCTCGGCCAGCTCCAGGGTCTGGGTGCCGATCGAGCCGGTGGAGCCCAGCACGCTGATCGCTTTCATCAGAACGGCCCGACGCGGCAGGGCGCCAGTCTCCCATTGCCGGCTGCAGGGCAGACGGTTGGGGTCTGCTGCGCGTCACACTGAACGCACTTGCCGCGGTGTTCCGTGCTCTGGCTCAAGCGCTGGAACTTCATCGAGCGGGCCCGCCTGGAGCGGGAGCTCTGGGACGCCTTCGAGCGCCAGGAGGACATCGAGGCGCTGGTGGCCGCCTGCCCGGCCGACGACCCCTTCCGTCAGGAGGTGTGGCAGACCACCCTGGGGCGGATCCGCAAGATCGAGAAGCTGATGGTGGGCAAAGGGCCCACACCGCCAGCTGATTCCTGAGCCGGGGCAGCTGACCATGGAGCCGGGCCAGCCGATCCCAAGCGGGCCCATTTCAAGCCTGCCGATTCCGATGCCGCAGACGTTCGGGGCCGCTTACTTCCGGATCCACTCGGTGAGGCCGGTGGGGCGGTCGATCAGCTCGATGCCGGCACGGCGCAGCTGGTCGCGCAGGCCGTCGGCGGTGGCGTAATCCTTGCTGGCCTTGGCCAGCCGGCGGGCCTCGATCACCGCCTGGATTTCGGTTTCGCTCGGTCCGTCCGCGCCGGGTGCTGTCGCCCCTGCGGCGGGCCGCTCCGCCACCAGACCCAGCACGGTGCTGAGCTCCTGCAGCAGCAGCCAACGCTCTCGCAGGTCATCCGGGGCGGCGGCGGCATCCCCTCGCTCCAGCCGATTGGCGAGCGAGCGCAGGGGCCGCGCCAGCTCGAACAGCACCGCCAGGGCGGCGGATGTGTTCAGGTCGTCGTCCATCGCGTCGATGAAGCGCTGGCGGGCCTCTCCCAGCGGAGCGGCAGGGTCAGTGTCGGCTTGGGGGGCCATCCCCGTGGCAGCGGTTGCCGGGGCGGCGGCAGCCCAGCCGAGCGAGGCAGCGTGCTGATCCCCCAACAGCAGGGCCGCATTGAGCCCCTTCCAGCCGGTCGCCGCAGCTTCCAGCGCGGCGGCGGTGAAATCGAGCGGCTTGCGGTAGTGGGCCTGCAGCACGAACAGGCGCAGGGTCATCGGTGTGGTGCCGCCGTCCAGCAGGGCCCGGATCGTGGTGAAGTTGCCGAGCGACTTGCTCATCTTCTCGCCGCCCACGTTCACCATGCCGTTGTGCAGCCAGAAGCGCGCCAGCGCCTGGCCGGTGGCCACTTCCGACTGGGCAATTTCGTTTTCGTGGTGGGGAAAGATCAGATCGGCTCCGCCCAGATGGATGTCGATCGTGTCGCCCAGCTCCTGGCGCACCATCGCGGAGCATTCGATGTGCCAGCCGGGCCGCCCCGGCCCCCAGGGGGAAGGGAAGCTGGGCTCCTCCGGCTTGGCTCCTTTCCAGAGGGCGAAGTCGAAGGGGTGCTGCTTGCGGGCCTCTTCCGCTTCGCCCATGCGGCCGCTGGCCCCCTCCTGCTGCTCGTCGAGGCTGCGGCCGCTGAGCTTGCCGTAGTCGGCCTTCTTCAGCACCGAGAAATACACGTCGCCATCGGCGGAATAGGCCGCGCCGCTGGCCTCCAGCTCCGCGATCATCCGGCGGATGCCGTCAAGGCAGCGGGTGGCCCGGGGCAGACGGTCTGGCGGCAGGATCCCCAGGGCGGCCATGTCCACCTGAAACTCGCGGATGTTGCGCTCGCTCACCGCCTCCATCGAGCTGCCTTCGGCGGCGGCGCGGGCCAGGATCTTGTCGTCGATGTCGGTCACGTTCTGCACGAAGGTGACCGCATAACCCCGCCACTGCAGATAGCGGCGCAGCACATCCCAGGAGATATAGCTGCGGGCGTGCCCCAGGTGGCAGAGGTCGTAGACCGTGACTCCGCAGCAGTAGATCGACACCTGACCTGGCACCAGGGGCTCGAAGGCCTCGAGGCGGCGGGTGAGGGTGTTGGTGAGCCGCAGGGTCAAGAGGCATGCCGGCCCGGGGCCGGAGGAGAAAGGCAGAGGTTGGCCAGGGGCCGTGTGCGCGAACCTAGGCCGCCGACTGTGTGGAGCTGTTCGCCCCGCCCTCGCCTACTTCGCTTCCATCCAGTTCGGACCCCAGCCGGTGTCCACCACCAGGGGCACGCTCAGTTGAATCGCCTGCTCCATCGTGGCCTTCACTGTGGCGATCACCTGCTCGCGTGCGTCAGGGGCCGCTTCGAGCACCAGTTCGTCATGCACCTGCAACAGCAGCCGGGCCGGCAGGGCCTGCTGCTCCAAGGTGCGCTGCAGCGTCACCATCGCCAGCTTGATGATGTCGGCGCTGGAGCCCTGGATCGGCGCATTGGCCGCGGCTCGCAACTGCTGGGCCTCCATGCCGCCCCGCCGCGCCACCTCCAGATCGATCTCGAAGGGATCCTTGCCCAGCAAGCGGCCCAGTCCATTGCGATCGAACGGGAAGGGCCGCCGCCGTCCCAGGATCGTTTCCACGTATCCCTGGCTGAGGGCGAGCCGCTCCTGAAGCTCCAGGAAAGCGAACACCTTCGGATAGCGCTGCTTGTACTTGCCGAGAAACTCCTTGGCCTGGCTGGGGCTGAGCTCGGTCTCCCGTGCCAGCCGCTGGGAACCCATGCCGTAGATCACGCCGAAGTTGATCGTCTTGCCCAGACGCCGCTCTGCGGCGCTCACCTCGGTGGTGTCCAGCAACAGGCGGGCGGTGAGGGCATGCACGTCGTCGCCGTTGCGGAACGCCTCCACCAGCACCTCCTCACCGGAGAGGTGGGTGAGGATGCGCAGCTCGATCTGGGAGTAATCGGCGCTGATCAAGTGCCAGCCCTCCTGGGGCAGGAAGGCCTTGCGGATCCGTCGGCTGTATTCGGTGCGGATCGGGATGTTCTGCAGGTTGGGGTTGCTGCTCGACAGGCGGCCGGTGGCGGTTACAGCCTGGTTGAAATCGGTGTGCACCCGGCCCGTTTCCGCCTCCACCAGCAGGGGCAGGGCATCCACGTAGGTGCTCTTGAGCTTGCTGAGGGTGCGGTGCTCCAGCACCAGCGGCACCACCGCATGGTCGTCTTCGAGCTTCTCGAGCACGGCGGCATCGGTGCTCCAGCCGGTCTTGGTCTTTCGGGACTTTTTCCGGTCGAGCCCGAGCGTGTCGAACAGCAGTTCCCCCAGTTGCTTGGGGGAGGCCAGGTTGAAATCAACGCCGGCCACCGTCTTGGCCTCACCATCGAGGCGGTGCAACTGCTCGCCCAGCTCCGCGCTGAGTTCGGCGAGGTAGGCGGTGTCGATGCGGATGCCGGTGGCCTCCATCTGGGCCAGCACAGGTTCCAGCGGCAGCTCCACCTGGGCGAGCAGGGGCAGGAGCCGGGGACCCATGGCTTCCAGCTGCTCCCGCAGCAGCCGGCCCAGGCGCCAGGTGAGGTGCACGTCCATGCCGCAATAGAGCGCGGCTGCGGCGATCGGCACCGAGGCGAAGGTCTGCCCCTTCGCCACCAGGTCGGTGTAGCCGGTGGGGCTGAAGCCGAACTCCCGCAGGGCCATGGCCTCCAGGCCATGTTTGGCGTTGGCGTCGCGCAGGTAATCGGCCAGCATGGTGTCCATCACCACGCCGCCCAGCTCCAGCCCGTGGCGCATCAGCACCAGCCGGTCGTACTTGGCGTTCTGCAGGGCCTTGGGATGGTCCGTGCTGGCCAGCCAGGGTGCTAGCGCGGTGAGCACCGCCGCCAGCGGCAGCTGGGAAGGGGCGTCGGTCGCTGGTTCCGCTGCCGTGAGCAGATCGGCGGCGGGTTCGGCCACTGCGGGCTGGTGTCCGATCGGGATGTAGGCCAGATCGGCAGGCCCGTCTCCCCAGCACAGCCCCACCCCAACGAGCTCCGCCTGAAAGGGGTTGAGTGCGGTGGTTTCGGTGTCGAGCGCGATCGGTGCCGTTGGATCTGTGGCTGCCAGAAGCCGCTCCACCAGGGCCGCCAGCGCGCTGGTGGTGGCGATCAGCTGGGGCTCCAGCACCGGCAGGAGGGAGTCAACGAGAGATTCAGGCCCCCCGGCGCCGGAAGGCGGGTGGCCGCCTCTTTCCGCTGGTTCACCGGCGAATGCTGTGGAGGTGGCCGCGGCGGGTTCTGCGCTCGCCGTTCCGGCGGCTTTGCTGCTGGGTGTTGTGGTCTGAGCCTTTGCGCGGCCGCTGGCTGCAGCTCCGGAGAACACCCGTTCGAAGGCCTCCAGCTGGCGGGCCAGGCTGTGCAGCTCCAGCTCTTCGAGCCGCTGGGCCAGGGCGTCCCGGTCTAGGGACCCGAGGGCCAGGCGTGGTTCGCTCGGCAGCGGGATGTCCACGAGAATCTCGGCCAGCATGCGCGAGCGGAAAGCGTTGTCCCGGTCGGCCTCCAGCTTGGCTCTGAGCGCTCCCTTCTGCTGGTCGAGGGCGGCATAGATGCCATCGAGGGTGTGATGGGCCTGCAGCAACACGATGGCTGTCTTGGGGCCCACACCCTTGACGCCGGGGATGTTGTCGCTGGCGTCGCCGGTGAGCGCTTTGAGATCCACCACCTCCTCCGGCGTCACCCCGAGCTTGCTGATCACCCCCTCCCGGCGGATCACCTGCGGGCCGGCGTTGCGCGCGTACGGTCCGCCCCCCATGTAAAGGATGGCGATGTCCCGCTCGTCATCCACCAGCTGAAACAGATCGCGATCGCCACTCAGGATCCTCACCCGCCAGCCGTCGTTTGCGGCCCGGTTGGCGAGGGTGCCGAGGACGTCATCGGCTTCGTAGCCGGGCGCCATGCACAGCGGCAGATCCATGGCGCCGGCAAGGATCTCCTGCAGGTTGGCCAGGTCGGTGAAGAAGTGCTCGGGCGCTTCGTCGCGGTGTGCCTTGTAGGCGGCGTCTGCGTTGTGGCGGAAGGTGGGCTCAGCGGTATCGAAGGCGATCACAACGCCCTGGGGGGTGAGGCCCTTCACGTTGTCGAGCAGAGCCTTGAGAAAGCCATAGGTGACGCTGGTGGGCACACCATCGCGGGTGGCCAGGCCCCCTTCACCGCCTTTGGCGAAGGCATAGAAGCTGCGGAAGGCCAGCGAGTGGCCGTCCACGAGCAGCAGCAGGGGCCGCTGCTCCCCCACCGACCGGTGATCGGCCGGAGCG
This sequence comes from Synechococcus sp. CS-1333, assembly GCF_025128015.1. Taxonomy (NCBI): domain Bacteria; kingdom Bacillati; phylum Cyanobacteriota; class Cyanophyceae; order Synechococcales; family Synechococcaceae; genus Synechococcus; species Synechococcus sp. CS-1333. The sequence continues at coordinate 18,767 of NZ_JAHLYO010000034.1, forward strand.
TTCGGGGCTGGGCCGGCCCCAGGCAAACAATTCTCTGGTGAACCACTCCCAGGCAAACCTGCTTCAGCCGGACCACTCTCAGCCGAATTCTTCGTTGCCTTGGCCACGTTCTGCCCCACCCTCAGCTGCGCCTCAGCCTGCCATCTGGAACCACCACAGGGCGGCCTGCCGGACTCGATCCTCCCAATCGCCCACCGTTTGCGGTGACCCGTCGTCTGCACGTGCGATGCATCCAGGAGTGATGCTTCGTCGGGCGCTTTAGATTTCCGCCAGCCCCCGGGGCTGTGGCCCACGGCCGTCTCCTGCGGAGCCACCGGTCGCTTCCCGCACGCGCACGCCATGGACTCCCAATCCCAACGCCAACCCCGCCGCTACACCATTCATCTGCTGCTGCTCGGCGGTCACCAGCAGATCATCCATTTCGCCACGCTCGACGCGTTCCAGCAGTGGTACGGCGGCGTGCTCAACGGCAGCAACGGCGATGCCTTCGTGAATGTGCCGATCAACGACCTTGAAGGGGAATACCTGGTGCTGCGTCCCAGCTCTGTGGTGGGGATCCGCATCGTCCCCGAATTCGCTTCCCGATGATCCCTATGGTTGCAGCGCGTCCCAGCCCGCCTGAACAGGCCCGGGGCCTCCTGCACCGGAGGTCTGCAGTCGCCACCGCGCTCACGCCGCGCAGAGCCACTGTGATCACGCCGCCCAAGGCCATCGCTCTCCTTCTGTCCGGGGCCGCTTGAGCAGGCTGGAGCTGATCTGGGGTGAGGCCTTCTTCGCCGGGGCGATGGCCCAGTTGCTGGCCCAGCTCAGCCGTTTGCCGGCGGTGGTGCTGCTGCTGGCGGTGGGCCTGGTGATCGGCAGGGCCGGCTTCGACCTGGTGGACACCGAGGCGCTGGGGCCGGTGCTGGAGCCACTGGTCAGCCTGTTGGTGGGCCTGATCCTGTTCGATGGCGGCCTCAATCTGAGGCTGGCGGGCCGCGACCTGCAGCGCACCGTTGTGCAGGTGGTGCTGGTGCGGGCCGTGCTGGGCTTCCTGGCGGCGGTGCTTCTGGCCCACCTGCTGGCCGGTCTGCCCTGGCCGCTGGCTCTGGTGTTCGGGGCGATCGCGCTCGCCACCGGCCCCACCGTGGTCACACCGATGGTGCAGCAGATGCGCCTGTTGCCCTCGCTCGCCAATGTGCTCGAAGCCGAAGGGCTCGCGCTCGAACCGCTGGGCGCCGTGCTGGCGCTGCTGCTGCTGCAGCTCGCCATCGGTGATCTCGGCAGCTGGCAGGAGGTGGCCAGTCGGCTGGTGCTGCGGCTGGGTGGCGGTGTGCTGATCGGCAGCCTGGCGGGGTGGCTGCTCTCTGAGCTGCTTCGCCGTCTGCTGCAGGGCTCCGAGGTGCTCGATGCCCTGGCGCTGCAGCTCAGCCTCGGCGTGCTGTTCCTGCTGGTGGGAGGCTGCGAAACCCTGTTGCCCGAATCCGGATTACCGGCTGCCGTGAGTGCCGGGGTGGTGGTGGGGCTGCGGCTCGAGGGTGGGGCCAGTCAGCTCGATGAGCTGATCCGGCAACTCGCCTTGCTGGCCATCACCGTGCTGTTCCCGCTGCTGGCCGCCGATCTGTCCTGGTCGGAGTTGAGCCCGCTGGGGCTGGGTGGCGTGGCCTGCGTGCTGGTGCTGATGCTCTGCCGCTGGCCGGTGATCCAGGTGGCGGGCCTGGGGTTGCCCGGGCTCGGCTGGCGCGAAAAGCTCATGCTCAGCTGGATCGCCCCGCGCGGCATCGTCACCGCCGCCGTGGCCAGCCTGTTCGCCCTCCGGCTCGACGAAGCCGGAGTGCCGGGCGGCGGCGCTCTCAAGGGCCTCGTGTTCCTCACGATCCTCCTCACGGTGGGGATTCAGGGGTTCACCGCCGCAGCCCTGGCCCGGCGGCTGGGCCTGGTGGAGCCGGCAGGTGAGCTGGTGGCTGATTCTGATGAAGCGCTGGCTGAGTAGCAGCTGAGCCGGGTGGAGCCGGAGGCTGAGGGCGCTGGCTGGCCCCTCGGTCTGAGCGGGCCTGGTCGTGAACGCCGCTGCTGGCCAATTTCAGAGGCTGCGCTGCAGTCGAGCGACGGCCTCGCCGCCGGGCTGGAGCAGCAGCAGGGTGGCCACGAGATCGGGGCCCTGAAGGCTGCCGAGCAGGGCTGCCCGCAGGCTCTTCATCACCACGCCCTTCTTCACGCTGGCTGTCTTGGCGGCCTCCCCCAGCAGGGTCTGGGCCTGATCGGCATCAAGTGCTTGGTGGGACAGCTGGGCGGGATCCGCAGGCTCCAGTGCCTGCAGCACTGCCGCCAGGGCCGCCCTGGCCCCTTCGCTCCCGATCTGCTGGCGGGCTTCGTCGTTGAGGCTGGGACGCTCGAAGAAGGGCAGGGCCTGCTCGACGCCGTCCTGCAGCGTGACCAGGGAGGGGCCCAGCAAGGTGGCTAGCTCCAGCTCCCAGCCGGCCTCGCCTGAGGGGGCGCTCCACCCCTGGGCCCGCCAGCGCGGCGCCAGCAGAGCCAGCAGCTGCTCGGCCGGCAAGCCATGCAGCACCTGGGCGTTCAGCCAGTTGAGCTTGTCCCAGTCGAAGCGGGCGCCGGCGCGATTGACCCGCTCAAAGCCGAAGACCGGTGCCGCCTCGGCCAGGCTGAAGCGCTCCCCCATGCCCTCCGGCGGCGACCAGCCGAGCAGGGTCATGTAATTGGCCAGCGCATCGGCGGTGTAGCCCAGCTCTCGGAACTCGCTCAGCGACGTGACCCCATCGCGCTTGGAGAGCTTGCGGCCTTCGCCGTTGAGGATCAGAGGCGTGTGGGCAAACTCCGGTGCGGCCAGGCCCAGCGCGTCGTAGAGCAGCAACTGCTTGGCGGTGTTGGCGATGTGGTCTTCGCCGCGGATCACGTGGCTGATCGCCATGGCGGCGTCGTCGACGACCACCACCAGGTTGTAGAGGGGGTCGCCGATGGCATCAGCCGAGGCGCGCCGGGCGATCACCATGTCGCCGCCCAGGTCGCTGCCGCTCCAGCGCATCTCGCCGCGCACCAGATCGTTCCAGACGATCGTGGCGCCGTCATCGATGCGGAAACGGACCACCGCTTCACGCCCTTCGGCGATGAAGGCCTGCTCCTGCTCCGGGCTGAGGTTGCGGTGGCGGTTGTCGTAGCGGGGGGCCTCCTTGGCGGCGGCCTGAGCCTCCCGCATCTCCGCCAGCTCCGCCTCGCTGGCGTAGCAGCGGTACGCGTGCCCACTGGCGAGTAGCTGCTGGATCGCAGCGCGATGAGCCTCGATGCGCTCGCTCTGGATCACCGGCTCCTCGTCCCAGTCCAGGCCCAGCCAGCGCAGGCCGTCGAGGATGTTGGCGGTGTATTCGGGCCTGGAGCGCTCGCGATCGGTGTCCTCGATGCGGAGCAGGAAGGCACCGCCGAGGTGGCGCGCGAAGAGCCAGTTGAACACCGCCGTGCGGGCTGTGCCGATGTGAAGCGTGCCGGTAGGGCTGGGAGCGAGACGAACCCTCACCGTCAATGCGTTCACTCCTGGTGGATGGGATGGATTGAAAACGGGACTGACGGGGCTCGAACCCGCAACTTCCGCCGTGACAGGGCGGTGCTCTAACCGATTGAACTACAGTCCCAGTTCATCCGTACTGGTGGCTCGGCTGGGCCGGGCTCCCGTGCGGGGTGCGCTGTCGCGTCGGCGACCTCGGCAGTATCAGTTGCCGCCGGTCCCGTCGTCAACCAGCCGCTGCGATGGCAGGCGCCAGACGGTGCAACTCTGCAACCATCGCGCTGATGGAGGCAGGGTTGGCGGGCTTCTGGCCGGTGCTCAGCAGCTCCCGCCCCAGCACTGAGCAGCCGAGATGGGCGAACTGCAGGCGCATGGCGCTCAGCACCTTCTGACCGCCACCGCCGCTGTGGGTGGCCAGAGCCACAGGAAGGCCGTTGAACAGCTCGCGAAAATCATCGCTGCTGCGTGACAGCCAGGCGAGGGCGTTGTTGAGCGTGGGCGGCAGGGAGCCGTTGTATTCGGGCGCGCACACCCACAGCCGCCCCAGGCAGCGCAGCTGGTGGGCCAGCGCATCAACCCCAGGGTGGGCGCCGCCGCCGGCCGCCTCGGCCGCTGGGCTGTAGAGCGGCAGGCCGAGATCGACCAGATCCATCACATGAAAAGCGTGGCCCTGAAGCTCTGCTTCCTGGGCCACACGTGTAGCGAGAGTGAGATTGTGGCCATTGCTGGCCGCAAGAATCAGCATGGCCGGCGGCTTGAAGCAATCAGCGGCGCACGAAAGAGATCCGCGCGCTCAGGGGCGAAAGCCAGCAGGTTCAATGAGACGGACCTGGTTGCCACGGGCGGTGAATTCCCGACCTTGGTCGCTCTGAACCACCACACGGCCTCCGGATTTGACCCGGATCACCCGAGCTCGTACCCAGCCCAGTGCGGCCGACTCAAGAACCTTGACCACATCACCGGGTTGTAGATCCAACTCCATGTCCGGAACCAGAAAAGTGCAGGAAGGGTCATCGAGCGCGCCGTGGAGGACTTGAACCCCCGACATCAGGTTTTGGAGACCTGCGTTCTACCAACTGAACTAACGGCGCAAGGCGATGACCCTCAGAAGGTGCCGCAGGGCGACACCTGAATAGACGATGGGAATCGCGGGATCAGCGGTCGAAGCGTTGCTTGACCCTGGTGGCCTTGCCCACCCGATCGCGCAGGTAAAAGAGCTTGGCACGCCGCACCTTACCCCGGCGTTCCACCTTGATCGTGGCCACCTGAGGGCTGTGCAGCATGAACACACGCTCCACGCCGATGCCCTGGAAGATCCGGCGCACGGTGATGGTTTCGTTGAGGCCGCCGTGGCGCTTGGCGATCACCACACCCTCGTAGGGCTGGATGCGCTCCTTGTTGCCCTCGCTGATGCGCACGCCCACACGGACGGTGTCGCCCACGTAGATCTCGGGAAGGTCGCTCTTGAGCTGCTCCGCCTCGAATGTGCGCATCAGCTCGTAGGCGCTGAGCTTGCCGGTGCGGACCGCAGGCGCTGCCGCAGCGGTGCTCGCTTCGGGAGTGCTGGTCTCGCTGGTGCTGTCTTCGATGAGTTCCGCTGCCATCCCGGCTTCCTTCACGCCTGAGCAAACAGCGACTTTACCGGGTCATCCGCCCCCCTCGGAAGCGTCGCCGCCGGTGCGGTTGGTGGCAGCGGGCCCGGCGGGGCGCCGGGCGGCAGTGGCGCGCTGCCATTTGCCGACCACCATGGCGCCTCCGCTGACCAGCATCCACAGCAATCCCAGGCCGTTGAGGGCCACATAAAAGGTCTTTCCGGTGCTGCCCAACCATTCGCCTTCATGCAGCACCATCAAGAGGTGGGCCTGATCGCGGCTCAGGCCGCCCCAGTCACGCAGCAGCCGGTACCCCATGCCGGTGGTCGCTGTGAGAAGCATGGGGGCGAGCACGAACGGGGCTGCCTGCGCATGCCAGCGCCGCAACGCCGCCAGGGTCTGCATAGGTGCCGGGTTGAAATTGGTAGCTTGGAGTCTGAGATGTCAAGGATCCGTCGATGAATCTGTTCGCCGATCTGCTGGCCGCCACCCAAGGATCGAGCGCACAGGGCGGCGGAGGGGCGGCCGTGGGAATGGCGGCGGCGTCGCCCTCTTCTGTGGTCACCCAGGCCGGTCCCCGCATTCAGAAAAGCCGTCGCGGCGTGGAGATCAAGTCGGCGCGCGAGATCGGCATCATGCGGCGCTCCAGCCGGATCGTGGCCACCGTGCTGCGCGAACTGCTGGAACTGGCCGCCCCCGGCATGACCACCGCCGACCTCGATCGCCACGCCGAACGGCGCATCCGTGAACTGGGCGCCACCCCCAGCTTCAAGGGCTACCACGGCTTCCCCGCCAGCATCTGCGCGAGCATCAACAACGAAGTGGTGCACGGCATCCCCAGCAGCAAGCGTGTGATCCGCGAGGGCGATTTGCTCAAGATCGACACCGGCGCCTACTTCGAGGGCTACCACGGCGACAGCTGCGTGTCCCTTTGCGTGGGTGCCAGCAGCGACGACGCCTGCCGACTCAGCCGCGTGGCCCAGGAGTCGCTGATGCAGGGCCTGGCCAAGGTGAAGGCCGGCAACACCCTCCTCGACATCGCCGGCGCCGTCCAGGACCACGTCGAAGCCCACGGCTACAGCGTGGTGGAGGACTACACGGGCCACGGCGTGGGCCGCAACCTGCACGAAGAACCCTCTGTGTTCAACTTCCGCACCAAGGATCTGCCCAACGTGAAGCTCCGTCCCGGCATGACCCTCGCCGTGGAGCCGATCCTCAACGGCGGCAGCAAGCACTGCCGCACCCTGCGCGACCGCTGGACGGTCGTGACGGTGGACGGAAGCCTTTCGGCCCAGTGGGAGCACACGATCGCCGTCACCTCCGACGGTTGCGAGATCCTCACCGACCGCGACTTCTGAGCGGCCTCGCCGTGCGCCAGGCCACGCAGCCGCGGTGCGCTCCGGCCACTCAGATGCTGCGGCTTGTGAGCCCGAAGTAGAGCCGTCGCATCAGCACCGCCAGCGGGAACAGCAGATAGGTGAGTGGGTTGGGGGTCACGATCACCAGCCCCATGCCTCTGCGTACCTGGGCGATCACCTGACCGGCCACGAAGTCGGCACTCATCACACCGATCGGATTGAGGGCGGAGCGGAAGGGGCCGAGCACCAGGCGCCGGATCCGGCAGGCCCGGGGCCCCTGCTGATCGAGGCTGCGCAGGCTGAGCAGCTGACCCAGCAGGCGCTTGCTGATCTCATAGAGCGGGCTCACCGCCGGCATCAGTTCGGCTTCCGACGTGTTCACCCACAGCTCGCGGCGGGGGCGATCAGCCGCAGGCTCGGGCAGAGACAGAAACAGCTCCACCAGACGCCAGCTGCTCAGTGCGTTCACCTCGAGGCTGCGCTCCACGGCGGCGGGACTGCGATCCCCATGCACGTTCACGCCATGGTTGATCACCAGGATGTCCACATCCAGCAGCTGATCACGCAGCGCCGCCTCTCCGCCGCAGCCCCAGCAGAGACTGGACAACGGAATCGGTTGCCCGCTGGCATCGCTGAGTTCTACGGCGGTGGGCCGGGAGGTTAGCGCCAGCAGCCTGGCCCCCTGGCCATGCAGGCGGCGGAGCAGGGCGCTGCCGAAAGCGCCACCGGCGCCGGTGACCGCCACATGCCGGCCCTGCAGTGGCAGCAAGGCGGACCTCATGGCATTCATCGCTGCGCGGTGGTGGGCGAACCACTGTTACAGCCGGTACGATCAGGTGAGGACATTCTTTTTGTTCTAAGGACAGGCAACATCCAACGTGTTTAGTGAGGGCCCAGCACAAGGATCATCCACCCTGTCCCAGGAAGCTGCACAGGTGGCCTTGTTCGCCCCCTATTGCGGTGGCCTGAGCCGTGAAGGCTGGTTGCAACGCAGTCTCGATCAGCTCGCCCTCCGGCGGGTGAGTGGGCTGCGCCCGCTGCATCCGAACGGGGCCCATCGCTTCGAGCTCAGCTGGACCTACGGTGTAGCCCCGCAACAGCCGAGCCAGTGTGAGCTCGCCTTCCCTGACCAACCGGACATCCGCTACAGCTTCACGGTGCCCACCCACCACCTGGTGTGCTGGTTGATGGATCTGCTGCAAGACCGCGCCGTGAGCGGTGGTGGCGACCTTCCCGAATCGTTCTGGCGCTGGCTGATCCTCGGCGAGGCCCCGCCACCGGTCTCCTCGTAGGCTGCTGCCTGACCCTGGCCCCGGCGAACCCATCCCCATGAGCAGCACTCTGCTGATCGGTTCGTGCCACCCCTTCAGCGGAAAATCAGCGCTGGTGCTCGGCCTGGCAAGGCAGGCCGCCCGCATGGGTGTGCCGGTGCGCTTCGGCAAACCCCTGGCCACCAGTCTGCGGCTGGATCGCAGGCCCTTACCCGGTGGCGATGGTCCATCGGCCCCCCTGATCGATGACGACGTGCGTTTCGTCGGCGGCATCCTCGGCCTGGCGCCAGACTGCCTGCTGCCTTCGCTGCAGCTGCTGGAGCCGGCCACGGCGCGGCAGCGACTCCTGCAGGGCGAACTGGGCGCCGGTGATGGATTCGGGGCCCTGCGCGACCACCTCAGCGCCCCCAATGATGGGCTCACGCTGCTGGAGGCCTCCGGCAGCCTCAGCGAAGGTCTGCTCTATGGGCTGAGCCTGGTGCAGCTGGCGCACGGGCTGGAAGCCCCGGTGGTCCTGGTGCACCACTGGCTCGACAGCTGCAGCATTGATCCCCTGCTGCAGGCCCGCGACCTGCTCGGCGAGCGCCTGGCCGGCGTGGTGCTGAACGCTGTGGATCCCGATGCCGTCGAGACCCTCCTGCAGGAGGAGGTGCCCGCCATGGAGCGTCTGGGGCTGCAGGTCTTCGGCGTGCTGCCCCGCAGCCCACTGCTGCGCAGCGTCACCGTGGAAGAGCTGGCCGAGCGGCTGGGCGCGAAGGTGCTCTGTTGCCCCGAGCGGCTCGATCTGCTGGTGGAAACACTCTCGATCGGGGCGATGAACGTCAACTCCGCGATGGAATTCTTCCGTCGCCGGCGCAACATGGCCGTAGTTACCGGTGCCGACCGCACTGACATCCAGCTGGCGGCCCTGGAGGCCTCCACCCAGTGCCTGATCCTTACCGGCGCAGGCGATCCGCTCTCCCAGCTGATCAATCGCGCCGAAGAACTCGACGTGCCCCTGCTCAAGGTGGAGCACGACACACTCACCACCGTGGAGGTGATCGAGCGGGCCTTCGGCAACGTGCGTTTGCACGAATCCGTCAAAGCCACCTACGCCATCCGGCTGGTGGAGGAACACTGCCGCTTCGACCGCCTGTTCGATCGCCTGCGGCTGCCGATCAGCGCCTGAAGCTCCTGCAGGGGCGCTGCTAGTTTCGTGCCATCGGCTGCACGTGCTCGGTGACCCGGTCCCTTGATCTGCCCCCTCTGGACCGGATTGACACCCTGGCTCAGGAACTGGCCCTGCTGCAGGACACGGGCAAGCGACGCATCGCCATCCTCGGCAGCCGCCACGTGCCGGTGGTGTCGATCCATCTGGTGGAGCTGGTGGCCCGCTCCCTGGCCCAGGAGGGGCACAGCCTCGTCACCTCCGGCTCCCAGGGGGTCAACGCCGCCGTGATCCGCGGCGTGATCGGCGTCGACCCCTCACGCCTCACCGTGCTGCTGCCCCAGAGCCTCGAGCGTCAGCCGCTGGAATCGCGCCAGCAGCTGGAGAAGGTGCTGCACCTGGTGGAGAAGCCCGACCACGACGACCTGACCCTGCCGATGGCCAGCACCCTCTGCAACCAGGAGATCATCGGCCGCTGCGACCAGCTGATCTGCTTCGCCTTCCACGACAGCGAAACCCTGCTGGCCAGCTGCCGCACCGCCGAAGACATGGGCAAGGTGGTCACCCTGCTGTTCTTCGACTGAGCGCTGGGGAGCACCTCTCAGCGCCCATCGGCCAGCACTTCCAGCTTGGTTCCCACACGGCGCATCACCACCACCGCGGCGCCAGGCAGCAGCCGTTCCCCTTCCAGACTTTCCGCGGCCCAGCTCTGCCCCTGCCAGCGCACGCGGCCGCGCCCCTGGGCATCGAAGCCATCGATCACCACGGCCCGGTCGCTCGTTTCGATCCGATCGCGGGCCGGCCGTTGCCGCTTCGACCAGGCCCAGATCGCCGCGCTCCCCGCCACGGTGAGCAGCGCAAACAGCCCCAGCTGCAGCGGCAGGGCCAGCCCCAGCAGCGCCGTGAGCGACGACACCACCAACGCCGCCATGGCGGCGATCAGAAAGCCGCCGAAGCCCGGCACGCTCACCTCCACCAGGAACAGCACCGCCGCCACCGCCAGCCAGATCAGGGATGCCATGACGGGGAGTCTCGAATCGGCCCCAGTCTGCTGGCTGGGCCCGGGCGGGCTGCGTACTGTGATGGCACCCCGTTCTCTACCGCCTTCATGGAGGTCCTGTTTTCCTTGCCCGCGCTGGCGCTGCTGGCGGTGCTCGGAGTGAGCAGCGTCAAGATCACCAATGGCGGCCGCTCGATGCTGGTGGAGCGCCTCGGCAAGTACGACCGCCAGCTCACCCCCGGCATGTCGCTGGTGCTGCCGGTGGTGGAGCGCATCGTCAGCAACGAGTCCTTGAAGGAGCGGGTGCTGGACATTCCCCCGCAACAGTGCATCACCCGCGACAACGTCTCGATCGAGGTGGATGCGGTGGTGTACTGGCAACTGCTCGAGCATGCCAAGGCCTACTACGCCCTCGACAACCTCAAGTCGGCGATGGTGAACCTGGTGCTCACCCAGATTCGCTCAGAGATGGGCAAGCTCGACCTCGACCAGACCTTCTCCACCCGCTCCGAGGTGAACGAGGTGCTGCTGCGCGAGCTCGATCAGGCCACCGATCCCTGGGGCGTGAAGGTGACCCGCGTGGAACTGCGCGACATTCAGCCCTCCAAGGGGGTGCAGCAGGCGATGGAGATGCAGATGAGTGCGGAGCGGGAGAAGCGGGCGGCCGTTCTTCGTTCCGAGGGGGAGCGAGAGGCCCAGGTGAATGCCGCCAAGGGGCGGGCCGAAGCACTGGTGCTTGATGCCAAGGCCAAGCAGGAGGCGGTGCTGCTCGATGCCGATGCCCAGGCCAAGCAGCAGTTGCTGCTGGCCAGGGCCAGGGCCGAATCAGCCGCCCAGCTGGCCGCCGTGATCGACTCCCATCCCGCTGCCGCCGAGAGCCTGAGGCTGCTGCTCGCCAAGGACTGGATGGCGATGGGCCAGGCGATGGCAGCGAGCAAGGGGGGATCGGTGCTGATGGTGGATCCCCAGAGCCCCGCCTCCCTGCTGGCCGCGCTCAAGGGGCTGCAGGAGAAGGGCGGCAGCTGAGCGCTGGCCCGGGCTGGCAGCGCGCACTTCAGGCGCGCAGCAGTGCCTTGAGCCCTTCCGTGTAGAGCAGGGCGGTGCAGAGCAGGGCACCGACCCAGCTCAGGCTGCGCAGCAGCGGCTGGTTGGCCAGGTAGGCGCCGATGTAGGCCAGCCGCAGCGCCGGGTGCAGCAGGGCCGCCAGGGCCAGCAGCGGCGACGCTGCCAGCATCGCCGGCGCCGCCAGCAGGCAGAGCAGGCAGGCGGGCGCATGCAGCGTGAAGGCCTCGAAACAGTTCTGGTGGGCCCAGCTGGCCCTTTGACCCCAGGCCGGCAGCCGCTCGAACATGGCCCGCGGGGCGGCCAGATCGGCGGGGGTGAAATCCGCGTTGGCCCGCCCGGCCCCCAGTGGCACCAGGCTGAGGATCACCACCGCCCCCGACAGCACCAGCGACCAGGCCAGGGGGGCCTTCGGTTCGCCCGTCAGCAGCAACGGCAGGTCCATGAACAGCAGTGGCAGGTCCATGGGAGGGGCGCATGGGGGAGGTTCTGTTCTACCGGGCGGCTCAGCCTGCGAAGAACCCTGCCGCAGCCTGAAAGATGCCCGCGATCGTGTCGATGAAGGTTTGAACAGTGGCCTTGGCGGCCGCAGGATCGGTGTCCTTCCAGTTCTGCTGGAAGGAGAAAGTGATCCAGCGGCCGTTGCACAGCCGCATGGCGCCGGCCAGCGACATCACATAGTCGGGCGCGAAATCCAGGCTTCCCCCCTTGAGGAACAGATGGGCGCGGGGCAGATCCAGCACGGTGATCGCTGGCGGCAACCCCAGGATGCGCCTGAACTCCTTCAGGGAACTGCTGGTGCGGAACAGCTCTCCCTGCAAGGCCCTGGAATAGAAGCGGACGAAATCCGCGGGAGACCCCACCATCGTCTCCTGGTCGTTGATGATCGGCCGCGTCTGCGTTCCGCTGGCCTCCAGGGCTTTGTTGACCCCTTGCCAGCCCAGATCCACGCTGGCGGGGGCTCCCAGCAGGTAGGAGAAGAACTGACGCGTGCTGGTGGGGATCCGGGTATCAGGCAGCCCGAGAGAGGCGATCAAGCCCCGCACGCTGTCCGCGCCGATCCGCTTGAGCACCATGTCGGTGGCGGTGTTGTCGCTGTGCATGATCATGGCTTCCAGGGCCACCGAAGCCGGAATCGTGCCGCTGACGTTCTCCAGCACCAGGCTGCTGAGAAACCGCACCGAATCATTCACCGGTAACTGTTCCTGCAGGCTGACCTTGCCGCTCTCCAGCTGCCGCAGGAATTCAGCCAGCACGTACACCTTGAAGCTGCTGCCGCAGAACAGGGGCTGGCTTGGATTCAGCCCCTGTTCCCAGGCTGCCGTCGTCTGGGTCTGGGCTCCGGATGCCGAGGCTCCCGATGCCGGCGAACGCATCAGGAACGCCTTTTCTCCTCTCAGGGCGCTGAAGGAGGAACGAATGGTCTGATTCAGAGCGTCAAGGCTGCGCGGTGGGGCAGGGGCCGTTGCAGCCCGGGAGCGTCCGGTCTGGAGGAACAACGACAGGGTGGAGCCCAGGGCCACCCCCCCGATGGAATCCAGCACGCGGCGCCGGGACGTAGACATCACCATCAGCTCAGGGGGTTCGGGGAGGGCGCAGCCCTCCTCCCCGGTCCATCCTCACCCTGGCCATGGGACGCCCGGAAGCACTTTCCTAAAGTCAGGTCTTCAGCTCCGAGCACCTGCCCATGGCCGACACCTTTTCTTTCGACGTGGTGTCGGATTTCGATCGGCAGGAGCTGGTGAATGCGCTGGACCAGGTGCGCCGTGAGGTGGGTCAGCGCTACGACCTCAAGGACTCCAAGACCGAGATCGATCTGGAGGAGAACAGCCTCACGATCACCACCGCCAGCGACATGACCCTGGAAGCCGTGGCCGATGTGCTGCGCCAGAAAGCCGTCAAGCGTGAGCTCTCGCTCAAGATCTTCGATTTCCAGCCGGCGGAGCCGGTGGGCGGCAACCGCGTGCAGCAGGTGGTGAAGCTGCGCAAAGGCCTCAGCCAGGAGCTGGCCAAGCGGCTCAGCAAAACGGTGCGCGATCAGGTCAAGAAGGTCACCGTGGCGATTCAGGGCGAGAGCCTGCGGGTTACGGGCAAGAACAAGGACGATCTGCAGCAGGTGATCCAGCTGCTGCGCGCTGAAGATCTCGAGCTGCCGCTGCAGTTCGAGAATTACCGCTGAGCGGGCGGTGCAACAGGAGCGGCCGCCGGTGAGCGGCAACCCCCGCAGCGGCCCTTCCGGCTGGCACTTCTGGATCGACCGCGGCGGCACCTTCACCGACCTGGTGGCGCTCAGCCCCACCGGCGTCTGCAGCGTGCGCAAGCTGCCCTCGCACCCGGCGCAGAGCGCCGCCGGCGCCGGCCCAGATCCTGCCGTGGTCGCCATCCGCGCGCTGCTGGAGGTGGCGCCGGATCAACCGATCCCCGCCGGCCTGATTGCCGACGTGCGGGTGGGCACCACGGTGGCCACCAACGCCCTGCTGGAGCGGCGCGGTGCTCCCACCCTGCTGCTGCTCAGCCGCGGTTTCGGCGACGCGCTGCGCATCGGCGATCAGCATCGCCCGGATCTGTTTGCGCTCGAGATCCGCCGGCCTGAGCCGCTGCACACCCGGGTGCTGGAGGTGCCGGGCCGCCTGGCGGCCGATGGCCGCGAGCTTGAGCCGCTGGTGCTGGATGACGCCCTGTCCCGGTCCCTGACCCAGGCGCGCGCCGATGGCCTGCGCAGTTGCGCCGTGGCCCTGCTGCATGCCGCCCGCCATCCCCGCCATGAACAGCAGCTGGGTGCCTGGCTGGAGCGCTTCGGGTTCGAGCAGGTGGCACTGTCCCACGCGGTGGCTCCGCGGCCGCGCCTGGTCAGCCGTGCCCAGACCGCTGTGGTGGAGGCCTATGTAGGGCCGGCGCTGCAGGCCTATCTGGCGGGGTTGCGGCGTGCCCTCGGTGCCGGCACGCCGCTGCAGGTGATGCAGTCGAGCGGCGGCTTGCTGGCTCCCGAGCTGATCCGCGCCAAGGACACGATCCTCTCCGGGCCGGCGGGTGGCATGGTGGGCGCGCTGAAGGCGGCGGCAGCAGCTCGCGCCGGGCCCATCGATGCCAGGGCGATCGTGGGCTTCGACATGGGCGGCACCTCCACGGATGTCTTCCATGTGGTGGCAAGCGAACCTTCCCCCACCGGCTCGGAGCACGACGCGGTCGCCGAGCGCTGGGAACGCAGCGAACAGGCCGTGATCGCCGGGTTGCAACTGGAGGCGGCGATGCTGCCGATCCACACCGTGGCCGCCGGTGGTGGTTCCGTGCTCCATTTTGACGGCGAGCGGCTGCAGGTGGGCCCCGCGTCCGCCGGTGCCCAGCCGGGTCCGGCCTGCTACGGCCGCGGCGGCCCGCTCACCATCACCGATGCCAACCTGCTGCTGGGCCGGCTGCAACCCGATGGCTACCCGGCCCTGTTCGGTGCCACCGGCGACCAGCCGCTCGATCTGGAGCCCGTTCGCGCTGGCTTCGAGGGCCTGGCCGCCCGCATCGGCACCGCCATGGGGCAGCCCCAACAGCCGGAAGCCCTGGCGGAAGGTGCCGTGGCCATTGCCATCGACCATATGGCCGCGGCGATCCGACGCATCTCGATTCAGCAGGGCCACGACATCCGCGGCGCCACGCTGGTGTGCTTCGGCGGGGCCGGTGGCCAGCACGCCTGCGCGCTCGCCGAAGCCCTGGAGATCGACACCATCCTTCTGCACCCCCTGGCCGGTGTGCTCTCCGCCTACGGCCTGGGTCAGGCCGATCAACGGCTGCTGCGCGAGCAGGTGGTGCGCGAGCTGCTCACGGCGTCGCTGCTGCCGCGCCTGATGGCCTGGGCTGAGGCGCTCACCGCCGCCGGCGCGCGGGCCCTCGGCGCTGTGGCCGATGGTCGCTGGACTGCCGGTGCCGGTGCAGATGCCGCCGGCGAAGGCGAAGGCGAAGGCACTGGTGATGGCAATGCTCCTGGCCCGGCCTCAACCCTGCGGCGGGAGGTGCGGGTGGCCTTGCGTTACCCCGCGAGCGAGGTGAGCCTGATCGTGCCTCTCGGGGAGATCGAGGGGATGGAGGCTGCCTTCGACGCCAGCCATCGCCGCCACTTCGGCCACGCGCAGGAGGCACAGCACGGGGCCGCCCCAGCTCTCGTGGTGGAGCGGCTGGAGGTGGAACTGGTCTGGCCAGCAGCTGCGGCCGGTGCTGTGCCATTGCTGTTGACGGATGGAGCCACGCCCCCCACTGCCCCCACGGTGTCGTTGTATGCCGGGGGCTGCTGGCACAGTGCGTCGCTGGTGCGCCGGGAGTGGCTGGCGGTCGGCCAGACGCTGCAGGGACCGGCTCTGGTGCTGGAGTCGATCGGCACCCTTGTGCTGGCGGCGGGTTGGCGGGCCGAGGTGCTGCCGCAAGGCGAGTTGCTGCTCCAGCGCACCGCTTGTGGCGAGCCCGCGGCTGTTGCCCCAGCTGCCACCACCTGCACCATCACAACAGCCACCTCAGGCGCTGCTGTGGATGTCACCCCTGTGAGTAGCGCCGCTTCCGCGGCTGCAGCCGCCGTCGACCCGGTGCGTCTGGAGCTGTTCCATCACCGCTTCGCCGCGATCGCCGAGCAGATGGGGGAACGGCTGCGCCAAAGCGCCCGCTCCGTGAACATCCGCGAGCGGCTGGATTTTTCCTGTGCGCTCTTCGATGCCGATGGCGCCCTGGTGGCCAATGCGCCCCACATCCCGGTGCACCTCGGCTCCATGGGTGAAAGCCTTGCCAGCCTTCTGGAGATGGTGGGGCGCGGGGAACGGCCACCGCTGCGCCCCGGCGATGTGATCGCCACCAACGATCCTTACAACGGCGGCACCCATCTGCCCGACATCACCGTGATCAGCCCGGTGTTCGCCGGTGCTGATCGGCCCTGCTTCTTCGTGGCCTGCCGCGGCCACCACGCCGATGTGGGCGGCCTCACCCCCGGCTCCATGCCGCCCCACAGCCGCTTGATCGACGAGGAAGGCCTGCTGCTCACCAACGTGCCGTTGCTGCGTGAGGGGGTGTTCGATGCGACGGCCTGGCAGCAGCGCCTGCAGGCCGGTCCTTGGCCGGTGCGCAATCCCGACCAGTTTCTCGCCGACCTGCAGGCGCAGATCGCGGCCAACCAGCTCGGGGCTGCGGAGTTGGAGCGCCTCTGCCGCCGCGAGGGGGTGGAGCATGTCACGGCCTACATGGCCCATGTTCAGGACAACGCCGCGGCGGCCGTGCGGCGCGTGATCGGCACGCTGAAGGGTGGCCAATGGAGTGTGGAGCTCGACGGCGGCGCCCGCATCGCCGTGGCGGTGACGATCGATGGCAGTGCCCGCACGGCCTGCATCGACTTCAGCGGCACCTCCCCCCAGCAACCCGGCAATCTCAACGCCCCCCTGGCCATCACCAAGGCCGTGGTGCTCTACGTGTTTCGCTGCCTGGTGGCGGAGCCGATCCCTCTCAATGCCGGCTGTTTCCGGCCGCTGCAGCTGGTGGTACCCGAGGGCTGCCTGCTGCGGCCAATGCCGCCGGCGGCGGTGGTGGCGGGCAACGTGGAAACGTCCCAGGCGGTGGCCAATGCCCTGTTCGGGGCCCTCGGGGTGATGGCGGCGGCGCAGGGCACGATGAACAATCTCACCTTCGGCGATGCCGCTTGCCAGTACTACGAAACGATCTGCGGTGGCAGCGGCGCCGGCCTGGGATTCGCGGGTGCCGATGCGGTGCAGAGCCACATGACCAACTCCCGCCTCACCGATCCAGAAGTGCTGGAGCAGCGCTTTCCGGTGCAGCTGGAGAGCTTTCGCGTGCGGCAGGGCAGCGGCGGGACGGGCCGCTGGCGCGGCGGGGAGGGGGTGGAGCGGCGCCTTCGCTTTCTGCAACCGATGACGGTGTCGCTGCTGACGGGATCGCGACGGGTGCCCCCCTTTGGCCTGGCCGGCGGCGGACCGGGCGCGCTCGGTCGCAACAGCCTGGAGCGGGCGGGCCAGCCTGCCTTGCTGCTGGAGGGGGCCGCGCAGTTGCAGGTGCAGGAGGGTGACCTGCTGGAGATCTGCACCCCAGGGGGCGGCGGCTATGGCGAGAGCTGAGCAGCGGCTGTTGCGGCTGCTGGTGGGGCTGGCGGCCGGCGCGCCGTTGCTGGTGCCGTTCTGGCCGCTGACGCTGCCGTTAGCACTGCCCTTTCAGTTGCAGTTGTCGGGGCGGGCCCAGGGGTTGCCGGTTGGTGCGGCGGCAGCGGCGGTGCCCGCCAATGTCTTGCAGGAGGCCGGCCAGCGCTTTCACCCCGTCGTGTCGGCAGGGGGCATGGTGGCTACCCAGGAGGCGCACGCCAGCCGCGTGGGCCGGGATGTGCTGCGGGCCGGCGGCAACGCGGTGGATGCGGCGGTGGCGGCATCCTTCGCCCTGGCGGTGACCCTGCCCCAGGCCGGCAACCTCGGCGGTGGTGGCTTCCTCGTGCTCTGGCGCCCGGAACCGGCCAGGGCGGGCACGCCGCTGCTGGAGGGAGAGCGGCGGGTGGGCCGAGGCCGGGCGGTCACGATCAACTTCCGCGAAACCGCACCCGCCGCCGCCCGGGCCGACCTCTTCCTCGATGCCAGCGGCCAGGTGGATCGCCAACGGGCCACCCGCAGCCTGCAGAGCACGGGCGTGCCCGGCACGGTGGCGGGCCTGCTGCTGGTCCAGCGCCGCTACGGCCGCTGGCCGCTGGCGCGGGTGATGGCGCCGGCGATCCGCCTGGCGGCAGAGGGGTTCCCCGTGAGTCGGGATCTGTCCCGTTCCCTGGAGAGCGCCGCCCCCCTGCTGCGCGCCGATCCCACCTCCGCGGCGCTGTTCTTCCGCCCGGACGGGCAGCCCTATCGCCCCGGCGAGCTCTGGCGTCAGCCCCAGCTGGCCGCCACGCTCACCGGCATCGCCCGGCGCGGCGAGGCGGGCTTCTACCAGGGGCCGGTGGCCGAGAGCCTGGCCGCGCTGATGGGCCGCCAGGGCGGGCTGATCACCCTTGCCGACCTGGCCGCCTACCGCGCCCAGGCGCTGCCGCCATTGATCGGCAGTTGGCGGGGGCAACCGGTGATCACCATGCCGCCGCCCAGCTCCGGCGGGGTCACGCTGATTCAGCTGCTCGGGATGCTGGAGGGGTTCCCGCTGGCGGCCATGGGGCTGAACAGCGCCGCCACGATCCACGTGATGACCGAGGCCATGAACCTGGCCTACCGGGATCGGAACACCTATCTGGGCGACCCTCGCTTCGTGACGATGCCGCTGCAGCGTCTGCTCAGCCCCGCCTATGCGGCCGCCCAGCGCCGCCGCCTCCGCACCGACCGCCACACGCCCGCCGCCGAACTGGCGCCGCCACCGCCGGGCCGGCCGGAGGGCCCCAACACCACCCACCTCTCAATGATCGACCGCGACGGCCTGATGGTGGCCACCACCACCACGCTCAACTTCGCCTACGGCAACGGTGTGAGCGTGCCGGCTGCCGGCTTCCTGCTCAACAACGAGATGGACGATTTCACCGCCAAGCCGGGTGTGCCGAATGCCTACGGGTTGGTGCAGGGGGAAGCCAACGCCATCGCTCCGGGCAAGCAGCCGCTCAGTTCGATGAGCCCCACCCTGGTGCTTGATCGCAGCGGCGGCCCGCTGCTGGCCACCGGCAGCCCGGGCGGGAGCCGCATCATCACCACCGTGCTGCAGGTGCTGCTCAACCGGCTGGAACACGGCCTCAACCTGGCCACGGCCGTGAGTGCACCCCGCTTTCACAGCCAGCTCTGGCCGGATGAAGTGGCGATCGAGCAGGGCTTTAGTCCCGACACGCTCGCCCTGCTGGAGGCGATGGGCCACCGGCTCCGGCCAGCCCGGGCGATGGGTTCGGCCCAGTCGGTGGAGGCCCTGCCGGGCGGAGGCAGCCTGGGGGTCGCCGATCCGCGCCGCCCCGACGCCCTCGCCGCCGGGGAGTGAGCCCGCGCCCTGCGCCACGGCAGGACGGGCGCCGAAGCCTCACAATCAGGCCCGACCGCCACTGACCGGCTGAAGCCGGTGAACCCCCATGGCTCCGTTGCTTCCGGTTCCGCTTGCTCCCGCGGTGTTCACCTTCCGCGACTGGCTCTGGAGTGGCGGGCTGATCGAGCTGTCCCTGGTGATGGCGGCGTTTCTGGTGGCTGCCTGGTTCGTCAACCGTTCCCGCTGACGGCGCCGGGATCAGGCGCGGTGAGCAGGTTGACGCCGGAGAAGGCCAGCGCCACGCCGAACAGGGTGCCGATCACCCAGAGACTGTCGCTGGGCCATTCCGCGATCAGTAGACCGCCCAGGATCGCGGTCACCAGACCGTCGGCGATCACCAGGCCCCGGGCCTGGCCATCGGCAGCGGCGCCGGCGGCCAGTTCCATCACCCCTTCGAAGGCCATGAGCAGGCCGACGAACAGGGTGAGGCTCACCTCACTGCTCACCGGAAACACCAGAATCCAGAGGCCACCGCCCACATACAGCAGCCCGCTGAGGCCGCGAAACAGCTTGGTGCTGAGGTCGCCGCCGCCGGTGAGACGCAGCAGCTGGGAGATCCCGCCTGCCACCGCCACCCCGCCCAGCACGATCGTCAGCAGCGTGGCGGACACGAACGGCAGGGCGATCGACAGGCCGGCAGCAGCGAAGACCAGGGCGGCAGCCAGCCAGCGCAACGGCTTGGACGCAGGAATCGACATCGGGCACGGTCTCGCGAAAGCCAACGCTAAAGGCAGAACCGGGACTGGCCTTCTCCCCCTGGATGACCCGCACGCTCCGATGTGTCGGGTTGCACAAACGCACTAGCTTTATTTCTTGATAATGACGCACCCGCCCGAAGCCAAGCTTCAAGGTGGAACCAGCCATTCCCCTCTGCGGCCATGCTCGAGCTGTTGCCCCAGCTCAACGATCGCAACCTTCCCTGGATGGACACGATCCATCCGATCGTCGTCCACTTCGTGATTGCCATGGCCCTGATCGCGTTCCTGTTCGACGTGATCGGCCGCCTGGCCGGCAAGCCTGAGCTCTATGAGGTGAGCTTCTGGAACCTGCTGTTCGCCACCGCGGCGATCTTCGTGGCGATCATCTTCGGCCAGGTGGAAGCGGGCCTGGCCAACCCCTATGGCGAATCGCGCGAGATCCTCAACCTGCACAGCACGATCGGCTGGGCGCTGGCCGGCATCCTTTCGGTGCTCACGGCCTGGCGTTACGTGATCCGCAGCAAGGATCCGCGCCGCCTGCCGCTGGCCTTCCTCGGCGCCGGCTCGGTGCTGAGCGTGCTGGTGGTGGTGCAGGTGCTGCTGGGTAGCGAGCTGGTCTGGATCTACGGCCTTCACACCGTCAAGGTGGTGGAAGCGATGCGCGAGGGATTGGTGTGATGGCCCTGGGTCCGAATGGCCTCCCCTACAGCCTGCCGATTCACCCGAACCTGGTGCATCTCACCATCGGCCTGTTCATCATCGCCATCGCCTTTGATATCGCCGGGGCCCTGTTCCCGCTGGAGCGGCGTGTGTTCCGCTTTCTGGCGCTGCCGGTGACCCGCTCCGCCCTGCACGATGTGGGCTGGTACAACCTGCTGGCCTGCAGCGTGGTGAGCTTCTTCACCGTCACCGCCGGCTTTTTCGAGATGCAGCTGGCCGTGCCTCTGCCCGGCATCACCAGCAGCTTCGGCCTCAGCAGCACCGGCAGCATGCTCTGGCACGGCGCCGGTGGTCTGCTGCTGCTGCTGGTGATCGTGCTGATGACCGTGTGGCGGGGCTTTCAGCGCTATGCCTGGCGCCGCGAGATGGGGCGGCAGGTGCAGTGGAGCTACCTGGCCCTCGGCATCGTGATGTTCGCCCTGCTGGGGGTGCACGGCACCATCGGCGCCCAGCTGGCTGTCGAATTCGGCGTGCACGTCACCGCCAACCAGTTGCTGGCCGCCGGCGCCGATCTCCGTGAGGCTCTGCCATGACCAGCTCACCGCCCGCCTCTGTCAATCGGGCCGCGGTGGCCGCCGTCAGCCTCTGGGTGGGGCTGCTGGTGCTGCTGTCGCACTGGCTGGGGCAGCAGGCCTACCGCTGGCTGCCAGTGCAGGCCTCCAGCGCCGCCCCACTGGTCGACGACCTCTTCAGCCTCGAAACCGCGATCGCCTGCTTCGTGTTCGCCGGTGTGGTGTCGGTGATGGCGTACGTGCTGCTGTTCAACCGGGCCGAGAAATACGACATGGACGATGCCGCTCCGGTGGAGG
Organism: Synechococcus sp. CS-1333; assembly: GCF_025128015.1. Classification (NCBI taxonomy): domain Bacteria; kingdom Bacillati; phylum Cyanobacteriota; class Cyanophyceae; order Synechococcales; family Synechococcaceae; genus Synechococcus; species Synechococcus sp. CS-1333. The sequence continues at coordinate 39,921 of NZ_JAHLYO010000034.1, forward strand.
GCAACACCGTGCTGGAGATCATCTGGACGGCGATTCCCCTGGTGCTGGTGATGGCGATCGCCTGGACGACCATCGGCGTCAACCGTGAGATCGGCGCCATCGGCCCCATGGACCACAGCCACGGCGACACCGCCGAGGCGATGGCCGGCGCCCCCACCGCCGAGATCCAGGTGATCGCCCGTCAGTGGTCGTGGGAGTTCCGCTACCCGGATGCGGCTGCGTCGAGCACCGAGCTGCACCTGCCGGTGGGTCGTCGCGTGAGCCTGCAGCTGGAGAGCGCCGATGTGATCCACGGCTTCTACGTGCCCGCCTTCCGCCTCAAGCAGCAGGTGATCCCCGGCCGCTCGATCGCCTTCTTCATCACCCCCACCCGCGAGGGTCGCTACCGCCTGCGCGATTCCGAATACAGCGGCACCTGGTTCGCCGCCAACCAGGTGGATGTGGTGGTGCAGAGCGAGGAGGCCTACCAGGACTGGCTCACCCGGGCGGCGGCCCAGCCCCTGCGGCCCGGCATCAGCGATGCCTCCCGGGAATACGCCCAGCAGCAATCCCGGCTGCGCGCCTCCGGCTATCCCACCGTGCCCCCGGCTCCCCCCCCAATGGTCAACGTGCCCGGCTCGAACACCCTTCCCCACGCAGGTTGACCCCCATGACCCTCACCTCTCTTGATCCCGGCATCCTCAAGGCCGCCCACCCAGTGCCGGGGGCACCGAACAACTGGAAGCGCTTTTTCAGCTTCAACACCGATGCCAAGGTGATCGGCATCCAATACATCGTGACCTCGCTGTTCTTCCTGTTGGTGGGAGGGCTGCTGGCGATGATCATGCGTGGCGAGCTGATCACGCCTGAGGCGGATCTGGTGGATCGCACCGTGTACAACGCGCTCTACACGATGCACGGCACGATCATGCTGTTTCTGTTCATGTTTCCGGTTCTCAACGGCCTCAACAACCTGTTGATCCCCTGCATGATCGGCGCCCCTGACATGGCCTTTCCGCGCCTCAATGCCGCCGCCTTCTGGCTTGTGCCAGTGTTCGGCGTGATCCTGATGGCCAGCTTCCTGGTGCCCGGCGGTCCGGCGGCCTCCGGCTGGTGGTCGTATCCACCGGTGAGCCTGCAGAACCCCCTGGGCCATCTGATCAATGGCGAAGCGCTGTGGATCACGGCGGTGGCCCTTTCCGGCGTGTCGTCGATCATGGGAGCGGTGAACTTCGTGACCACGATCCTGCGCATGCGCGCTCCCGGCATGACGTTCTTCCGGATGCCGATCTTCTGCTGGACCGCCCTCTCCGCCCAGACGATTCAGCTGATCGGCCTGCCCGCTCTCACCGGCGGCGCTGTGATGCTGCTGTTCGATCTGGTGTTGGGCACGTCCTTCTATCGCCCGGAAGGGGGCGGCGACCCTGTGCTCTATCAGCACTTCTTCTGGTTCTATTCCCACCCGGCGGTGTATGTGATCATCCTGCCGGTGTTCGGCATCTTCTCCGAACTGTTTCCCGTGCACGCCCGCAAGCCCCTGTTCGGCTACGTGTTCGTGGCGATGGCTTCGCTGGTGATCGTGGGCCTCAGCCTGGTGGTGTGGGTGCACCACATGTTCCCCAGCGGGGTGCCCCAGTGGATGCGGGATCTGTTCATGGTGTCCACGATGCTGATCGCGGTACCCACCGGCATCAAGGTGTTCGCCTGGCTGGGCACCCTGTGGGGGGGCAAGATCCAGCTGAACACACCGATGCTGTTTTCCCTCGGTGGCCTGTTCAACTTCGTGTTCGCCGGTGTGACCGGCATCATGCTGGCCACGGTGCCGGTTGACATCCACGTCAACAACACCTACTTCGTGGTGGGCCACTTTCACTACGTGATCTACGGGGCTGCCACCATGGGGGTGTATGCGGCGATCTATCACTGGTTCCCTAAATTCACTGGCCATATGTATTTCGAAGGGCTGGGCAAGCTCCATTTTTTGCTCACCTTTGTAGGCACCAATCTCAACTTCTTCCCGATGCATCCGCTCGGGTTGATGGGCATGCCCCGGCGCGTATCGTCGTACGACCCGGAATTCGCCTTCTGGAACGTGATCGCCAGCCTCGGCGGCTTTCTGCTGGGGGTGTCGATCATTCCCTTCCTGCTCAACCTGGTGAGCTCCTGGGTGTGGGGGCCCAAGGCGCCGGCCAATCCCTGGAAAGCCATCGGCCTGGAGTGGCTGCTCCCCTCCCCTCCTCCGGCCGAGAACTTTGAAGACAACGTTCCCACCGTGATCAGCGGCCCCTACGGCTACGGCACGGGCAAACCCCTGGTGGAGCACCAGGAGGCCTATGAACGCGCCCTTCAGGAGGCCTGAACCATGACCACCCTTCCCTCAGCGGCGCCCGCCGGCCCCGGCCCGGCCCATGGCGAAGGCCACGCCAGCCACCCCAGCTACACACTCACCGGCTTCATCATTTTTCTCTGCTCCGAGAGCGTCATTTTTCTGGCGTTCTTCGCCGCCTATGCGCTGCTGAAATCCACCGCCACCAGCTGGTTGCCGCCGGGGGTGGAGGGTTTGGAGTGGCGCACCCCGCTGCAGTTCACAGTGGTGCTTGTGTCGAGCAGCGGCACGATCGCCGTGGCAGAGCACTTCCTCGGCCAGAAACGCCTGTGGGCCTTCCGCGCCTTCCTGCTGCTCACGATGGCGATGGGCTCCGTCTTTCTTTATGGCCAGGCGAGTGAATGGAGCGGCCTTTCGTTCGGCTTCACCAGCGGCACCTTCGGCGGTCTGTTTTATCTGCTCACCGGCTTTCACGGCCTGCATGTGGCCACCGGCATCCTGCTGATGGGCCTGATGCTGGGGCGCTCGTTCTATCCAGGCAACTACGACAACGGTGAACAGGGTGTCATCGCTGTTTCCCTGTTCTGGCACTTCGTGGATGTGATCTGGGTGCTGCTCTTTCTGCTTCTCTACGTCTGGCAAGCATGATCATTGATGACACCCACTACGACGTCATCGTCGTCGGCAGCGGCGCCGGAGGCGCCACCCTGGTCAGCGATCTGGCGGCGAAGGGCCGCTCGGTGCTGCTGCTGGAGCGGGGCGCCGCCTTGCCCCGAGAAGACCAGAACGTCGCGGATGTGGACCTGTTCCGCAAAGACCGCTACCACCCTGGCGAGCAGTGGTTCGGCACCGATGGCGATCCCTTCTCCCCCCAGGCGGTGTATGCCCTCGGCGGCAACACCAAGATCTGGGGGGCGGTGCTGGAGCGGATGCGGGAGCAGGAGTTCGGCCCGTTGCGCTATCAGGAAGCCACCGCACCCTCCTGGGGTCTCCCCTACAACCACTTCGCCCCCTGGTACGACCGGGCGGAAGCCCTCTACCGCGTGCATGGCCGCCAGGGGGTGGATCCCACCGAGCCCAGCCGTTTCGCCGCCTACGCCCGGTCGCCGCGGCCGCTTGATCCCTTGCTGGAGGAGCTGCGTGAAGGCCTCCGTCGCCAGTCGTGCCATCCCTACGACCTGCCGCTCAGCTGGTCGGAGGATCCGGCAGACCCCAGCGGCGATGCGGAGCTGTTCGGCGTCACCCCGGCGCTTGCGGGCGCCGGCACCTGCCTGCGCACCAACGCCAGGGTCAACCGCCTGCATGTGAATCCCGGCGGCACGGAGGTGCGCGGAGTGGAGGCGGAGATCGACGGCCAGAACTGGCTCTTTCGTGGTGATCAGGTGGTGCTGGCCGCTGGCGCAGTGAACACGGCGGTGATTCTGCTGCGCTCTGTCTCAGATCCCCATCCCGCCGGCCTGGCCAACGGCTCCGGCCAGGTGGGCCGCAACCTGATGCGGCCCCAGCTCACGGCGATCCTGCAGCTGGCGGCCCGGGCCAACTCCGGCGCTTACTCCCGCAGCCTCGGCGTCAACGACTACTACTGGGGTGACAAGAACGTGAGCTTCCCGCTCGGCCACATCGAGAGCGGCGGCGGCGTGCTGCAGGACGCCCTGTTCGCCGAATCCCCGCCGGTGCTTTCGCTGGTGACCCGGCTGCTCCCCAACGCGGCGTTGCGGCAGCTGGCGGCCCGCTCGGTGTGCTGGTGGGCGATGACTGCGGTGCTGCCCGATCCGGACAATGCGATCACCCTGCGGCGTGACCGCATCCGCATCCACTACCTGCCCAACAATCTCGAAGCCCACGACCGGCTCGTCTACCGCTGGATCGACACCCTGCGGCGCACCGAAAAGGACCCTCTCACCCAGGTGGTGCGTCCCTCGCCGGTGCATCCCCGCGGCGAAGCACCGCTGGCGGTGATGGGCTATGCCTGCGGTACCTGCCGCATGGGCAGTGATCCGGCCAGCTCCGTGGTGGATCTGGCGGGGCGCAGCCATGAAGTGGCCAACCTCTGGATCGCCGATGCCAGCGTCTTCCCCAGCTGTCCATCGGTGTCGCCCGGCCTCACGGTGATCGCCAATGCCCTGCGCGTGGCGGATGCCTTGATGCACGCCTCCTAGGCTGTGTCACTGGGCTTTTGGATCGGAGCCACCTGATGGCAGGACACGACGGGTCAACGCGCGGCGGCAGCACCATCCTGGCCAGCGCTATCGCCGGGGCCGTGGTGGGAGCGGCCGGGCTGGCCTGGTGGCTGCTCGACGCCGCTGAGCGCCGCCGGCTGGCCGAGCGCCAGCGCCGTCGCCTCACCCTCTCGCGCTTTCAGGATGGCCCCAGCGAGGGAGAGGGCTACATCCGTCGCCCGCTGCTCGAAAAGGAGCTGCAGCACAAGGTTCAGGAGCTCAACCAGGCCATCGAGGATGTGCGGCGCCAGCTGGAGTGCCTAACCCCGGACAACTGATCCGCCCGCTGGCCCAACAGCCTTCAGCCCAGGCGCCAGCCAAAGGCCCGCCTCACGGCTCCTCCGGCTTGGAACCCCTCCCGCCGCACGCTGTGTTCTGCGGACACTCCTGACGCGGAGGCTTTTCCTGCGGATCGGTAGGTTGATCTCCGGTGTTCCCCTGCCTTCCATGCTCCGCTCCGCCGCCATCACCGCAGGTGTCCAGCGTTCCCCCAACCGCGCCATGTTGCGGGCGGTGGGCTTCGGCGACGGCGACTTCGACAAGCCGATCATCGGCATCGCCAACGGCTACAGCACGATCACGCCCTGCAACATCGGCCTGAACGACCTGGCCCGGCGCGCTGAGCAGTCCGCCCACAGCGCCGGTGCCATGCCCCAGATGTTCGGCACCATCACCGTCAGCGACGGCATCTCGATGGGCACCGAGGGGATGAAGTATTCGCTCGTGTCGAGGGAGGTGATCGCCGATTCGATCGAAACCGCCTGTAACGCCCAGAGCATGGACGGCCTGCTGGCGATCGGCGGCTGCGACAAGAACATGCCTGGCGCCATGCTCGCCATGGCCCGCATGAACATCCCGGCGATCTTCGTCTATGGCGGCACGATCAAGCCCGGCCGGCTTGGTCCCTGTGATCTCACCGTGGTGAGCGCCTTCGAGGCGGTGGGTCAGTTTTCGGGGGGCCGCATCGATGAGGCGGAGCTGCTGGCGATCGAGAAGAACGCCTGCCCCGGTGCCGGCAGCTGCGGCGGCATGTTCACCGCCAACACGATGAGCTCGGCCTTCGAAGCGATGGGGCTCAGCCTGCCGGGCAGTTCCACCATGGCGGCGGAAGATCCGGAGAAGGCGGAGAGCGCCGCCCGTTCGGCGGAGGTGCTGGTGCGTGCCATCGAGGCGAACATCCGCCCCCGCGACCTGATCACCCGCGAGGCGATCGAAAACGCGATCAGCGTGATCATGGCCGTCGGCGGCTCCACCAACTCGGTGCTGCACCTGCTGGCGATCGCCCGCACCGCCGAGGTGCCGCTCAGCATCGACGATTTCGAAACCATCCGCCAGCGGGTGCCGGTGATCTGTGACCTCAAGCCCAGCGGCCGCTACGTGACGGTGGATCTGCACCGGGCCGGCGGCATCCCGCAGGTGATGAAGCTGCTGCTCGATGCGGGCCTGCTGCACGGCGACTGCGGCACGATCGAGGGGCGCACTCTGCGTGAGGTGCTGGCCGATGTGCCCAGCGAGCCCCCGGCCGGTCAGGACGTGATCCGGCCCCTCTCCAATCCGCTCTATGCCAAGGGGCACCTGGCCATCCTCAAGGGCAACCTGGCGGAAGAGGGGGCGGTGGCCAAGATCAGCGGCGTCAAGACCCCCGTGATCACCGGCCCGGCCCGCGTGTTCGAGAGCGAGGAAAGTGCCCTGGAGGCGATCCTGGCAGGATCGGTGGGGGCCGGCGATGTGGTGGTGGTGCGTTACGAGGGTCCCGTGGGTGGCCCCGGCATGCGCGAGATGCTCTCCCCCACCGCCGCGATCGTGGGCCAGGGGCTGGGCGAATCGGTGGCGTTGATCACCGATGGCCGCTTCAGTGGTGGCTCCTACGGCATGGTCGTGGGACACGTGGCACCGGAGGCGGCCGTGGGCGGCACCATCGCGCTGGTGGAAGAAGGCGATAGCATCACCGTGGACGCCCACCAGCTGCTGATTCAGCTGAACGTTGACGCGGCCGAGCTGGAGCGCCGACGCGCTGCCTGGGTGGCCCCCGCCCCCCGCTACCGCACCGGCGTGCTGGGCAAGTACGCCCGCCTGGTGAGCAGCAGCAGTCTGGGTGCCGTCACCGATCCGGTCTAGGCCTGCCAGGGGGCTCGCCTGCAGGGCCTGCAGCCTCTGCAGGATCCTCACCGTGTGCATCGGAGGGGAGGCTGAGCAAGGCGCGCAGACGCCGGGCCAGGGCTTCCAGCGGGGCGCCGGCCGGCGGCCGCTCGGTGCGCAGCCCCGTTTCTCCGTCCATCCAGACGGGGTGCTGGCCGTGCCAGAGCATCGGTTGCTCCGGTTGCTCCGGCCAGCTGAGCATCATGTGGAGGTCGTTGCCGCTGCGGTAGAGCTCCAGCTCGATGTCCTGCTGCGGCAGCCGCTCCCCGTCGATCCCCCGCGGCTGAAGGCGCAGGCAGCAGTCGCCAGGCCCCGCGGAGCTTTCACTGGCGGAGCCTTGACAGCCGGAGGCCCCGCTCGCCATGGCTCCCACCACCGCATGGCGGTGCGGTTTGAGGCAGAGATCGGCCGCGGCGGCGATCCGCCGGCTGAGCTCATCGGCGGCGCTCACGGCACCGCTCGCACCGCCACCAGAGCCAACTGCAGCGGGCCGGCCCGGAAGCCTGCGTTCAGCTGGCCGTCGTCGCCGAACTTGGAATGCAGCACCTGCAGCCGCGTGACCCGGCCGGGATCGAAGCGCAGCGGCAGGTTCAGCGGGCGGGCCCGCACCGAGGCCCGCAGCTGAGCGAAGGGAATCTCCACCCGTTGGGGCGGCTGGTCAGGCGCGCTGACGCTGGTGTCGAACTCCGCCACCCAGCGCAGCCCGCCGGGGATCAGCTCGGTGAGCCCGGCGACGCCATCGGCGCAGGCCACGGCCAGCTTGTAGCGGCGGCCGTCGCCACGCAACTCCAGCTGCAGGGCGCGGTAGTCGCCCAGGTTCAGGGGCGGGGAGAACAGCGGCGAGCGGCAACTCACGAAGCCACCGCCCTGCTCCACCACATCGGCCTCCAGCACCAGCCCCTCCGGGCCGATGCGGCAGACGCCGCTGCTGCGTCCTCCCATGATCGTGTCGTTCAGGGCCAGCCACCCGCTGAACCCGTCGCCGCTCACCACCACCAGCGGTGCCACCATGCCAGCCGGCTCCATCAAGGCTCCAAGCCTGCCGCAGCGGCGGGATCGGCGAGGATCAGCACCGGAGTGAGGGGCTTCACTAGCCGGGCCGGGGTGCGCACGGCCGGCTCGTTCGGATCAAGCAGGCGTTGCAGGGCCTGGCGCTTGCCTGCCCCGCTCACCAGAAACACCACCTGGCGCGCGGCACTCAGCACCGGTGCGGTGAGGGTCACGCGGGGCAAGCCCTTGCCCTCGCTGATCGTCACCGGGCGATCCACCACCGTGGTGGCTGCCGTGCCTGGAAACAGCGAGGCGGTGTGGCCGTCTTCTCCCAGACCCAGCAGCACCACATCCAGCACCGGCGGATCGCCGGGGCAGAGGCGAGCCAGCACGGCCGCGAAGGCGGCGGCGCTGGCTTCCGGCGTGTCCTGATCGGTGGGGACGGGATGAAAGCAGGCCTCCCGGCCCGGGCCGGCGGCCAGCAGGGAGCGGCTCAGCAGCAGCGCATTGCTGGAGGGGTCGTCGGCCGGCACCCAGCGCTCATCCCCGAGCAGCACGTCCACCCGGTTCCAGGGCAGGTGGGCCGCGCCGAGATGGCGATAGGCGGCCTCCGGGGTGGTGCCACCGGCGAGGGCGATCTGGGCCCGCTCCCGCTCCGCCAGCGCCAGGTCGATGGCAGAGGCGATCGTGGTGGCGGCGGACTCCGCCAGCTGCTCCTGCCCCCCGGCTACCACCTTCAGCTGATAGGTGGGCGATGGGGTGTGCTCCATCAGAGCCACTCGGTGTGGAAGGCACCGTCGCGGTCCACCCGCTGATAGGTGTGGGCGCCGAAGCAATCGCGCATGGCCTGCAGCAGGTTCTGGGGCAGGCGGGCGGTGCGGTAGCTGTCGATGTAATCGAGCGTGCTGCTCAGGCAGGGCACGGGAATGCCGGCCTGGGCGGCATCTGCCACCACCTGGCGCAGGCCGGGCAGCCGGCGGTTGATCTGTTCGGCGAACCAGGGGTCCACCATCAGGTTTGCCAGACCCGGATTGGTGTCGTAGGCGTCCTGGATGCGCTGCAGCAGGCGGGCGCGGATGATGCAGCCCCCCTTCCAGATCTGGGCGATCGCGGACAGGTGGAGGTTGTAGTCGTGCAGCTTGGAGGCTTCCACCAGCAGGGCCATGCCTTGGGCGTAGCTGGCGATGCAGGCAAGGATCACCGCATCGCGCAGCGGCGGCAGGCCTTCGGTGGGCTCGCCGAGCTGCACGGGGTGGGGCGCCGGACCCGGCAGCACCGATTCAGCGGCCACCCGCTCGGATTTCATCGAGCTCATCACCCGCCCGTTCAGGGAGGCGTAGATGGTGGGCACGGGCACCCCCATTTCCAGCGCGCTGATCACGGTCCAGAGGCCGGTGCCTTTCTGGCCGGCCACGTCGAGGATCTTTTCGACCAGGTCGCCGCCATCCTCAGGATCGCGGGTGCGCAGGCACACCTCGGTGATTTCCACCAGATAGGAGGAGAGCTCCTCCAGCTGGTTCCAGCCGTCGAACACATCGGCCATGGCGATGCCATCGAGGCCGGCGCCGCGCTTCATCAGGTCGTAGGCCTCCACCAGGATCTGCTCGATCCCGTACTCGATGCCGTTGTGCACCGTCTTGACGAAATGGCCGGCGCCACCGGGGCCGATGTAGGTGACGCAGGGGCCGTCCTCCACCTGGGCGGCCATCTTGGTCACCAGGCTCTCAATGGCGTCGTAGGCCGCCTTGGTGCCGCCGGGCATCATGCTCGGCCCCTCCAGGGCGCCCTTGGCGCCACCGGACACCCCCATGCCGATGTAGCCGAAGCTCTTGCTCTCCAGCTCCTTCACCCGCCGCTCGGTGTCGGTGTAGAGAGAGTTGCCGCCGTCGATCAGCAGATCGCCATCCTCCAGGTACGGGGAGATGGCGGCGATGGTGTCGTCGATCGGCTGGCCCGCCTTGATCATCATCAGGATGCGGCGGGGCCGCTCCAGGCTGGCCACGAACTCCTCAAGGGAGTGGGCGCCGATGATCTGAAGGCCGGCGCCGCGGCCGTTGAGGAACTCTTCCGTCTTGGCCCAGGTGCGGTTGTAGACGACGCTGGAGAAGCCGTTGCGCTCAGCGTTGAGGACCAGGTTCTCGCCCATCACGCCCAGGCCGATCAGGCCGAAGTGCGCTTTGCTCATGTGGGTTGGGCTGCAAACCTTTCTGAGCCAGTGTGCCCCTGCGGCCCGCCCGACGCTGCCGCCTGCGCGGCTGTGTCAGCAACCGCTCAGATCACGGTGCCGTCAGCGATGGTGGCGTTCTTCTCCACCACCACGATGCCGTTGCGGATGTAAAAGCCCAGCTCCGGCCGGTCGGCTTCCTCGATGTGGTCCTTGTTCACGATCGTGACGTTGCGGCCGATGCGCACGTTCTTGTCGAGGATCGAGCGCCGCACGGTGGTGCCATTGCCCACGCCCAGCGGGATGCCGCCTCGCTCGCGCAGCACGGCCCGCTCTTCCGCCGATTCGAAGTAGTCGGCGCCCATCACCAGGGTGTCCTGAAGCACCACTTCGGCCTCGATGCGCGAGCGCACGCCGAGCACGCAGTGGTGGATGCTGCAGGCCTGCAGCAGGGAGCCTTCACCGATGATCGACTGCGTGACCTGGGTGTCGAGCAACTTGCTGGGGGGCAGGTAACGGGGCCGCGTGTAGATGGGGAATTTCTCGTCGTAGAAGGAGAACGCCGGGCTGGGTTGGTCGGTGAGCGCCAGGTTGGCCTCGTAGAACGCCCCGATCGTGCCGATGTCCTCCCAGTAGTCGTTGAAGACGAAGCTGCTGAGCTTGTCGCCCCGCGCCAGGGAGGTGGGGATGATCTCCTTGCCGAAGTCGGTGGCTTCGGGATTGCTCACCAGCAGGTCGAACAGGGTGTCGCGGCTGAACACATAGATGCCCATCGACGCCAGGTAGGGGCGCTTGAGGGCCTCGTCGGCCGAGAGGCCGTGGCGGGAGGTGTCGACCGCCATCGCTTCCAGGGCGGCGCCCTTCGGCTTCTCGCTGAACTCGCGGATCCACCCCTGGGGATCGGTGCGCATCAGGCCGAAGCCCTCGGCCTGGGCTGCATCCACCGGCAGCGCCGCCACGCTCAGGTCGGAGCCGGTGTCGATGTGGTGGCGCACGAAGCTGCTGTAATCCATCCGGTAGAGCTGGTCGCCGGAGAGAATCAGGTAGTGGTCCACGTCCCATTCGTGGAACAGCCACTGGTATTTGCGCACGGCGTCCGCAGTGCCTTCAAACCAGCTGGGGCTGTCAGGGGTCTGCTGAGCCGCGAGCACCTCCACGAACCCCTGCCCGAAGCCGGCGGAGAGGTTGTAGGTCTGGGTGAGGTGGCGGTTGAGCGACGCGCTGTTGAACTGCGTCAGCACGTAGATCTTGTTGACCCCGGAGTTGATGCAGTTGCTCACCGGGATGTCGATGAGCCGGTATTTACCGGCCAGCGGCACCGCCGGCTTGGCCCGCATCTTTGTGAGCGGGTAGAGCCGGGTGCCCGCTCCGCCGCCGAGGATGATCGCCAGAACCCGCTTCATCACTGCCCCCAAGGACTGCTGTTGTCAGCATTCGAGCACCGTACCGGAGCACGTGACCCCCGGTCGGTGGTCTGGAATTCAGCCCTCACCGCTGGACTCATCAAGCGCGAAAAGTTCATGGAGCACTTTCATGGATTGATGGCGTTGCTGGCGTGGCTGGGGCGCCCGCAGGTGGGTGACCGGGCTGTGCAGGATCTTGTTGACGATGCCTTTGGTGAGGGCTTCCACCACCTTGCGCTCCCGCGCTGAAAGGTCGGGGCCCATGCGGCTGAGCGCTTTCTGCAGCTCCTGTTCGCGGATCAGCTCCAGCTGCTGGCGGAGCCGGTTGAGGGTGGGCACGGCTTCCAGGCCGTCCCACCAGTCGAGGAACTGGCGAGCTTCCTCCTGCAGCAGCCCTTCGGCTTCGGCGGCGATCTCACGGCGGGCCTCCTGATTGCGGGCCACCACCTCCTGCAGATCGTCCACATCGAAGGCCTCCACCCCACCCAGGGCAGCGACGTCGGAGCTGATGTTGCGGGGCACGCCGATGTCGATCAGCTTCAGTGAGGAGCGGCGGTTGAGCCCCTGCAGCCGGGCGGCGTCGATGATCGGCTCATCGGCGGCCGTGCTGGTGAACACCAGCGAGCAGGTGCTGAGGCAATGGTCCAGGTCTTCGAGCGGCCGGCATTGCACCGGCAAGTCGGGAAAATCAGCCGCCAGGGCCTCCGCCCGTGACACGGTGCGATTGAGCAGCACCAGGGCGCGGCAGCCCTTGGCCTGCAGGTGCTGCAGCAGCAAGCGGGACATGCGCCCCGCTCCCACCACCGCCACCTGCTCGCCCTCGAGCGACACGAGGTCGTCGACGCCGCGGCTCTGGCCCACCTTGAGCTGGGCCAGCTCCACCGCAGCCGAGCTGATCGACACGGCGCCAGTGCCGAGATTGGTTTCGGTGCGTACCCGCTTGCCGGTGCTCACCGCCTGGGTGAGCAGCCGGTTGAGGATCGGGCCGATCGAGCCATGCTCCTGGCCCAGCCGCACCATCTTCTTCACCTGGGAGAGGATCTGCCCTTCCCCCAGCACCAGGCTGTCGAGCCCTGCCGCCACCCGCAGCAGATGACCCACCGCCTCTTCATGGTGATACGTGAAGAGGTGGGGGGTGAGTTCGCCGAAATCAAGGCCCGAGTGCTGGCTCAGGAAGGAGCCCACGGCCGTGATGCCCTGCTCCGGATGGCGCAGCAGCGTGTAGATCTCAAGCCGGTTGCAGGTGCTGAGGATGGAGGCCTCAAGCACTTGGGCATCGCCGCGCAGGATCTGGAGGGATTCCTCCATCGTCTGCTCCGGGATGCTGAGGCGCTCCCGGATTTCGACAGGAGCCGTGCGATGGCTGAGCCCGACGACGGCGATGTGCATGGGGTGGGACTCAGCGCAGCGCGACGCTTTGAGCGCCGGGCTTGATGTGGATGGTGTCCGTGAAGCGGGCGCTGGAATCGAGCGAGGAAATGATCAGGCTGCTGGTGCGGGTGCAGTCGCGCTCGAACTTGACGCCCTTGAACAGCAGGCCATCGGTGATACCGCTGCCTGCGAAGACCACGTTCTCGCCGGAGGCCAGCTCCTCGGCCTCGTACACCTTGTCGATGTCGGTGATGCCCATTTCATTGAGGCGAGCGATGTTGCCTTCCTTGGTGTAATCGGCCCACTCGGAGGTCTGGGCGACGGCGGGGTCATACACGAGCTGACCCTGGAAGTGTCCACCCAGGCAGCGCAGGGCTGCAGCGGAGATCACCCCTTCCGGAGCAGCGCCGATGCCCATCAGGCAATGGGTGCCGGTGCCGGAGAAGCCACAGGCGATGGCCGCCTGCACGTCACCGTCGCTGATGGGCTTCACCCGGGCGCCGGTGGCGCGGATCTCGGCAATCAGATCCTTGTGGCGGGCGCGGTCCATCACCACGATCACCAGCTCATTGGCGGGCAGGCCGAGGCACTCGCTGAGGATGGCGATGTTTTCCGTGGCGCTCTTGCGGATGTCCACCTTGCCTTTGGCGGCCGGCGGTGCCGCCAGCTTCTTCATGTAGAAGTCGGGCGCATTGAAAAGGCCACCGCGGTCGGAAGCGGCCAGCACGGCCATCGAGCCGTCTTGGGCGTTGGCGCAGAGGTTGGTGCCTTCGCAGGGGTCGACGGCGAAATCCACGCCGGGACCGGTGCCGCTGCCCACTTCCTCGCCGATGTAGAGCATCGGGGCTTCGTCGCGCTCCCCTTCGCCGATCACGATCCGGCCCTGCATGGCGATGCTGCCCATCCGCAGGCGCATGGCCTCCACGGCAGCAGCGTCGGCTTCGTCTTTCTTGCCGAGGCCGGTCAGGTGCGCAGAGGCGATGGCGGCCTGCTCGACGACTTCAAGCAGTTCCTGAATGAGGGTGCGATCCACAAAAGTCCGGCAGGGGGAGGGAGCGGCGGTGCCGAAGCAAGAACCGGCAGACCAGCTGCAGCAGGTTTGTTTCGGTCTCTGGCCGAGGCGACTGTATCAGCGCCCCATGGGGCGCCCCGTTGGCTGGAGAACCGGTACTGGCCTCTTCCTACAATGCTCGGGATCTCTTGCCCCGGTGGCCCCAGCCATGAGCACGAAGCCTCTGGTGATCGCCCCGTCGATCCTGTCTGCAGATTTTGCCCGTCTCGGCGACGAGGTGCGGGCCGTTGACGAGGCGGGGGCCGATTGGATCCACGTGGATGTGATGGACGGACGCTTCGTCCCCAACATCACCATCGGCCCACTGATCGTCGAAGCGCTGCGCCCCGTCACGCAGAAACCGCTCGATGTGCACCTGATGATCGTGGAGCCCGAGCGTTATGTGGGCGATTTCGCCAAGGCGGGCGCCGATCACATCTATGTACAGGTGGAAGCCTGCCCTCACCTCCACCGCAACCTCGGCCAGATCAAGGATCTCGGCAAGAAGGCCGGTGCGGTGCTCAACCCCGGCACACCGCTGGAAACCCTCGAGTACTGCCTCGAGCTCTGTGACCTGGTGCTGATCATGAGCGTGAACCCCGGCTTCGGGGGCCAGAGCTTCATCCCTTCAGCCGTGGAAAAAGTGCGCCGCCTGCGCCGGATGTGCGATGAACGGGGCCTGGATCCCTGGATCGAGGTGGACGGCGGCCTCAAGGCCGGCAACGCCTGGCAGGTGATCGAGGTGGGTGCCAACGCGATCGTCTCGGGCTCCGGCGTGTTCAATCAGCCCGATTACCGCGAAGCGATCAGCGGCATCCGCCACAGCCGCCGGAGCGAGACCGTGCTGGTCTGAGGCTTCTTGAGGGCCGGTGTGGAAGCCGTTACGGGAGCTTCTCCGGTGCCGAATTGGGACCGTAACGACGGGGCCAGGGGCTGGGCAGGGGACCAAAACGGCTGAATTCCAACTGCAAAGCCGGGCGGCCAGCGCGGTGAATCTCAACGGTCCCCAGGGGCTCCACCTTCCCCAGCTGAGGCAGCCAGGCTTCTCGCACTAGGGGCTTGCCGGGCTCCACGATGCCGAACAGCACCCCACTGGCACCCCGGTAGCCAGTGGGCGGTTGCCACCAGGCGAATCCCCTGGAATCGTTGTTGAAGGTGGTGTAGTCGGCATTCAGCTGCGAACCCAGCGCCAGAGCCAGAAAGCCCGGCAGGTCGTAGCGGTTGCCGGCGATCAGGCTGGCTTCCTGCAGCGCCTTCCAGACGACGGGGTTGCGGCGCAGGTCCCTACGCAGGCTGTCGGCAGGCATCAGCTGGGTCGAGGGGTCCAGCCCCGGGGGCAACCAGGCGTCGAGCACTCCCCAGCGCACCTGCAGGGCCAGGGTGAACAGCAGCGCTGGCAAGATCAGGGCCGTGCCCCAGGCTCCCGCCACGATCCAGCCCCGCCACCGCCGATCGTGGGGCCCGGCCAGCCAGTCTCCTGCCAGCGGCAGCAGCAGCCACCAGGCCGGCACCAACCAGCTGGAGAGCACCTGCATGCGACCAGCCAGCAAAAGGAAGACCACCAGTTGCGGCACCACCAGCCAGCGCAGAAGCTGCCGGTGAACGGTGGCACCATCCCGGCGGGATCGGGGCCACAACGCCACCAGCAGCACCACCCCGACCGTGGGGAAGAGCAGCACCAGTTGGGATAGGAGAAACAGGGGCGGGGCCGCCAGGTCATAGCCCCCCCCTCCACCAATCCGGCCACCCTGGAACAGGAAGGAGGCCCAGCCGTTGTTGAGGTTCCAGAGCCAAAGCGGCGCCGACACCATCAGCCAGACCAGCAGGGCCAGGCCGGGCCAGAAGCTGCGGAAGTGGTGCCGGCATTCCCCGTTGGCCAGGCACCAGGCCAGCAGGGAGAGCAACCACAGCAGGCCCTGGTACTTGCCCAGGGTGACCAGCCCCAGCAGAACACCGAGGACGATCGCCTCCCGGGGTGAAACGGGCACCACCCGGGGGTGTCGTGACAGCCACCAGAGCAGGGCCGCGAGGGCCAGCACCAGGGGGCTGTCCGGCAGCAACAGCAGGCCGCCGCAGAGGAACAGGACCGGAGCGACGCTGCCCAGCACGGCGCTGAGCAGGGCCGCACGCCGGCCGAACCAGCGCTCGGTCGCGCCGCTGAGCAGGGCGAGTGCCAGGGTGTAGCTCAGCAGGGAAGGCAGCCGCAGAGCCAGGATTGAACCCCCGAGCCGGGTTCCCACCCAGGCCCATAGCCCCACCGCGGCGGGATGGTCGAAGTAGCTCAGGGCCGGATGGCGGCCGTAGAAGAGGTAATAGGCCTCGTCGTAGCCGGGCGGCAGCACCATGGCCAGTTTCAACCGAACCACCAACCCGCCGAGCAGCACCAGGGGCAGCAGGAGCGCTGGGGGGAGCGTTCTTGGCCGCCGGGAAGGCTGTGACTCAGTCACCGAGGAACCAGCCGTAGCTGTGCAGACCGATGCCCAGCAGATTCACGCCGATATAGCAGACGACGATCACCACCAGCCCGGCAGAGGCCACCAGGGCCGGTCGCCTGCCCTGCCAGCCGCGGCTGAGCCGGGTGTGCAGATAGGCGGCATAGACGAGCCAGCAGATCAGGGCCCAGGTTTCCTTCGGATCCCAGCTCCACCAGCTGCCCCAGGCCTCATTGGCCCACACGGCGCCGCTCACCAGACCCACCGACAGCAGCAGGAAGCCCACTGTGATCGTGCGGTAGCTGAGGCTGTCGAGCTGTTCGCTCACGCCGATAGCCACGCTGCTCAGCTCCAGGCCCTGGCCGCTGCTGCTGCTGGCCTCGCCGCCCCCCGGCACCGCGGCCAGCTGGGCGCGGCGGAAGCCGCCGCTGCCGATCGAACTGCTGCGCAGCTCCAGCTGGCGGCCCCGCTCGGTGAACAGCACGGCCACCGATAGCAGTGAACCCACCAGCAAGGCGGCGTAGCTCACCATGATCACGCTCACATGCATCACCAACCAGCTGGAGCGGAGGGCCGGCACCAGTGGGGAGGCTGCCTGCAGGCGGTCGGGCAGGGCGAAGCTGGCAAAGGCCACACAGCCAAGACCCATTGGTGTCGCTGCCGCCGCCACCAGCGGGGAGGCCCAGGAGCGCTCCACCAGCAGCTGGGTGAGCGTGCAGGCCCAGGCCAGGAAGCAGAGCGATTCGTAGAGATTGCTGATCGGGAAGTGTCCCGATTCCCACCAGCGCAGTGTGAGTTGGGCGGTGAGGCTCAGATTGGCCCCGGCCACCAGCAGGCGCACCACCGTGCTCGAACGGCCGCCGCTCAAACTCCAGAAGGCCAGCGGCAGAGCGACCAGCAGCAGGCCGAAGGCGATCAGGGCGAGGGTCAGAACCGGATCGGTCACAGAAAGCACGATTCCCAGAAGCGGTTGGGTCAGTCTGCCTGGCGGTCAGGGAGATCAGCGGCTGGCCTGTCGGAGCAGCACAAGGCCACCCGCCAGACCGATGAACACCGGCATCCAGGCTGCCAGGAAGGGGCCCAGGGTGCCCTTCACCCCCAGCGAACTGAAGATGAAGGACATCAGGTAGTAGGAGAAAATCAGCAGGACGCTGATGCCGAACCCCTGGCTGCGGCTGGTGCGGGCATCCGGGCGCACGCCCAGGCTGCTGCCGATCAGACCGAACACCAGACAGATGGTGGGGAAGGCGAATTTCTCCTGAATGCGCACCCGCATCCGGCGGGCCTCTTTCTGGTCGCCGGCCTCTCTGAGCAACCGCTCGGCGCGCAGGGCTTCGGCCACGGACATGCTGGCGGCGTCCTTGGGCAGGGCAGCCAGTTTCAGCGGCCCCTGATCGAGCGGATAGAGGTAGCGGTCGAACCTGGCGGAGGTGGTGGAGCCCTCAGCCCCTCCTACCAGCACCACCTGGCCGTCCTTGAATTCCCACATGCCCTGCTCCGCGTTCCAGATTCCCTGCTTGGCCTGCAGGATCTGGGTGCCGTTCTCGCGGGTGAAATCGAGCACCGTCACATCCTGCATCTCCCCTTTCTCGAATCTGCGCGCATAGAAGAGCTGGGAGAGGTAGCGGTCGGCGCCGGAATCATCCTTGGCGGGCCGCAGGCTGAAGCGTGAGTAAATGATGTTGCTGCCCTTTTCCGTGGCCACCGACCTGCCCAGGGCCTCGTTGAGTGTGTCGGCCGCCTGGAGGTTGGCGGCGGGCACGATCAGGTCGTTGAACGTGAAGGTGAGCAGGCTCATCAGCAGCGCCACGCCCAGGGCCGGCATCACCATGCGGCTGGTGCTCACGCCGATGCTGCGCAGAGCCGTGAGCTCACTGTTGCCCGACAGCCTGCTGTAGGCAAGCAGTGTGGCCATCAAGGTGGCCATCGGAAACGACAGCACCAGGAATCCCGGCAGGCGCAGGCCCAGCACCTGCATCGCCACCGTCACCGGCAAGCCTGATTCCGCCACCCGGCGCACCAGCTCGAACACCACCCCCACCGACAGGGACACCGTGGTGAAGGCCGCCACGCCGAACAGCAGCGGGCCGAGCAGTTCACCGCTCAGCCAACGATCCATCAGCGGCAGGCGCTCCCAGAGCAGCAGTACGGGGCGCAGCAGCCGCTTGAGCGCCATCACGGGTTCGTGAGCAAGTGTCACAGCTGGAAGCCCTCCCCCAGGTAGTGCTGGCGCACAAGCGGGTTGCTGGCCACCTCAGCCGAAGGCCCGGAGGCCAGCAGGCTGCCTTCCGTGAGGATGTAGGCGCGGTCGGTGATGGAGAGGGTCTCCCGGACGTTGTGATCGGTGATCAGCAGACCCATGTTGCGATCCCGCAGAGTGCCGATCAGGGTCTGGAGGTCGGCAACGGCGAGCGGATCGACGCCGGCGAAGGGTTCATCCAGCAGCAGGTAGCGCGGGCCAGCTTCGCCGACCGCCAGGGCGCGCGCCACTTCACAGCGGCGCCGCTCGCCTCCGGACAGCTGGAAGCCACGGCGGTGCTGAAAGTTGGTCAGGTGGAACTCCTCCACCAACTGCTCGACGCGCTCCCGTCGCCCCGCCACCGGAGCGCCGCTCTGTTGCAGGGCGAGCTGCAGGTTCTGGCGCACGCTCAGCTGCCGGAAAACGCTCGGCTCCTGGGGCAGGTAGCCGATGCCCAGACGGGCACGCTCCGGCATGGCCAGCCGCTCCACCCGCTTCCCATCGAGCACGACCCGGCCCCGATCCGGTTTGAGCAAGCCGGTGACGAGGTTGAAGGTGGTGGTCTTGCCGGCGCCGTTGGGGCCCAGCAGGCCGACCACTTCGCCGGGCTCCAGGGCGAGGGTCACCCCCTTGACCAGGGGGCGGCCTCCGATGCTCAGGGCCACCCCTTCCAACACGAGGCTCATGGCACTGCTGGCCCAGCAGGCTGAGCGTTCTGCTGGATTCTTAGCTGGCTGAACACCTGCTTGCCATCGGTGGGTTGGGCCAGCACCCGTTCGGTGTCCACCAGGTAGACCACCCGTTCGGCGCGCAGCAGGTTGCCGCCTTCCTGCACCACGTCCACATCGCCGGTGAGCACGATGCGCCCCTCCCGGGTGAAGTACTGGGCCTGGCGGGCGGTGGCGGCCAGGCGCCGATCGGGGTAAAGAATCCTCACGTTGCCGGTGGCGGTCACGATGCCGGTGCTGTTGTCAGCGCGCTGCGTGTCCGATTCGATCGTCACCAGGCCGGTGGGCGTGATCGGTGCCTGCGGCGTGAGCACCGTTCCTTCAGGGGCTGACGTCGAGGTGGGCATCGGGGCCCCCGGTGCGGCGCCCGCCGGCCGCGGCAACTGGGGGGCCTCGGGCACCTGCGACCCCAGTGGCAGCGCCCGCGCCAGGGGGGGATGGAGGCTCCAGAGCGCGAGCATCAGTGCCGCCCCTGTTGTAGCGAGGGGGGGGCGACGGCGTCGGTGCATCTCAGGCATGGTTCCGGCAGGGGCAGGAAGGGGGCGGGCGTGGGAGTCCCGCACCCGGCTCAGGGAGCGAGCTTCGCGGCAGGGGATCAGTGGGTCAGGCAGCTGGCGTCAACACTGGCAGGGGGAGGGCCCCTGGGTCATTCCCCTGTTGCAGGCAGTGCAGCCGGTCAGCCACCCGGGTGCGCAGCAGGGTGAGGTTGAAGCCGAGGGCGTCGGCCGGAAACGGTGCCAGCCGGCCCAACCCTTCACCCAGCAGCAGCGTGGCTCCACGCTGGTTGCCGCGCTGCAGATGCAGGTGGGCCACGGCGATCTGCAGAAATCCCTGAAGCGCGGCTCGGTCGGGCCCCTGGGTTTCGTGCCAGATCTCCTCGAACACGTCGTGGCAGGCGTACCACTCACCCGCGTTGAACAGCCCGACGGCCACCTGCAGACGGGGGTCTGCGGTCAGGTCGTCGGCGGGGGGCACCGGGCCGGGGTGGCGGGATGCCATCCCCTGGCTCATCGCTTGGCGGCCTTCTTCACCGGCAGCTTGCGCAGCCGGATCGATTCCGGGGTCACTTCCAGCATTTCGTCCGGCCCGATGTACTCAAGCGCGCGCTCAAGCGTCATCTGAATCGGGGATTGAAGCGTGTCGAGCACTTCAGCGCCAGCCGAGCGGATGTTGGTGACCTGCTTGGCCTTGCAGACGTTCAGCTCAAGATCGGGCGGCCTGTTGTGTTCGCCCACGATCATGCCCTTGTAGACCTTGGTGCCAGGCGTGATGAAGAACTGGCCCCGATCCTCCGCGCCCTTGAGCGCGTAGAAGGTGGCGGTGCCTTCTTCGAAAGCCACCAGTACGCCGTTCCGGCGGGCATCGAAATCCCCCTGCATGGGGCGGTATTCAAAGAAGGAGTGGCTCATGATTCCTTCGCCGCGGGTGGCGCGCACGAACTCACCACGGAAACCGATCAGGCCGCGGGCCGGCACCACGAATTCCAGCTGGGTGCGGCCGTCGTTGCCGGTTTCCATGTTCTGCATCTCGCCCTTGCGGGTGCCGAGCTTCTCGATGCAGGAGCCCACCGCATCTTCGGGAACGTCCATCACCAGGGTTTCCACCGGCTCGCACGGTGTGCCGTCGATCGTGCGGAAAATCACCTGCGGCTGGGACACCTGGAACTCATAGCCTTCGCGGCGCATGGTTTCGATCAGGATGCCCAGGTGCAGCTCACCACGGCCGCTCACGGAGAAGCGATCAGGGGAGTCGGTGTCCTCCACCCGCAGCGCCACGTTGGTGAGCAGCTCCTTCTGAAGGCGGTCACGCAGCTGACGGCTGGTGACGAACTTGCCTTCCTTGCCAGCAAAGGGAGAATCGTTGACCACGAAGGTCATCTGGAGGGTGGGTTCATCCACCCGGATCAAGGGCAGCGCTTCGGGGTGATCGGGGCAGGCGATCGTTTCGCCGATGTTCACCTCATCGAAGCCCGCCACGGCCACCAGATCGCCGGCGCTGGCCTGCTCAATCTCCACCCGCTGCAGGCCCTGGAAGCCGAGCAGCTTGCTGATCCGGCCGCGCTTGATGCTGCCGTCGTCGCGGATCAGTGCGGCGCTCTGGCCGGCCTTGATGGTGCCGTTGTGGATGCGGCCGATCATGATCCGACCCAGGAAGTCGGAGTAGTCGAGCGTGGTGACCTGCATCTGCAGGGGCTTTTCAGGGTCTCCGACCGGCGGCGGCACATGGCGCAGGATGGCGTCGAAGAGCGGCTTCATCGTTTCGCTCTCGGTGGCCATGTCGGGCTTGGCGTAGCCCCCCATGCCGCTGCCGAACAGGTAGGTGAAGTCGCACTGGTCGTCGTCGGCGCCGAGCTCGAGGAACAGATCCAGCACCTTGTCGACCGCCTGTTCCGGGTCGACGCGGGCGCGGTCAATCTTGTTGACGAACACGATCGGCCGCAGGCCCTGCTCGAGCGCCTTCTTGAGCACGAAGCGGGTCTGGGGCATGGGCCCCTCGTTGGCGTCCACGATCAGCAGGGCACCATCCACCATGCCGAGCACCCGCTCCACCTCGCCGCCGAAATCGGCGTGTCCGGGGGTATCGACGATGTTGATGCGTACGCCGGCGTAATCAACCGCGGTGTTCTTGGAGAGGATCGTGATGCCGCGCTCGCGCTCCAGGTCGTTCGAGTCCATCACGCAGGTGGGCACAGCCTCGCCGTCCCGGAAGATCCCCGACTGCTGAAGCAGGGCATCCACGAGCGTGGTCTTGCCGTGGTCAACGTGGGCGATGATCGCGATATTGCGAATCGGTGCGCTCTGGGAAGCGGCGCTCATGCGTGATCTCTCCTTCAATCCTTTCTGACGCAACCACTACCGGTTGCAATGAACCTTCACCCTATCCCAGCCCGCTCCGCTCAGATCCCTGCAGCTGTCGGGCCGGTTCGAACATCCGCAGCGCCTCCGCTGATCCCTCGAAGCGCCAGTGCCATGGCTCGTAGGTCACGCCTTGGGCATTGCCGCGCGGAAACGAGAGTTTGAAGTGGTAGCGGTTGGCATTCTCCTGCAGCCAGCGGAAGGCGGGAGTGCGCTCGAAGTCGACACTCAGGTTGGCGGCGGGCCGGCCGCCATCGCCGAGATCGACGGCGTAGCCGGTGCTGTGCTCGGAAAAACCCGGTGGGGCGCTCACCTGGGCGCGCTCCTCGGCGCTCTGGTTACGCTCCGATTTGACACCAAAGAAAATCTGCTGCTGCAGATCCACTGAGCGGAAACCGCTCAGCAAGCGCAGATCCACCCCATCGGCGGCCGCTTCCCTCTGCATGGCGAGCAGCTCGACGGCAGCCTCTGTATGCAGCATCAGGCCCGGCGCCACGTTGGTGAGCTGGTCCGTCGGCGCTTCCGCATAGGGGAAGTGGCCCAGCAGCCGCCCATCGCTGCCCAGCCGTGCATCGATCCCGGGGACGGGGGGAGGGGTGAGCAACTGGACCAGCGGCTCGCGGAAGCGAAAACCCAGCGCGCCACCACCCACCACCAGCACCATCACGGTGCCGAGCACCGCGCGCAGCGATCGTCCCCGGGGTGGTCCGGGGCGCAGCGAGCGCTGGGCCACCGGGATGTCGTCGCCCTGATGACGCGCGGACATTCGCGGGGGCAAAGGACGGGGCTACAAGCTTGAAACAATCGTAGGGGCCAGGCCCTTCGGCGCCTCAAAAGCCGGAACAGGAGTGTTAGCTTCCAGCCCAGGATCGTTCCAGCGGAGCAGGTTTCAAGATGTTGCGAGTCGCAGTGGTGGGTGGCGGCCCAAGCGGTTCCTGTGCTGCGGAGGTCCTCGCCAAGGCGGGCATCGAAACCTGGTTGTTTGAGCGAAAGCTTGATAATGCCAAGCCCTGCGGTGGTGCGATTCCGCTCTGCATGGTTGATGAATTCGACCTGCCGGAGTCGATCATCGACCGCAAGGTGCGCAACATGAAGATGATCTCGCCCTCCAATCGTGAGGTGGATATCCATCTGGACAACGCCGATGAATACATCGGCATGTGCCGCCGCGAAGTGCTTGATGGCTTCCTGCGCAATCGGGCCGCCGAGCTGGGCACCCACCTCGTCAACGGGCTGGTTCAGAGCATCGACACCGGCAAGAACCGCCAGGGCCCTTATACCCTCAAGTATGCCGATTATTCCTCCGGTGGCCCTACCGGTGAGATCAAGACTCTCGAAGTGGATCTGATCGTCGGCGCCGATGGGGCCAACAGCCGCGTTGCCAAGGCGATGGATGCCGGCGACTACAACGTCGCCATTGCCTTTCAGGAGCGCATCCGTCTTCCCAAGGAGGAGATGGCCTACTACGAAGACCTCGCAGAAATGTATGTGGGCACCGATGTGTCCCCGGACTTCTACGCCTGGGTCTTCCCCAAGTTCGACCACGTGGCCGTCGGAACCGGCACCATGCAGGTCAACCAGGCCTTGATCAAGGGGCTCCAGAAGGGCATTCGGGAACGGGCCTCCGCCCGCCTGCTCAATGGTGAGGTGATCAAGGTGGAAGCTCACCCGATCCCTGAGCATCCCCGCCCGCGTCGGGTGGTGGGTCGCATGGCCTTGGTGGGCGATGCCGCCGGCTACGTGACCAAGAGTTCCGGTGAAGGAATCTATTTCGCCGCCAAGAGTGGCCGCATGTGCGCCGAACAGATCGTGGCAGCCAGCAGCTCTGGAGCAACGATTCCCACCGAAAAAGATCTCAAGGTCTACATCAAGAAGTGGGACCGCAAATACGGTGCCACCTACAAAGTTCTTGAGCTTCTGCAAAACATCTTCTATCGCAACGACGCTGCCCGCGAGGCCTTCGTTGAAATGTGCGATGACAAAGATGTGCAGCGTCTCACCTTCGACAGCTACCTCTACAAGCGGGTGGTGATGATGAACCCGTGGCAGCAGATCAAGCTCACCCTGCTCACCCTCGGCTCCGTGCTTCGCGGCCAGGCGCTGGCCCCCGCCGGCTACCAGCCGGTGAAGAGCGCTGTCCGCACCCAGGCAGAGATGGAGCTTTTCGCCGCCACCGGTTCCCTGCACCCCCGTCAGGCTGAGGGGCTGGCCGCCGACATCGCCCCCACCCCATCAGCTGCAGGGGCCGCCGTGAGCGAAGCCGAGGAACGGGAACCTGCCCTGATGGGTCACTGAACTGACATTCAGCGCCTCACTTCAGCGCCTCACTGGGGCTCTTCCCAAATCCAGGGGGAGCCTTTGCGGTCCTTTGTCCTTGACAGGCAGCGCCGATCAGCCATCAAGGGCGCTGAAATCGGCGAGGACCTCTGACTGATTGGTGAGAACTGCCAGCAGATTCAGCCGGTTGGTGCGCACGGCCATGTCGTCGCACATCACCATCACGCTCGTTTCGCCATCGAAGAAGGCCGCAAGCGCTCCCGCACCCTGGCCGAGGGCTGCGGCGAGACCGCTGTAGTCGATGCTGCCGGCCTCGCCGCAGGCCAGCGGCTCAATGTCCTGCACCACTGCCAGCAGTTGCGCTTCGCTGCTGGCAGTGAAGCGGGCTGGCTCCACCACGCCATCTGCCAGTAGCACCTGGCCGCTGAGCTCGCTGTGCTGCGCCAGCCGCGCCGCACGCTGCACCACGGCCTGAACCTCCTTGAGGGCGCCGCTCGCCCGAAGGTCGGCCAACACCTGGGTCCGCTCCCAGGCGTCGATGGGTTGGCGCAGCAGGCGTTCCCCTTGGACCGTGGCACCCGCCACCGCCCTTACCAGGTCAGCATCGAAGCCTTCCTCCTCCAGCTGGGCCACCAGCCGCTGGCGCAGAAACTCCTGCAGTTCCAGTGACAGGGCGGCGGAATCCACCCCAAGGCCTGGCAGCAGCGCCTGCCAGTGCGCCGTGGCGCGCTGCAGCAGAGCGTTCAGATCAAGGCGCCAACCCTGGGCGTGGAGCACCTGCAGCAGCCCGTTGGCGGCCCGCCGCAGCCCGTAGGGATCGGAAGACCCGCTCGGCCGCTCCCCTTTGGCGTAGATGCTGAGCAGCAGCTCCAGGCGCTCCGCCATCGCCACCACCGCTCCGGCAGCGGAGCTGGGCAGGCGATCGCCGGCACCACGCGGCAGGTAGTGCTCAAGCACAGCCAGGGCCACGCCGCGCGATTCGCCTTCCTCCAGCACGTACTTCGCTCCGATCACCCCCTGCAGTTCCGGGAATTCGCCCACCATCTGGCTGACCAGATCGTGCTTGCAGAGTTCGGCGGCGCAGCGGGCGGTTTCGGCGTCGTCGTCCGCTAACGCCAGTGCCTCCAGCAGGGTGTCGGTGAGCCAGCAGATTCGTTCGGCGCGCTGTTTCAGGCTGCCCAGTCCTTCAGCAAACGTGACCCGCTCCAACTGACTGAGGCGGCTTTGACTGCTCACCCGGCGGTCTGCGTCCAGGAAGAAGGCGGCATCGGCCAGCCGCGCCCGCAGCACCCGCTCGTTCCCCCGGCGCACCGTTGAGGCCGCCGCCTCCAGGCCGTTGCCGATGCAGAGAAACCTGGGCAGCAGTAGGGACCGGGCCGAGAGCGCCAGAACATCCGCCTGGGCGCCCATAGGCTCCAGCGGCACGTAGCGCTGGTGGGAACGCATCACCGTGCTCAGCACCTCGGGGGGCAGGGCAAGGAAGTGTGCATCGATGCTGCCTTCAATCAGCGAGGGGCTCTCCACCAGATCGACCAGCTCCTCGAAGAGCGCCTCCGGCAGATCGGGCCGGGCGCCGGCGGCGATGGCTGCCGCCTCCAGCTGCTGACGGATCCACTGGGCGCGCAGCTGGCGGTCGACCTGTACCCCGGCGGCGGCCAGCTCCTGCCTGTAGGTGTGCGCCGCCGTGATCGACACCTCCGACTGCACGAGTCGGTGGCCGCGGCTGAGGCGGCCGCTCTGGATGCAGGGATCGGTAGCCGACAACTGCACGGGAATCACCCGCTCATCAAGCAGGGCCACCAGCCAGCGGACCGGCCGGCTGAAGCGACTGTCTCCCTGGCCCCAGCGCATGAAGCGCCTTCCCTGCAGGGCATCGATCCAGCCGGGAATCAGGCCGCTCAGCAGCTCAAAGGTGGGCTGCCCCTGCTGCCGCAGGCGGGCGAAGACGAACGGCCCTTTCGGGGTCTGGCGGACTTCAAGTTCGCTGGCGGCCACGCCGCAGCGCCGGGCGAAGCCGATGGCGGCGGGAGCCGGCTCCCCGTTCACGAAGGCCTGCTCCGCCGGTGGGCCCTTGCGCTCCTCTTCCTGATCGGCCTGGCGCTCCGGCAGGCCACTCACGCACACGGCGAGGCGGCGGGGCGTGCTGCTGCACCACAGCGACTCCAGCGGCAGCTTGTGCGCGCTCAGTGCCTGGCGCACCTGCTGCTCCAATTGAGGGAGGGCCATCCGGGCGAAATCCGCCGGCAGTTCCTCGGTGCCGATCTCCAGCAGGAACGTGGCCACGCAAGTGTCTCAACAGCCACCGACTGTATTGAACGCCAGTGACGACGCGGCTGCTTCGCTACCTTCAAACAACCTGGTAGCACCAACGTGACCGTGACCCCCAACCGTGTTCGCAAGTCCGTGGGGGAACGGGAGGCTGAGGGCGGCCCTTCAGAGGGTGGATCCACCAAGCCTGCAGCAGGGCAACCGTTGGCTGCCACTGGGCAATCAACGGCTGGGCAACCAGCGACTGCCAGCGACCTGCCACCCACCAAGTTCGAGCTGCTCAAGGCGGCCAGCGGCCATCTCAAGGAGCCGCTGGCCACCGAACTGGAGAACGACAAGCCGTTCTTCACGGACGGCGCCGTCCAGATCCTCAAGTTTCACGGCAGTTATCAGCAGGACAACCGCGACAACCGCCAGAAGGGCCGTGAAAAGGACTGGCAAATGATGCTGCGGCTACGCAGCCCCGCCGGGCGCATCCCGGTGCCGCTCTATCTGGCCATGGACGACCTGTCCAACAACCTCGGCAACGGCACGCTGCGGGTGACCACCCGCCAGGCCTTCCAGATGCACGGCATCGCCAAGGCCGATCTGCGCGAGGTGATCGGCACGATCGTGCGCGCGCTGGGTTCCACGCTGGCGGCCTGCGGTGACATCAACCGCAACGTGATGGCCCCCGCTGCCCCCTTCGAGAAGGGGGGCTACCCCGCCGCGCGTCGGTTGGCGGATCAGATCGCCGATCTGCTGTCGCCGGAGGCCGCCGAGGGCTCCTATCTCGACCTCTGGGTGGAAGGGGATCACAGCTACCGCTTCAAGCCCGACAAGCCGGTACGTGAGGCACGCGAGCGCCAGCGCGAAGGAGCCCTGTTCAGCGGTGATGCCTCCGAGCCCCTCTACGGCGGCACCTACCTGCCGCGCAAGTTCAAGGTGGCCGTCACGGTGCCGGGCGACAACTCCGTGGATCTGCTCACCCAGGACATCGGCCTGGTGGTGTTCACCGATCCGAGTGGGCGCCTCAGGGGCTGCAACGCCTACGTGGGTGGGGGCATGGGCCGCACCCATAACAAGGACGAAACCTTTGCGCGCACTGCCGATCCGCTCGGCTACGTGGCTGCCGAGCATGTGCTCGATCTCGTCCAGGCGATCGCTGCCCTGCAGCGCGACCACGGCGATCGCCAGGTGCGGCGCCACGCCCGCATGAAGTACCTGATCCACGACCGGGGCATCGCCTGGTTCAAGCAGGAGCTCAAGCGCTATTTCCCCTATCCGATCCGTGGCCTGCAGAACGAGCCCACCCCCCGCCTCGCCGACTACCTGGGCTGGCATCGCCAGAGCGCCAATCTCTGGTTCGTGGGCCTGCCCCTGCTCTGTGGCCGCCTCGAAGGCGAGCGCAAGCAGGGGCTGCGAAAGCTGGTGGAGACCTACCAGCTGGAGGTGCGGCTCACTCCCAACCAGGACCTGCTGCTCTGCAACATCGGCACCCCCCAGCGCAGTTCGGTGCGCTCCGCCCTGGCGGAGCTCGGCTTCCAGGCCCCCGAAGCTCCCGATCTGCTGGCCCGCCATGCGATCGCCTGCCCGGCCCTGCCCACCTGTGGTCTGGCCATCACCGAATCGGAACGCATCCTTCCTGAGGTGCTCGATCGCCTCGATGCCCTGCTGCGGCGCCTGGAGATCGAGAAACCCGTGCTCGTGCGCATGACCGGCTGTCCCAATGGTTGCGCCCGCCCCTACATGGCGGAGATCGGTCTGGTGGGCAGCGGCGTGGAGCAGTACCAGCTCTGGCTGGGGGGCACCCCCAACCTCACCCGTCTGGCCAGTCCCTTCCTGGAGCGGATGCCCCTGGCGGAACTGGAGAGCACCCTTGAACCCCTGCTGCGGGGCTGGAAGGCGGCCGGTGGGCGGCGCAGCTTCGGTGAGCACGTGGCCCAGCTGGGTGATGTGGCCGTGCGTGAGGCCCTGGTCGGATGTTGATCCGGCCGCTGCGGCTCGCTCTTGTGCTCGCCGCCCTGTCCATGGCCGGGCCCGCAGCCCTCAGCCAGGACCGACGCACACCTGCCGTCCCGGTGCAGACGTTCGAGCCGGATCCCCTCACCTGCAAGCGCGACAACCTGCTGGCCGCCTACCGGCGCCAGCTCAACCAGTTCGCCAGCCAACCACCGAAGGTGCTGGCCCGCCTGCGGGAGGTGCAACTTGAAATGGGCGAGGCCACCTTGAAACGCTGCGCCGCTCTCGGCCATCTCAGCCGGCCGGAGGCGGAGCAGATCTGGCGCGAGTTTCAGCTGATGCCGCTGCCCACCGCCACCGTGCCCTCTCCAGACCCAGCGCCTGTCCAGCGCCCGTAGCAGGCCTGCGCAGCGCCGCTGCGCCAGGCCCACAGCTGATCACCATGGCTGAAGTGCCACCACTCGTTGGGGTGCTGACTGAACCCAGCTGCCGCCATCACCGCCTGCAGCAGCAGCCGTCGCTGGTGCCAGCTCGCCGCTGGGCCGGTTGGATCCTCTGCGGCAGCGTCGGCATAGTGCCCAGGCTCTGAGACCGCGCCGATCGCATCGATGTCCCCGCCCATTCCCAGCAGCGCGCCTGCCGGCCCGGCCAGGGTCAGATCCACGGCTGCCCCTGTGCTGTGCGGCGGCGGTGTGGCTGGATCGGCACTGGGCGGGGCCCAGAAGCGGCCCACCTCTGCGGCCACGGCCTCGCGCTCCGGCCCCGGCCGCTCGGGATCCACCCCACGGGCTCGGCATTCCTCCCGCAGTGCGTGCTCCACCATGAACGCCTGCACCGCCAGCGGCCGCCAGGCATCAAACACGGCCAGCCGGCAGCCATTCTGCTGCTGCTGCAGGGCGTCCTGAGCCTGCAGCAGACGCTCCACCACCCCCTGGCGCAGGCGAAAGGGGCAGCCGGCCTGGCCATAGGGGGCCCCGAGAGCCGCATAGGGGTGAGGCTCGAGCCGGAGCAGCTCGGGGGGGAGTGGGATCAGCGGTTCGCCGTTGTCTTCGATCGGGACCGAGCTCCAGGGACGCGGCACGGCGGCAGACCAGGGGACAGGCTCAATTCAAGCGAGCCGCTTCCGCCTGCCGCTGGCGCTGTTCGGCCAGGGCCAGGGCCAGGCCCGGGTGCCGTTGCAGCTCCGGATCCGCCGCCAGCAGCCCCTGCGCCACGGCCCGTGCCTGTTCCAGCACGGCGCCATCCTCCGTGAGGCTGGCCAGGGCCAGATCGGGCAGCCCCGATTGGCGCGTGCCGAGCACCTGCCCGGGGCCCCGCAGTTGCAGGTCCATTTCGGCGATCTCGAAGCCGTCGCTGCTGCGCACCAGCACCTCCAGCCGCTGACGGGCTTCGGCATTGCGGCTGTCATTGATCAGCAGGCAGTGGGAGGCGGCGGCACCGCGGCCCACCCGCCCCCGCAGCTGATGCAGCTGGGCCAGGCCGAAGCGCTCGGCGTGCTCGATCACCATCACGCTCGCGTCCGGCACGTCGACACCCACCTCCACCACCGTGGTGGCCACCAGCACATCGCAGGCACCGCTGGCGAAGGCGGTGATCGCCTCCTGCTTCTCACTGCTGGCCATGCGGCCGTGCAGCAGCCCCACCCGCAGCTGCGGGAACACCTCCTCGCTCAGCTGGCGGTGCACCTCCACCGCCGAGCGCAGGTCGAGCTTCTCGGACTCCTCCACCAGCGGCAGCACCACATAGGCCCGCTGCCCCAGCGCCACCTGCTCGGCGATCAGCCTGTAGGCCACCTGGCGCTCCCCGCTGCGCAGCAGCCGCGTGCGGATGGGGGTGCGGCCGGGAGGCAACGCATCGATCTGGCTCACCTCCAGATCTCCGTGCACCGAAAGCGCCAGGGTGCGGGGGATCGGGGTGGCGGTCATGGTGAGCAGGTGGGGCTGGACATCCTTCCCCAGCAGCCTGTCGCGCTGCCGCACCCCGAAGCGGTGCTGCTCATCGACCACCACCAGACCGAGCCGGGCGAACTGCACCGGATCCTCCAGCAGGGCGTGGGTGCCCACCAGCAGCTGCAGCTGGCCGTTCGCCAGGTCTTGCAGCAGCTCACGGCGCCGCCGCTGCGGAGTGGAGCCGGTCAGCAGCGCCGCGCGCACATGCAGCTGGGGCAGCCAGTCGCCGAGTTTGCGGGCATGCTGCTCGGCCAGCACTTCGGTGGGAGCCATCAAGGCCCCCTGGCAACCGGCTTCGATCGCCGTGAGCAGGGCGGCAATGGCCACCACGGTCTTGCCGCTGCCCACATCCCCCTGCACGAGGCGTGCCATCGGCTGGCCCCGGGCCATGTCGGCGCGGATCTCCGCCAGCACCCGCTGCTGGGCGGTGGTGAGGGGGAAGGGCAGCAGCGCCAGGAAGCCGCCCACCAGGCTGCCGGCGCCAGTGTTCACCGAGAGCGGCGTGGAGGGCCGACGGCTCTGCTGCAGGCGGCGCTGCAACAGCCGCAACTGCAGCAGCAGAAACTCATCGAACACCAGCCGGTGACGGCTGGCCTGCAGATGATCCCGGTCGCGGGGATCGTGCAACCCCTGCAGCGCCTCCCCACGGCCCATCAGTGCTTCCCGCTGGCGCAGACCGGCCGGCAGGGGATCGGGCCAACGCACCGCCGCCTCCAGCACGACGCGCAGGGCCTGCCGCAAGCGCTCGGCGTTCAGGCCTTCGGTGAGTGCGTAGACCGGCAGCAGCCGGCCGATGCGATCGGAGCGCAGCGGCGCATCCGGGCGCTCCAGCACCTCCATCAGCGGATCCTGGAAGCAGGGGCCGTAGGGCGAGTCCTTGACAAGGCCGCTGGCCACCACCGTGCAGCCTGGCGGGAACTGGCGTTGCTGGGCCTTCAGCCAACCCGGCGTGCTGAAGCGCTTGCCGATCAGAAACCGGCTCACCCGCAGCCGGCCCGTGATGTCCTGCAGCTGCAGCTCCAGGATCGAGAGGTTGGGATTGCGTGGGCTGGCAAAGGCATGGCAGCGCTTCACCGTGGCGACCACGGTGGCCGTCTCGCCGGCGCGCAGGGCACCGATCCGCGCCAGATTCGCGTAATCGACGTAGTCGCGGGGGTAGTGGCGCACCAGATCACGGGCCAGCAGCAACCCCATGGCGGCGAGCTGGGTGGCGGTCTTGGCGCCGATGCCACGGATCGCCCCCAGCGGCGTGTCGGGTTCGATGGCCGTCTGCCCCTTGCTTACGCCGCTGGTGCGTGCATCGCCGCTGCCCGCCGTAGACGCGATCGCCTCGCGCCGCGGCAGCCGCGGCGGCGCCACGGTGGCCGGTGGGTCGAAGGAGCGGCGCAGGGCATGCAGCCGCTCGCGGCACTGGCGCACCAGGGTCTGCCGGCGGGCGGGGCTGAGGCCGCTGTAGCTCTCAAAGCCGGCAGCCAGCTCGGCCAGGGCGCGTTGATCCTCCGGGCGTCGGGTCAGGCTGTCCGGTGGTTGGCGGCAGCTGCGGGCCAGGAAGGCGCTGAAGCACTCGTGGCGGCCCTGCAGGTCGCCGAAACCGCGTTCCGCCTCCACCCTCAGGGCCTGTTGCAGGGTGGCCAGCCAATCGCCCGCTGGCGAGCCCGGGGTCAGGGCTGAACCGGACCTGCCATCCGACTGTCCTGCAACCACTGCTGCTCCGCCTCCAGGGCGAGGGTGCGCCGCTGCCAGTGTCGGTAGTTCCGGGCGACCGTGCGCAGTTCGCTGCGCCGCTCTTCCAGCCGGCGCCGGCTGGTGCGCAGCCGCGGCTGCTCAGCCTCGAGATCAGGGCCGCGCAGCAGCAGACCGAACGCTTCCATCGGCGCGGCCATGCCATCGGTGCTGAAGGGCAGAGACAGGCGCAGCAGGTTGGCGGGAGCCGGCAGTGCTTCGATCTGCCCGCGCAGGACCGCATCCAGCAGGCTCGCTGGCAGCAGGCTGCGCGTGAGGCCCAGGCGCAGCAATTCGAGGTTGATCGCGTGCGAGAGATTGCGCAGACGCCGCTGCAGGGCGAGGTCGAAGGCGCCCCACCAGTGCAGCAGCTCCAGCGGCTGGCGCGGCAACAGATAGGGCGCCTCGCTGCTGTCGTCTGGGCCGGTAGGCGAGGCGGACGCTGATACGGCGCTCCCCTCGCTGTCGTCATCGAGATCCTGATCGCCGTCGTTGTCGGTGTCCCTGGCCGGAGCAGGCAGGCGCCCCATCGCCTCGCTGGCCATCGCGAACAGCGCCTGGAACACATGGGCGGGTTCGCCGCCGGCGTCGAAACCACTGGCGGCCTGAGTGGCGGCACGATCTCCCTGGCTGCCGCCTGAGCGGTTCCTGTGCCGGCGGTGGCTGCGGCCACCATCGTCTCGGACGTCGTCGTTTCGGCCTACACCGTCTGGGTCGGCGTCGTCATCTTCGGGGTCGGCGTCGATTAGAGCGTCATCGTCGGTGTCGTCATCGTCGGTGTCGTCTTCGTCTGCGTCGTCGTAGCTCTGTGCGTCGTAGCTCTGCCCGTCGTCCGCATCGGCGCCGTCTGGATCGTGGTGGCCGCTGTGCGCGTCGTCATCGTCCGCGTCGTCCTCATCCTCGTCCTCCGTGTCGCCGCCGCCGTACGCAGCGGCGCGGCCGCCTTCCTCCTGGCTGCCGCTGGTGAGCGCGGCCAGGCCGGACAGCCCGCTCAGGCCCGGCAGGCCAGCGGCGAACAGATCGGCACTGAGCGGCAGATCCATGCCCAGCTGCACGGAACCGCGGGGCAAGCCCATCGCCTGGCCGGAGTCTTGGCCAGAGCCGTCGCCGGATGGGCCAGGGGTGTCATCGCCATGGGAAGACTCTGTAGCTTCCCCAGCGGCAGCAGCCATGGCAGCCAGCAGACGCCGCTGCTCCCGCCGCCGCAGGCGCTGCTGTTCAGAGCGCACCTGGCGTGCAAGCACGATCAGCTGCTCCACCGTGAGCAGAGCGTTGCAGCGCTGCACCAGTTGCTGCAGGCGCTGCTGCAGTCCAAGCCGTTCGGCGGTGTCGAGCGCCGTGTAGCGCGCCGGCACCACCTGGGTGGCCAGGTGAAAAGTGGCCTGCAGGACTGCCTGCGGCAAGCCGGCCCTCAGCACCTGGAGGTAGAGGGCCAGATCCCGATACAGGGCCTGATTGCTCTGCTCCATGCGCTGGCGCAGCTGGTGCAGGTGGGCCTGGGCTTCCGTCAGTGCCGTGGCGCTGGATTCCAAGGCTGACACTCCACGGAGAGGAGGACTCCGGCGGAGCCGCTCAAGCGCTCGGACCGCTCATGGCCGCCACTTCAGCGGCGAAATCGCTGGCTTCGACTTGGATGCCCTCACCCAGGGTGTAACGGGTGAAGCGCCGCACCTGGATGTTTTCACCGACCTGACCGGCCACCTGCTTCACCAGTTCGGCCAGAGTGATCGCGCTGTCCTTGATGAAGGGTTGCTCCAGCAGCGCGAGCTCTTTGAGCCGCTTGCCGATGCGTCCCTCGACGATCTTCTCCTTCATCTTGTCGGGCTTGCCGGCAAGATCATCGCGGCCCATTTCGATGCTTTTCTCGCGATCGACGATTTCCGGGGGGATCTCCTCGGTGCTCACGTATTCGGCGTTGGGGCAGGCGGCGATCTGCATTGCCACGTTGCGCAGCAGCTCCTGGAACACATCACCGCGGGCGACGAAGTCGGTTTCGCAGTTGAGTTCAAGCAGCACACCGACGCGAGCGCCGGTGTGGATGTAGCTGCCGATCGCCCCTTCCGCTGCTGTACGGCCGGCTTTCTTCTCCGCAGTGGCAATGCCCTTCTGGCGCAGCCATTCGGCGGCCTTGGTCATGTCACCGGCGTTTTCGGCCAGTGCCTTCTTGCAGTTCATCATCCCTGCGCCGGTTTTTTCGCGCAGTTCCTTGACGAGCTTTGCTGAAATCTCAGCCATGACAGAAACGGAGGGGGAGAAGGGAGAGGGAGTGAAGAGGCTGAGGGAGGCGGAGGAGGACCTCAGCCCTCGTCGTCGTCGCGTGGTTCCTGGGCACCATGGCGACCTTCGTTGATCGCATCGGCCAGGCGGCCCAGCACCAACTGCACGGAACGCACGGCGTCGTCGTTGCAGGGGATCGGCACGTCGGCCAGGTCGGGGTCGCAGTTGGTGTCAAGCATCGACACCAGGGGAATGTCGAGTTTGCGGCACTCCAGAACGGCGTTGGTTTCGCGGCGCTGGTCCACCAGCACAACCACATCCGGCAGGCGGCGCATGTTCTTCAGACCACCCAGATACTTCTGCAGCCGCTCCAGCTCGCGCCGCAGCACGGCCGCTTCCTTCTTCGGCCGCATGGCGATGGCGCCGGAAGACTCCATCCGCTCCAGATCCTTGAGGCGATCGATGCGGGCGCGCATCGTGCTCCAGTTGGTGAGCATGCCGCCCAGCCAGCGCTGGTTCACGTAGGCGGCGCCGCAGCGGGCAGCCTCCTGGGCAATCACTTCGGAGGCTTGTTTCTTGGTGCCCACGAACAGGAACCGCTTGCCAGCGCGCGAGGCGCTGCGGGTCCATTTGTAGGCGTTGTTCATGCAGACGGCGGTCTGCACGAGATCGATGATGTGGACCCCGTTGCGCGCGCAGTAGATGTAGCGCGACATCTTGGGATTCCAGCGGCGGGTTTGGTGCCCGAAGTGGGCACCCGCCTCCATCATTTCGGAGAGGGTTACGACAGCCATGGGTGGGGAGGGTTTCGGGTTCGCCTCCACCTGCCTGGGTTCAGCACGAAGCGACTCGAGAAAGAGCCGCCCTTGATCGTGTGAACACCCGAAACGGACAGGTGTGCGGTTTGTGGGGACCACTCAAATTACCAAACGGGCCTTCAGCGCAGCCCTGCGGCTCTTGCTTCCCGGTAAAGAGCCCGCACGCCAAGCCGGTTGAGTGGCAGCCGCAGCAGCTCCATCGCCAGCCCCGGCTGGCCGCGGCGGATCAACCAGGCCAGCAGGGGCCGCAGCGTGCGTTCGTTGACCAGCCCGCCGAGGGTGAGCACCTCCCACAGCAGCCGGTGCAACCAGGTGAACTGGATGATGAAGCGCACCCTGCGGGTGGGGTGCTTCCGGTAGAACACCAGGCCCATGCGCGCCCGTTCCTGCTCGATGCGCACCAGATCGGGCAGTTGTTCCAGGCGCAGGGCCGGATGCCAGTGATACCCCGCCGCTGCAGGGCAGCGCACCAGCTCCACCCCGAGCTGCCTTAGCCGTTCGCCCAGTTCGAGGTCTTCCCAGCCGTAGAGCCGGAAGCCGGTATCGAACAGGCCGGCCTGCTCCAGCAGTGCCCGGTCGATCGCCACATTGCCGGTGGCGAAGTAGGCCCAGGAGAGATCGCTGAGCTTGTGGGGTTCGCTGCGCGGGTCCTCGAAGTTGGAGGTGTTGATCACCGCGCCGTAGGTGAAGCAACGGTGGTGGCCGTGCCGCTCCCAGTAGGCGACCAGCGCCTCGGCATGGGCCAGCAGGAAGCCGTCATTCACCACCAGATCGCTGTCGATGAACACGATCACATCGCCGCGGGCATGGGCGACGCCTCGATTGCGCCCTTCCGCCGGCCCGCCATGGTCCTGTTCCACCAGCCGCACGTGGGGGAAGCGGCCGGCCTCCTGGCGCAGCCAGGCGGGGGTGTCATCGGTGGAGCCGTCGTCGACCACCACCACTTCGTAGGCCTCGATCGGGGCTCCGAGCCGCTGCTGCTCCAGCGCGGTGAGTGCCTTCTCGAGGATGGGCCGGCGGTTGTAGGTGGGAATGACGACGCTGAGAAACATGCGCCTGAAAGGAAGGGAGGACGGGGGAAGCCGGAGGGGAGGGCGAATCGAGAGGCAAAAAAAGGGACCCCGCAGGATCCCTTTGCATTGATCAAGGGACGTGGCGCGACGGCTCAGTCGGCGGCGCCACCGTTGTTGGCGGTGCCGGTGACACCGTTGCCGGCAC
This sequence comes from Synechococcus sp. CS-1333, assembly GCF_025128015.1. Classification (NCBI taxonomy): domain Bacteria; kingdom Bacillati; phylum Cyanobacteriota; class Cyanophyceae; order Synechococcales; family Synechococcaceae; genus Synechococcus; species Synechococcus sp. CS-1333. The sequence continues at coordinate 76,227 of NZ_JAHLYO010000034.1, forward strand.
CTTCACCGCGACCGTCGTTGCGGAGCTTGCGCTTCTTGAATTTGCGGGCGTAGGAGCGGTTACGTTCCTGCTTTTCCTTTTTGAGGTTCCGGCGTTTCGCCATGGACGACCTGGGTACGGGAGATCGTTCACTCTAGCCAATGGGTTCCGAGCGGCTTCAGCCCGCCCAGCCAGCACTGCCCTTTCGCACGGCCCTGGATCGCCGCCGTTTCCGACGGCCCAGTTTCACTGCGGCAGCTCAGCTGAAGCTCATGGCAGCAGTTCACCGCCGCAGCTCACAGCTGTAGCCAGCTGCTCCGCTGGAGCGCAGCTTCCGGGCCGCGCCTCAGTGCGCTGTCGCAGCGATCGCCAGTGGCGCGGACGACAGGCGACCGTCTTCCATTTTCACGAGCCGGTCGGCTACATCAAGGATGCGCGGATCGTGGGTGACCATCAAAACGGCGCACTGTTGCTCACGCGCCAGGCGCTTCAGCAGTTCCACCACCTCGCGGCCGCTCTGGCTGTCGAGGGCGGCGGTGGGTTCATCCGCCAGCAGCAGGCGTGGATGGGTGGCCAGGGCCCGGGCGATCGCCACCCGCTGCTTCTGACCGCCCGAGAGGTCGTGGGGCAACTTGCCCAGGTGATCGCCGAGCCCCACGGCCCGCAGCCATTCGCGGGCCTGGTCGCGGCGGGCGCGGTAGCCCAGCCCCGGCAGCAGATCCGCTCCCATCTGCACGTTCTGCTCGGCCGTCAGGCAACGCAACAGGTTGTGGCCCTGAAAAATCATGCCGATGCGGCGCCGCAACCGCTGTCGCTCGCCGCGGCCACTGTTCTCCAAGGCCTGGCCCAGCACACGCACGTGGCCCTCCTGCACCTGGCGCAGCGCCCCCACCAGCGTGAGCAGCGTGGTTTTCCCGCAGCCCGACGGGCCGGTGAGCAGCACCACTTCGCCCGGGTCGATGCGCAGATCCACGTTCTGGATCACCTGCCGGCGCATCGTTCCCTTGCCATAGGAATGGCAGAGGCCGCTGATCTCCACCATGGCCGAGGCGTTGGCGCCGGCATCGGCTCTGCCGTAGTCGGCTGGGCTCGTGACGGTGCTGGTGACAGGGGACATCGGCGCAGGCCTCAGAAGATTTCGGCAGGATCGGCATCGCCGAGCTTGCGCATGGCCAGGGCTGCGGAGCCCATGCACATCACCAGGATCAGGCCGAAGATCAACAGGGAGCGGCTGGCTTCCATCCCCACCGGCAAGCGCGTGGCGGAGCGCACCAGGTGGTACAGGCCGGTGCCGGCGGCGTAGGCCGGCACATAGCCGAGCACGGCCAGCAGGATGCCCTCCCGGGCCACCACCCCCAGCAGGGTCACCAGCGGGTAGCCCATCGCCATCAAGGTGGCGTACTCGGGCAGGTGGTCGCTGACGTCGCTGTAGAGGATCTGGTACACGATCACGCAGCCCACCACGAAGCCCATGGCGGCACCGAGCGTGAAGATGAACCCGATCGCGGTGCTGGTGCGCCAGTAGTCCTTCTCGGCTTCCTCGAACTCCTGCTTGGTGAACACCGTCACGTCGGCGGGCAGTCGCTCCCGCAACCGCTGTTGCACCACCTCTGGGGAAGCGCCGGGCCGAAGGCGGATCAGGCCCAGTTCGATCGCCCCCGGCGGGGTGTTGGGTTTGAGCCGCAGCAGAGTTTCGGTGCTGGTGATCAGGTTGCCGTCGGCGCCGAAGGAGGGGCCCAGGGCCACCAGGCCTGCCACCCGCACCCGTTTGCCATCCACCTCGGTTTCCACCGTCTTCCCTTCGCGGAACCACGGACCCACCGGCCCGAACTCCGGCCTTGAGGCCTCATCGAACAGCACCCGGTCGCGCTGGGTGAGCAGCTTCGCCTTGGCTGCCAGGCCCGGGTCGGTGAACAGGGGATCGTTCGGCTCGAAGCCAAGCGCCAGGATCTGACGGGTGGCGAGCGTTTCAGGGTTGCGCCACAGCAGGAAGCTCCAGTGCACAGGGGTGATCCCCTGCACCGCAGGGTCACCGAGGGCCTGCACGAGCCGGCGGCGCGGAAAGCTCGACATGCTGATCGAGCTCATCGTGCGCGGGCTCATCAGCACCAGGTCGGCGTCGAACAGCCGGTGGATTGTGATGCTGGCGTCGAACAGGCCGTCGCGGAAGCCCAGCTGCATGAACATCAGGATGCCCGCGAAGCTGATACCCGCCAGCGCCACCAGCAGCCGCATGGGCTGACGGGTGAGCAGCAGCCAGGCCAGGGGGATGCGCCGGGCGGCCCAGAGATCCCCGAGCAAGGGGACGCGCATCACGGCAGGCTCCGGCTCATGGGTCGAAGCGGGTGATCGCCTTGGTTCCGGTGAGGTTGCGCACCTTCGCGGTATCGGCCGGATCCAGCGCGAGCCGCACCTCCACCACCCGCGCGTCGGCATCGCCGGTGGGATCGGTGGCGAGCACCTCCCGCTGCTGCACCTGCGGACTGATCCGGATCACGCGGGCGCGCAGGCTGCCATCGAAGCCGCCGTTCTCGCTGCTGATGCTGGCGGTCTGGCCGAGCTTCACCCGGCGGATGTCGCTCTCGTACACCTCGGCCACCACTTCCATGCGGTCGCTGGCGCCGATCTGGAGGATGCCCTTGTCGCCGGGCCGCTCGCCCGCCCGGGCTTCGACGTTCAGAACGGTGCCGCTGATCGGAGCACGCAACTCACTGTTCACCAGATCGGTTTCGGTGCGTGCGATCTGATCACGGGCTTCACGCAGGTTGCCCTGCAGCTCCAGCAGCGTGAGTTCGCGCGTTTCCAGTTCGGAGGCGGCGACGGCGCCATTGCGGGCGAGCTGGCGGTAGCGGTTCACTTCACGCTCCAGCACGGCGACCCTGCGGTTCAAGTTGGCGATGCGGCTGCGCTCCAGGCTGCGCCGGGCCAGCAGCGAAGGGCGATTGTCGAAGCGCGCCAGCAACTGCCCCGCCGTGACGCTGTCGCCCTCCTGCACCAGCAGCTCGGAGATGCGGGGGCTGCCGCCCATCTCCGACATCGGTGCCGCCAGATTGCGGATGTCACCGGCCGGTTCGAGCCGGCCCAGCGCCGAAATGGCATCCACCACGGCAGGCCGGTTGCTGGCGACGGGTGCCGGCGTGGGTGCCGGCTTCGGGCGGAACTGCCAGGCCACCGCAGCCACGCCCGCCACCACGAGCGCAGCGATCGCGATGCGCAGGGCGCGGGGACGGCCGGGAGTCAGGGAAGCTCCGGCGGATCGTCGAACAGAAGCTCCTCGATGTACCGGTCGGCCCACGCTGGGCTGAAGGCCTTCTCCAGCACCCGCCGCGTCTTGTCGTTTCGTTTCTGTTGCTGGCAATACGACAGCTGACCGTGATACCGGGCAACCGTAGCTGGATCGTCCCAGGATTGAAAGTGGGCGGCCTGGGCTGCGGCCGAGAGCACCGCCAGAAAGCCCTGCACTTCTTCAATGAACCAGCCCTCCTCCTGGGCGGTTGCCGGGCGCACGAACCGCACGTAGGGCGAGAAGATCGTGCCCCAGGGCGGCAGCTCCCGTGGCTGGCTGAAGGGATGCACCGGCAGGGCCGCCAGGGCCCCGGCGATGCCCTCCGGCAGCGCACCGCGGGTGGGGGAGAGATCGGCGATCGCGGCGGACACCCCCGCCGGCCCGGCCACGATGTCGGCGCCGAACACCGGCAGATCGGCGCGGGGATCAGGGAAGTAGACGCAGTGCAGGATCTGCAGACCGGCCCCCAGCCGGGCGGTTTCCAGATGCAGCTTGCGCAGGCCGCGGCAGCGGCGCAGCTCGTTGTGGATGAACAGCCGCTCGCCATCGAGGCTGCCGCTGATCGCCTCCAGGTCGTCGGCGATCGCCAACGGCTCCAGCTCTGGCAGCGCCTGCCAGCTGCTGCGGATCGCTGCCGCCAGCGTGTCCACCAAGGGGTGCACCCCGCCGGTGGCTGGGATCGTGGCGCTCGCCAATGCAGCCTCAGCCAGCAGAATGCTGATCTTCCCACGGCCAGGATCTGAACCGTTGAGCTCCCTGCCTGCCCTGCATGAGGCCCTGCCGACGCCCCAGGCCTTCCATCTCCAGAACGGCGTCCCGGTGGTGAGTGTGCGGCAGGAGCAGGCGCCGGTGGTCTGCCTGGATTTCTGGTGCCGCGCCGGCAGCGCCAGCGAGCAGGCGGCCGAATCCGGCCTGGCCCACTTCCTCGAGCACATGGTGTTCAAGGGCAGCGAAACCCTTGCCCCGGGAGCGTTCGATCAGCGCATCGAGGCGCTCGGCGGCAGCAGCAATGCCGCCACCGGCTTCGATGACGTTCACTACCACGTGCTGATTCCACCGGCGGCGGCGGCGGAAGCCCTCGATCTGCTGCTGGATCTGGTGCTGCACCCGCGCCTGGAGGCCTCCGATTTCGACATGGAGCGCCAGGTGGTGCTCGAAGAACTCGCCCAGAGCGAAGACCAGCCGGAGGACGTGGCCTTCCAGCGGCTGCTGGCGCTGGCCTGCCCAGGTCATGCCTACGGACTGGCGATTCTCGGTGAGCGCGAGGCCCTCACCCGCCACAACCCCGAGCGCATGGCTGCCTTCCACCGGCGCGGCTACCGGCCCAGCGCCTGCAGCCTGGCGGTGGCCGGTGCCCTCGATGGCCTGGATCTCGAGGCCATGGTGGCGGGCAGCGCCCTGGCCGACCTAGCTGATCCAGCAGGCCTCTCCGCCAGTGCCGGACCCTGCGAGCCCCCTGCTACCACCACACCAGCCACTCCATCGGCCCCTGCTTCTGCGCCCTCGGCCGCTCCTGCCCCAGTCCTCGCGCTGCAGCCCGGCCGCCACACCCTCCGGCTCCCTCGCCTGGAGGCGGCCCGCCTGCTGATGGTGTGGCAACTGCCCGCCGCTGCCGATCTGGAGGCCACGGCCGGCGCTGACCTGCTCACCACCCTGCTGGCGGAGGGACGCCGCAGCCGTCTGGTGCAGCGGTTGCGGGAGGATCTGCGCCTGGTGGAAAGTGTTGACCTCGATCTCAACGTGCTCGAGGCCGGCAGCCTGGCCCTGCTCGAAGCCGTCTGCGAACCCGATCAGGCGGAGGCTGTGGAGGCGGAGATCGGCAAGGTCTGGCAGGAGCTCAGCGCCACGCCCCCCAGCACCAGCGAGTGGGAGCGGGCCCAGCGGCTGGTGGCGAACGGCTATCGCTTCGGTCTGGAGGCGGCTTCGCCGGTGGCGGGGCTGATCGGCAACCAGAGCCTCTGGGGGCGGCTGGAGCCACTGCAGGAGCCGCTCGAACGGCTGCGGCTCTGGACGCCGCAACGGCTGCACGCTGAGATCCTGCCCCTGTTCGCCCCCGAGCGCGCCTGCCGTGTGCTGGCCCTGCCCGCATGAGCATTCCTCCCATCCCCCCCCTGCCGGCGCCTGACACCTTCACCCTGAGCAGCGGCTGTCCGGTCTGGGTGAGCCGGCGCCCTGGCCCGGCGATCCTGTCGGCGCGCCTTTGGATCAGGGGCGGCAGCGCTGCCGACCCGCCCGGTGAGCGGGGTCGCGCCCAGCTGCTGGCCGGCCTGCTCACGCGCGGCTGCGGAAACCTCAGTGGCGAGGCGATTGCCGATCTGGTGGAGGGCCTCGGCGATGAACTGCGCTGCGAAGCCAGCGAAGACGCCCTGGTGATCAGCCTCAAGTGCGCCACGGCCGATGCCTCTGCCGTGCTGCCGCTGCTGCACACCATGGTGCGCAGCCCGTGGCTGGCGCCGGATCAGCTCAGCCTTGAGCGGCAGCTCAACCTGCAGACCCTCGCCCGCCAGCGGGAAGATCCGTTCCAGCAGGCCCACGATCTGTTGCGCCGCCAGCTCTACGGCCAGGGGGGCTACGGCCATGACCCCCTGGGTGTGGACGATGAGCTCGCCGCCGTGGAGCGGCCCCGGTTGGCGCAGGCCGCCGCCGGGCTCGGCTCGCAGGGGGCGGTGCTGGTGATGGCGGGCCAACCGCCCGAGGCGGTGCGGGATCTGCTGGAGGTGGCGGATGAGGGTCAGGAACCCTCTCCCTGGACCACCTTTGCGCCGCAGCCCGGCGCCGGCCCCGCAGGCTGCGGCGGCCCTGAGCTGGTGACGGTGGAGCAGGACACCGAGCAGCTGGTGCTGATGCTCGGAGCCGCCACGGTGCCCCTGGCCGATCCCCGCTCCCTGGCTCTGCGCCTGCTGCAGTGCCATCTCGGTGTGGGCATGTCCAGCCGGCTGTTCGTGGCCCTGCGCGAAGAGCACGGCCTTGCCTACGACGTGGGTGTGCACCTGCCGGCTCGCCGCGGGGCCGCCCCGTTCGTCTGCCACCTCTCCAGTTCAGCCGAGCGGGCGGCGCTGGCCACCACCGAGCTGCTGAACGAATGGCAGCGGCTGCTGGATCAACCCCTCACCCTCCCGGAGTGGCAGCTCGCCCTCGCGAAGTTCCGCGGTTCCGCTGCGGTTGGCCGCCAGACGGGTGGCCAGGTGGCCGATCGCCAGGCGCTGGTGCTCGGCCATGGCCTGCCCTGGTCCTACGCCGATGAGGCGGTGGCCCGCGCCGAAGCGCTCACCCCCCACGCCCTGCAGCAAGTGGCGCGCAGTTTGCTGGCAGCCCCCAGCCTCAGCCTGTGCGGTCCCGCTGGCGCCCTCGCCATGGCGGAACGGGCCTGGGCCGCTCACCCGTTGGGGCGTTCGGCAGGGGGGTCCGTGTCAGCGGCGGCGCAGAGCTGATCGGGCTCCAGCAGAAAGGTGCCACGCCGAAAGCGCACGGCCAGCTGTCCCAGTGCTCTGAGGCTCACCACCTGACCCACCTCTCCGCTGTCCACCAGATCGGGCGGTCGCAGCATCGGCATCGGGTCGGCGGTCTTGAGATAGGCCGGCCGCTCGCCCAGCTGCACCAAGTCACCGACGGCATAGGCAGGGGATGGCGGTTCGTCCATTGGCAAGGCTGTGCAGCTGCCCCCCACTACAGCAGGATGGAGCCAACCAGATCTCCCTTGCTTGCGGGCCTTAGCCAACTGCAGCGGCGCCATCGTCGGACTTCTGCTGATCATCAGCGGCGGCCTGATCCGTGTCGCCGTTGCCATGCCCTTCGTGGATGGGGGGTACGCCCTGCGCGAACTGCCGGTCACCGCACAGGTGCCGGCCCTGTTGCTCACTGCCCTGGTGTGCGGCCCACGGCCGGCCCTGCTGGCGGCGGTGGCCTACCTGAGCCTTGGCCTGCTGGTGCTGCCGGTGTTCCACACCGGTGGCGGCATGGCCTACCTGCTCGATCCGGGCTTCGGCTTTCTGGCCGGTTTCATCCCGGCCGCCTGGCTGAGCGGCCGCCTGGCCAGCCAGCCCGGCATGGGCGAACTGCTGCGCCTGATGGGGGCGGCGCTGTTCGGCCTGGGGGTGATCCAGCTGTGCGGCCTCGCCTACCTGCTGCTCGGTGGACTGGTGGGCCGCTGGGGAGGGGGCCTGGGCGATCTGCTGCTCGCCTACAGCCTCGGTCCGCTGCTGCCCCAGCTGATGCTCTGCTGCGCCGTGGCGGTGCTGGCCGTGCCGCTGCGCCGGCTGCTGCTGGTCAGCTCGTGAACGGGGGGCCGTCATGAGCCTCGCCGGCCATCGCCGCCGCGCCGCCTGGATCACCGCCCTGGTGGTGCTGGTGCTCGATCAGGCCAGCAAGGCCTGGGCCCTGTCGGCCCTCTCCGGCACCTCGAGCAGCCCGTTGCTGCCCGGTCTGCTGCGCCTGCGCCTCGTCTTCAACACCGGCGCCGCCTTCAGCCTGTTCACCGGCTCCACCAAGGCGCTGGCGCTCGTGAGCCTGGTGGTAGCGATCGGCCTGGGGGTGTGGATCCAGCGCCAGAGCAGCCTGCGCCGCTGGCAGTGGCTGGGGGTGGGGGCGCTGTTGGGTGGTGCGCTCGGTAATGGCCTCGACCGCTGGCGGCTCGGCTGGGTGGTGGATTTTCTCGAACTGGTGCCGGTGCGCTTTCCGGTGTTCAACCTGGCGGATGTGGCGATCAACGTGGCCGTGATCTGCCTGGCGCTCGACCTGCTGGAGGAGAGCCGTGGTCGCGGGACTTGAGCGCCTGAAGCAGCGCCTGGCGCAGCCGCCCGAAGCGGGAGGCGCTGTGCTGGAGGTGTTCCTCCCCGGTCAGCCCTCACGCCGGTTGGCGCTCTACGGCGGCCTCTATCGCATCGGCCGCGATAACCGCCTGGAGGTCGGCATCGACCATCCGGCGGTGAGCAAGCAGCACGCGTTGCTGGAGCAGGTGGGCGGTGACTGGCTGATCCGCGATGACAACTCCACCAACGGCCTCTATTGGCGCGGCAGCCGGGTGACAGCACTGCTCCTGCGGGACGGCGACGTGGTGCGGCTCGGCCCGCCCTCGGAGCCGGGGTTGCCAGAGCTGGTGTTCCAGCGGCGACCCATGCCCCGGCTGCTGCGCCTGGCCCGGGCCGGCACCTTGGCATTGGCGGGCGCTGCCGGGGCCGGCCTGCTGCTGCTGGGTCTGTCAGCGCTGCAGTTGCCGCTGCGCGGCAGCCTGGCGCCGGTGCGGGGCCCGCTGGCCCTCTACGACCGCGCCAACCGGCCCCTGCAATCAGCCGATTCGCGCGAACACCGCGAGAACAAGAACCTCTCCGATTTCCCGCCGGTGCTGCGGGATGCACTGCTGGCCAGTGAGGACAGCCGCTTCTGGTGGCATCCGGGGGTGGATCCGATCGGCACCGGTCGCGCCCTGGTCACCAACCTGCTGGGCGGGCGCGTGCTGGAGGGGGGCAGCACGCTCACCCAGCAGCTGGCCCGCAGCCTCTACCCCGACCAGGTGGGGCAGGGCGAGACCCTGGCCCGCAAGTGGCGCGAGCTGCTGGTGGCGCTGCAGCTGGAAGCCCGATTCAGCAAGAGCGAGCTGCTGCTCAGCTACCTCAACCGGGTGTATCTGGGCGTGGGCTGGGGCTTCGAGGATGCCGCCCGCAGCTACTTCGGCAAACCCACCGCCAGGCTCGATCTGGATGAAGCGGCCCTGCTGGTGGGTCTGCTCCCTTCGCCGAACGGCCATGATCCCTGCTCCAATCCCCAGGCGGCGCTGGACGCGCGCAATGCCGTGCTCGCCAAGATGGCCGACACGGGAAAGATCAGCGCCGATCAGGCCCGCCAGGCCCGCCGCCGGCCGATTCAGCTCGGCCCCAAGGCCTGCCGCGGTGGCCAGGGACGCCCGGCGCCCTTCTACACCGATCAGGTGCGCGCTGATCTGGAAACCCTGGTGGGTGCGGAGGTGGCCGTGGAGGGCAACTTCCTGGTGGAGACCCACTTTGATCCGGCGATGCAGCAGGTGGTGGAGCGCCAGCTGCGGCGGGCCTTGGCCCGCGGCGGCGCCTCGGAAGGGGCGGTGGTGGTGCTCGACAGCCGCACCGGCGGGATGCTGGCGATCGCCGGCGGCCGCGATTACCAGCGCAGCCAGTTCAACCGGGCCAGCATGGCCCTCAGGCAGCCCGGCAGCACCTTCAAGCTGTTCACCTACGTGGCGGCGTTGGAGCGTGGTGCCAAGCCCGGCGATGGCATCGACTGCGGCCCGCTCACCTGGGCGGGGCAATCCTTCGCCAGCACCTGCCGCGGCGCGATCAGCCAGCGGCAGGCCTTCGCGATGAGCAGCAACACCGCCGCGCTGCGGCTGGCCCGCCGCGTCGGGCTGGAGGCGGTCGAGCAGACGGCCCGAGACCTCGGCATCACCTCGCCGCTGCATGCCGTTCCCGGGCTGGCCCTTGGCCAGAGTGAGGTGGTGCTGACTGAGCTCACCGCCGCTTACGCGGCTGTGGTCAACGACGGGGTGTGGCATGCGCCCAGCACCATCCGCCGCCTCACCGATGCCGAAACCTGTGCCGGCCTCGACAGTGCCCGCTGTCGCGAGCAGCGGGCCCGCACTGCCAGAAGCGTGAGCCCGGGGCGGCAGGTGGTGAAACCCCAGACGGCCAAGGCCATGCAAGGGATGATGCGCGCGGTGGTGCGTTCCGGCACCGGCACTGCCGCCTACCTGGGTGGCAACGAGGGTGGCAAGACCGGCACCACCAACGAGGCGCGTGACCTGGTGTTCGTGGGCTTCGAACCGCGCCGGCACTTGGTGATGGGCATCTGGCTCGGCAACGACGACAACCGCCCTACCGGTGGCTCCAGCGCCCAGGCCGCAGCCCTCTGGGGCGACATCATGCGGGCGGCGCCCAGCGGCACCCCAGCAGCCGTCTCCCGGCGCTGATGCCCCGCTTCCGCCTCTGGATCTGGCTGGCGGTGGCGCTGGCCGCCGTCGTGGCGGCCTCCGTGCTGATCCAGGCTGTCAACAATCTGCTCTGGCAACTCAGCTACCTGCTGCCGGCCTGGCTGGTGGGCCCGGTCACCCTGCTGTTGATCGGTGGTGGTGTGCTGCTGGTGGCCCGCTTTGCCGGCCCCTGGCTGCTGGCCTGGCGCCGCCGCCCCCCGCCGGCAGCGCCGCCACCGCCGGCCGTGGCGCCCGGCAACCGCCAGGAGGCGGCCGAACAGCAGCTGCAGGCGATCGATCAGGTGCTTGAACGGGTCCGGGACGATGTGGCGCGCGTGGCGTTGCGGCAGGAGCGGGAACGGGTGGAGGCGGAGCTGGCCCGTGGTGATCTCGAGCTGGTGGTGTTCGGCACCGGCTCCACCGGCAAGACCTCCTTGATCCGTGCCCTGCTGGATGAAGTGGTGGGGGAGGTGGGTGCCGCGATGGGATCCACCGGCGACTGCCGCGTCTACCGCCTGCGGCTCAAGGGACTGCGCCGCGGTCTGCGGCTGGTGGACACCCCCGGCATTCTGGAAGCAGGCAGTGATGGCCGCCAACGGGAGATCACGGCGCGGGAACGGGCCGCCCGCGCCGATCTGCTGCTGTTCGTGGTCGACGGCGACCTGCGCGCCGCTGAACTGGAGGTGTTCGAGGCGCTCGCCAGCCTCGGCAAGCGCCTGTTGCTGGTGCTCAACAAGTGCGATCTGCGTGGCCAGGAGGAGGAGCGCCGCCTGCTTGAGCTGCTGCGCCGCCGCTGCTCCGGCCGCCTCGCCGACGAGGACGTGCTGCCCGCCAGCGCCGCCCCCCAGTCGGTACCGCTGCCCGGGGGCCGCCCGCACCAGCCACTGCCGGAGATCGATGTCCTGCTGCGGCGGATCGCCACCGTGCTGCATCAGGACGGTGAGGAGCTGCTGGCGGACAACATCCTGTTGCAGAGCCGCCGGCTGAGCGAGGCCAGCCGGGCCCTGCTCAGCGCCCAGCGCCGCAGCGACGGCGAACGCATCGTGGATCGCTACATGTGGATCGGTGCCGGCGTGCTCGTGGTGACGCCCCTGCCCGTGGTGGATCTGCTTGGCACCGCGGCGGTGAACGCCCAGATGGTGGTGGAGCTTGGCAAGGTCTATGGCGTCACCCTCACCCGGGAGGCCGGCCAGGATCTGGCCCTGTCGGTGGGGCGCACGCTGGCCGGTCTTGGCGTGATCAAGGGCGGGCTGGCCCTGATCGGCTCCGCCCTCACCCTCAACCTGCCGGCGCTGATCGTGAGCAAGGCGGTGCAGGGGGTGAGTGCGGCCTGGTTCACCCGCATTGCCGGTCAGAGCTTTCTCACCTACTTCGAGCAGGGGCAGGACTGGGGTGATGGCGGCATGCAGGAGGTGGTGCGCCGCCTCTACGACCTCAACCGCCGCGAGGGGGCCCTCAAGGACTTCCTGCAGGCGGCCTTCAACCGGGTGGTGGAGCCGTTGCAGCGGCGGAAGGACCCCCAGCTGCCGCCACGCCCAGGGCCTCGGGGGGAGGGGGAAGCAGGGGGCCGCGGGCGTCGAGCACCGTGATCAGCCCGAGGTAGAGCACCCCGATCAGAATCGAGATCGCCCCGGTGAGGATGGCCACCCAGCGGCCGCGCTTGTCGGAATCAGCCATGGGAAGGCACCAGCAGCGCGGAAGGCACGGGCAGCGAGCGGGCCACCACGGCGGCCAGCCGCTCCAGATGTTCGCCCTGGGTGTGGGGGTTGCCCAGCACCGCTTTGAGGTGATGGTGGCCCTGATGCAGCGGCCGGGACAGCATCAACTCCTCCGCCAGCAGCGCCGCACGGCACTGCTGCGACCACTGGGCGCAGGCCTGGGCATCGGCGCCGCTGGGCCGGAAGGCCAGCAGGTGCAACGGGCCACCCACCAGGCTGAGGGCCCCGGCCGGGGCCGCGGCGTGCAGCAGCTGCTCCAGCCGCTGGCGGCGGGCGATCGCCTCGCCCACCAGCTGGTCGATCCCCTCGAGCCCGAGCTGACGCAGGCCAAGCCAGAGCTTGAGGATCTCAGCGCTGCGGCTTCCCTGTAGCCCGCACTCGCCGCCATGGGCGCCTCCCCAGCTGGGTTCCATGTAGGGAAGGCCGGTGCCGAAGGTCTGGTGCAGGGCGTCGGGCTCGGCCAGCAGCAGCAGCGAAGAGGTTTTGGTGATCCCAAGCAGCTTCTGGGGGTTCAACGTGACCGAATCGGCCCGGCCCAGCCCTGCGACACCCCCGCAGTGCACGGTGCTGAGGCCGAGCACGCCACCGATCGCCCCGTCCACGTGCAGCCAGAGGCCATGGCGCTGGCACAGCTCGGCCAGGGGCTCCAGCGGATCCACGGCGCCGCGCACCGTGGTGCCGGCGGTGGCCACCACGGCCAGCACCGGCCGGCCGGCCCGCTGCAGGTCAGTGAGCGCCTGCTCCAGCCGCTGCGGATCCAGCCGCCCCTCTGCATCGGTGGGCAGCCGCAGCAAGGCCTCAGGCGGCAGTCCCATCACCAGCACCGCCTTGTCGAGCGATACATGGGCGTCGGTGCTGGTCAGCACCACCACGTCTGGGCGGTGCTGCAGGCCGCGGCTCTGGCGCGCCGTGACCAGCGCCATCAGGTTGCTGAGGCTGCCGCCGCTGGCTGGGATGCCGCCAGCGGCGTCTCCCAGCCCGAGGCGACGGGCCAGCCATCCGCACAGGCCCCGCTCCAGGCGGCTGAGTGAGGGGGACAGCTCTTCGGAGAGCAGGTTGTTGTTCAGACCGGCGCAGACCAGATCCCCCACCAGCGAAGCGGTGAGCGGCGGCGGATCGAGGTGGGCCAGGGCGCCGGGGTGGTTGGGGTTGTAGGCCCCGTCCATCAACACCTGCAGGTCGGCCAGCAGCGTGGTGCCATCCAGGCCGTGGCGGCGGGGCTCCAGTTCCGGCAACAGGCTCAGCCCGGGCAGCGGCGGGCGGCTGGTGGCTGTGCCCAGCCACTGGCAGAGCTGCTGCACCGCCCCGTTGAGAAACGCTTCCAGCAGCGGATCGGCCTGCCCTGGCGCTGCGAACGGCAACGGCTCAAGCGCCTGGTGCAGGTGTGGCGTGACGGCCAACGGCGGTGCAGGAAGGGGCTTCATTCTCCCTTGCCGTCCCTCAGCATGGAGGCACTGACACGCTGGGTGCCCGACCCGGCCACCGCTGCGCTGTGCTGAGCCCTCCGCCCGTTCCTGCCGCCCAGCAGCGCCTGTGGATGGAGCGTTTGCTGCGCCAGGCCCGCCGCGCCGGTGACAGGGGAGAGATCCCTGTGGCGGCGGTGGTGCTGGATGGGGAAGGGCGCTGCCTCGGCTGGGGCAGCAACCGCCGCCAGCTGGATCAGGATCCACTCGGTCATGCCGAGCTGGTGGCGTTGAGCCAGGCTGCGGCCATGCGTGGCAGCTGGCGTTTCAACGACTGCAGCTTGATCGTGACGCTCGAACCCTGCCCGATGTGCGCTGGCGCCCTGGTGCAGGCCCGTATGGGGCGGGTGCTGTTCGCCGCCGGAGATGCCAAACGCGGAGGGTTGGGTGGCAGCGTGGACCTGGCCCGGCACCCGAGTGCTCACCACCCCATGGAGGTGGAGGGTGGCTTGCTGGAGGTGCAGGCCACCCTGCTCCTGGCGGATTGGTTCAGGCAGCGGCGACAGCGACGGCCGTGCGGCCCGACTGGAACGCCGGCAGCTCCGTCTCCAGCAGATTGAGCAGCAGATCGACGTTTTCGGCGCGGCTGTTGTAGCCCATCAGGCCGATGCGCCACACCGAGCCGGCCAGCGCGCCGAGCCCGCCGCCCACTTCGATGCCGTGGCGGTTGAGCAGATGGAGGCTGAAGGCCTTGCCATCCACACCTTCGGGAATGCGCACCGTGGTGAGCGTGGGCAGCCGCAGGGGCTCGGGCACATGCAGCTCCAGGCCGAGGTGCTCCAGGCCGCTCCAGAGGCGCTCGGCGTTGCTGCGATGGCGGGCCCAGGCTTGCTCCAGGCCTTCCTCCGCCAGCAGGCGCAACGCTTCGCGCATGCCGAAGTTCATGTTCACCGGGGCCGTGTGGTGGTACACCCGGTTGCTCCCCCAGTACTGGTTGAGCAGTGACACATCCAGGTACCAGTTGGGCACCTTGCCGCTACGGGCGGCCAGCTTGGCTTCAGCCCGAGGGCCCATGGTGAACGGACCGAGGCCGGGAGGGCAGCTCAACCCCTTCTGGCTGCAGCTGTAGGCGAGATCCACGCCCCAGGCGTCGAGATGAACCGGCACGGCGCCGAGCGATGTGACCGTATCGAGCAGCAGCAGGCAGTCGTGTTGGCGGCAGAGATCGCCGATGCCTTCCATCGGCTGGCACACGCCGGTGGAGGTTTCGGCATGAACAAGCGCCAGGATCTTTGGCTTGTGGAGCGCCATCGCCGCTTCGAGCTCTTCGAGGCTGAAGGCTTCCCCCCAGGGGCGCTCGATCGTGACCACCTCAGCGCGGTAGCGCTGGGCCATGTCGACGAGCCGCAGGCCGAAATAGCCCTTCACGGCCACGAGAACCTTGTCACCCGGTTCGATGGTGTTGGCCAGGGTGGCTTCCATGGCGGCACTGCCGGTGCCGCTCATCGGGATGGTGAGGCGGTTGTCGGTCTGCCAGGCGTAACGCAGCAGTTCCTGTACCTCGCCCATCAGCTCGATGTAGATCGGATCGAGGTGACCGATCGGTGTGCGTGCCAGTGCAGCCAGCACCGTGGGATGGGCATTCGACGGCCCTGGGCCCAGCAGCAGGCGATCGGGGGTGGCGATCGGTTCCAGGGGGAGCCGATGACGATCGTTCACCGGGAGATCGGAAGACTGTGTGACCAAGGCCAGCAGGGCGTCGAAGAAGTGGATTGCAGCCTACCCAGAGGCCAGAGCTGGCCCTGGGCAGACACGGCTTGGAGCGGATTCAGCGGCAGCGCACGTCGAGCGCAGACAGGCCACGGGCCATGTGATCGAAGGGGACCCGCACGAGCGGAGCCGGATCGAAACCGGCTTCGGCCAGCCGCTCCATCACCACATCGGCCAGCAGCGTGATGCTGCGCACCGTGGGGCCCGTGGGAACTCCCAGGCTCTTGTAGGTGTCGTCGAGACCGTTCAATACCCGCTCGTTGAGAATCGTGGCGTCGTCGGCGATCAGGGCGTAGCTGGCGTAGCGCAGGAAATAGTCCATGTCCCGCAGGCAGGCCGCCAGGCGCCGGGTGGTGTAGGCATTGCCGCCGGGCAGCAGCAGCTCGGGATCCTGCTCGAACAGGCGCCGGCTGGCTTCCCGCACGATGTCGGTGGCTCCCTGGTTGATGATTTCCACCGCCATGAGCCGTTGTTCGCCTTCCGCCAGGTAGGCGGAGATGCGATCGATCGCGTTCCGATCGAAATAGCGCCCCAGCTGGTCATACCGGCCGATCAGACCGGTGATGGCATCGCGCATGACGTTGAAATCGACGCACCTGGGCTGGAAGCTAGCACTGTGAAATGCCCAGAACCCTGTCCTGCTGAGGGATCTGCCGAATCTGACAGAAACGGTTACGCAGGCCGTTCGGCCTGTTTCAGACCCGCCGGTGCCAAGGGGGCCGGGGTCATGCTGGTCTGCTGGTTCCCACTTGCGCTCCTCTGCCTTCCCCTTCGCCCATGGCTCTGACCGTCGATGACGTCTTGCGCCGGCTGCGCGATCAGGCGATCGAACGGGTCGATCTCGGCCTCTGCGACCTGTCCGGCCGCTGGCATCACCTCACCGTGGCCGCCGAGCTGATCCAGCCGTCCAGTTTCAGCGAAGGTGTGTCCGTTGCAGCCCTGCCCGCCGCTGGCTTCGACGGGGAGTCGCTCGCGGCAGGGGATCTGCAGGAAGCGGCGGTGGTGCTCGATGCCGCCAGTGCCTGGCGTGATCCGTTCCTACCCACCGCACCGCTCAGCCTGTTCGGCTGGATGCGCTGCCGCTCCGATGGCCATCCCGGCTGCGCCCGCTCGCTGGCCAGCCGCGCCACCGAGGCGCTGGCCAGCTCTGGCCTGGCGGACACGGCCCTGTTCCAGGTGGCTCCGCATCTGCTGCTGCGTGGCGCCGGTGAACGCTCCGCCGGCCGCATCCCCCTGGGGGGGCACGGACAGGCAGCAGCGTTGCCGGAGCGGTCGCTGGCCTTCCGCAGCGAATTGCTCTCGCTGCTGGGCACGCCGGCCCCCCTGCAGGCCGCGGAGCTGCTTCCCGCTGCCGATGGCCTGATGCGGCTCGGCTACACCGCCCATCAGCTGGCCGCCTGTTGCGGGCTGTCAGCGGCCCTGGTGGCGGCGGAGCGGCCGGTGGAGGCGGCCGGCTGCCTGCCGGTGAGCCAGAGCCTTCGCAAGGCCCGCCTGCCGTTGTTCTACGGCGAAGGCACCCGCGCCGATCTCTCCCAGACGGCCCGCTGGTACATCGGTGGGCTGTTGCTGCATGCCCCGGCCCTGCTTGCCCTCACCGGCACCGGTGCGTCGATCGATGGCGGTTGGGGGGGCGCCGGTAGCGCTGCGCCACTGCGCCGGGCCTACGCACCAGGGGTTGGCAGCACCGTGGTAGGTCTGCCGGTGGCCCGGCCCACGCCGGCCAGCCAGCGACTGGCGTTCGTGGCCATTGAGGCCGCTGCCAATCCCTACGTCTCCTGGAGCGCCCTGCTGCTGGCGGGCCTCGATGGCATCCGCCGCCAGATCGATCCCGGCGGAATCCAGGCGCTCGAGCCCTCCCATCCGCCGGCGGAGGCCCAGCCAGACCCGTTCCCGCCGCTGACCACGCACCCGCTCGCCGCGCTGGAGGCTCTGGCCACGGACCATGCCTTCCTGCTGGAGGGTGACGTGTTCAGCAGTGCCTGGATTGCCGTCTGGATCGAGCGACAGCGGCGGCGACTGCCGCTGGCCCCACCTCAAGGGGAGCCGTTCCTGTCGGTCTGAGCCCGCGATCGGACCGGTTTCGCCGGAAGATTCGGGCGCGTGGGGCTCGCGACCTCCGCGGCGATCCGCTGGAATGAAGCCGATGTGAAGGGATGTTCCCGCGCCGCCATGCCCGATGCCGTGAGCAAGCTCGCGTACCAGACCCTCCAGCAAGGCAAGAGCTTGGTGGGAGTGGCGCACAAGGAGCTGAGCACCCGTCTGGGGCAGCTGCTGGCCGCCGACGGGGGCCCGAAGACCGTCCCAGTGCCACCGGAGATGCTCAACCAGCTGCGCGCCTCCATGGACCGCTTGCTGGAACTCGACTGGCAGGAAGCGGAGCGGGGGGTCTATCCCGCCTCGCTGTTGTTCGATGCCCCCTGGCTTGACTGGGCCACCCGCTACCCCTTGGTCTGGCTCGACCTGCCCAACATCTGGAGCCGGCGCAGTCAGCGCAATGTCCGCGACCTGCCGCGGGATGTGGAGCCGGAGAACTACCCCGGCTACTACCTGCAGAACTTCCACCACCAGACCGACGGCTACCTGAGCGACCACTCCGCCGCGCTCTACGACCTGCAGGTGGAGATCCTGTTCAACGGCACCGCCGATCCGATGCGTCGCCGTCTGCTGGCGCCGCTTCAGCGGGGCCTGCGCGCCTTCGCCGATCGTCGTCCGGGTCAGCTGCGGGTGCTTGATGTGGCCGCCGGCACGGGCCGCACCCTGCGCCAGCTGCGCGGGGCCCTGCCCGGGGTGCAGTTGGTGGGCCTCGACCTCTCGGCCGCCTATCTCCGTGAAGCCAACCGCAGCCTGAGCCAGCTGCCGGGTGAGCTGCCCCAGCTGGTGCAGGGCAATGCTGAGGCCCTTCCGTTCGCCGATGGCTCCTTCCAGGCCGTCACCTGCGTGTTCCTGCTCCATGAACTTCCCGCCGAGGCGCGGCAGAACGTGATCAACGCCTGCTTCAAGGTGCTCGAGCCGGGAGGGGTCCTACTGCTGGCCGACTCGATCCAGCTGGCCGACTCGCCCCAGTTCTCTGCAGCGATGGAGAACTTCCGCCGTGTGTTCCACGAGCCCTATTACCGCGATTACGTGGGCGACGACATCGAAGCCCGGCTGCAACAGGCCGGTTTCGAGGCGGTCACGGCCCAGACGCATTTCATGACCCGGGTCTGGTGCGCCACACGCCCTCGCGAGGCAGCGGTTACGGTCTGATACGGCTGCTCAGCGCTTCAACCACAGGGCCAGCAGCATTCCGGCTCCACCCCAGCGCAGGGCTTTCCACACCACCTCCTCCTGCCAGTTGGAGGTGCGCAGGGCCTTGGGCAGCGGGTCGAGCAGGCGTTGGCCCAGTTCAAGCCGCTGGCGCAGGCGCCGGGCGCCACTGCTGTTGTCGTCCGGCTTGAGCCGCTCGGCCCGGGCGGCCACTGCCAGCATGCGTGAGAGGCTGTGCAGCCATCCCCCCGCCTGGCGACTGGAGGGACGGCTGCGAGGGGTCAAACCGCTGGTCATGCCGCCAGGATGGATCCCCCCCTTGGTTTCGTCCAGTGCCGATGCCTTCCGGCAGCTCTGCCCTCTCCACCGGCCCCTCCACCGGCACAGGCACCAACCCTGCCACCAGCACAGAGCCCTCTTCCGGCACTGGCCCTGCAACCGGATGGCCGCAGGGCAGCCGTGAGCTGGCCGAGCAGCTGCAGCGTCTGCTGGTGATCGATGGCCGCGACTGGCATGCGCACAAGAGCCATAAGCCCAGGCGCGCGGCCGAGCAGATCGCCTCGGCGCTGGTGCATCTGCTCAGCGAGGCCAGTCCGGCCCACCGCCGCGACCCTGTCGCCCATGCGGAGGCGATCGCCTTGCTGGAGCACGGCCTGGGCTGGCTGAAAGGGGAGCGAAGCGACCCCGGCTGCCCGAGCCATGGGCACGGCTCCCGGTAGGGATCATCCGATCGTGTTGCACCGGCAGCGATCTGCAGGCAGTGATCCGCAGGCAGTGATCCTCAGGTCGTGGGCACCAACCAAGGACCCTGCTGAGCACTCAGCTCCGTTCGGGCCGGATCTGCACCGCCAGCTGCAGGCGGTTGCCCCGGTCGCTCCAGCGCACATCGTCGAAGCAGTGGTGGATGAGGAAGAAACCACGGCCGCAGCAGGAGCCGGGTTCCTCCGGCAGCGCGCTGGTGCGCCGCGCTGTCGGCACGCCCGTGCCTTCGTCCTGGATCTGCCAGATCATCCAGCGCGGGGTCTGGATGCGACGGATGCGCAGGCACTTGCCCGGATCGCCGCCGTTGCCATGGCGGACGGCGTTCACCAGGGCTTCCTGCAAGCCGAGCTGAAGCTGGGCCAGGTTGTGGGCCCTGCGCATCGGCTCCAACAGCAGCTCCAGGAGCGGCGCCAGTTGCAGGGTGGAAGGGGTGATGAAATCGGTCCAGCGCAGGGATGGGACCAATGGCCGGGGCATCGACTCCGCTTTCCGCTCTGGCTTGACCCTAACGTCGTGCGCCGTTGCCCTCAGCGACACCCTTCACGCGCTGTTGCAGCGCCGGATGGCTGAGCAGCGCATCCATCAGCCGCACGCCCCGGAGCTGGTTGATCAGGGGCATATGCCCATCCGGTGCCTCCAACGACCAGGTGAAAGCCTTGGGGTAGCGGGTCCAGAGGCCCTCCTCCTTCCAGCCGAGCTTGGGCCACAACCGCTCCCAGCGGCCGCCGCAGGCCTGCAGCAGGCGCCCCTGTACGGAGAAGCCGAAGCGTCCGCGCGAGTAGCAGAGCCAGAGCCGATCGAGGGTCTGCAGATCGATGCCGCTGATCGGTGGCACCTCGCTGAAATAGACGTACCCGCGGGCCTCGGCGGCGGGCCCGGCCAGCTGGCGCAGGATCGAGCTCGTGCAGCGATCGGCCAGCTCGAAGGCCTGCTCGCTCAGGGCCGCCTGCAGAGGCTGGTAGTCGATGCCGCTGCCGGTAGGGGTTTCCAGCCACCCCTGGGGGTAGCGGCCGCGGAAATCGGCAGCCAGGGGGTCGGTCTCGCTCAACAGCCAGTGGATCAAGGCGCCCGGCACCCAGTCGTCGCCGCTGGCATCAAGCCCCGCCAGGCGATCGATCAGCAGAGGGCGCAGCTCGGTGCGACGTGCCTCCAGCTGGGCCAGCAGGCTGCGCTGCTGCCGTGGGGAAGCGCTGAGGAACCGCTCCAGCAGCTGATCGGCTGTGACCGTGGCAGAGGCGGGTGGTCCGGAAAGCATGGCGTTCAGCCAGCCAGAGCAGGGCCAGCGTGTTGCCCACTATGTCAGCCGAGCCCTACGGGGCGGAGACGACGCACCGTGAAGCGCCGATCCGGCTCTGCCTAGGATCGAATTTTCCACCCCTCTGCGATGACGGCTATTCAGTTCTTCCGCGGGGTGGACGAACCCGTGATTCCCGACATCCGGCTGACCCGCTCCCGCGACGGCCGCACCGGCCAGGCGATGTTCGTGTTCGAGGAGCCGGAAGCACTGGCCCCCGAAAGCATTGGTGACATCACCGGCATGTTCCTCCTTGATGAAGAGGGGGAGCTCGTGACCCGTGAGGTGAAGGCTCGCTTCGTGAACGGCCGCGCCAGCGCCATCGAAGCCACCTACACCTGGAAGAACGAAGAGGATTTCGAGCGCTTCATGCGTTTCGCGGAGCGCTATGCCGCGGGCCACGGCCTTGGCTTCGCCGGCCAGGACGACGAGGCTGACGCTGGAGCCCCTGCCGCGGAGTCGGATCCGGCTTGAACTTCGGGAACTGGCTTGGGTTCGCCGCCACCATCGCCGCTGCCGCACTGCTCTGGAGCCTGCGCGGTGTGGTGATTCAGGCCTTTGCCGCCGTGGTGCTGGCCATGGCGATCTGCACCCTGGTGGGATTCGTGCAGCAACGGTTGCGCTGCAACCGCTCGCTGGCGCTGTTGGTGAGCGTGCTCGGGCTGGTGGTGGTGCTGTCCGTGGCCATCGCGGTGCTCATCCCCCCCTTCGCCGAGCAGTTCGGACTGCTGCTCACCAAGGTGCCCGCCGCCGCCGCGCTGCTGCTGAAGATGGGCCGCGAAACCCTCTCCTGGGGAGGGGCGATGATCTACGGCCAGCAGGACACCCGCCTTGATTTCGAGTGGCTGACCTCCCTGTTGCCGGCCGGCGGGGACAGCACCGCCGCCCTGGCCGGCGGGATCGGCCAGGGGGCAATGCGGCTCCTGGGTCTGGCGGGAAATCTCGGCAGCGGCGCTGTGCAGCTGCTGTTTGTGGTGGCCGTGAGCCTGATGGTGGCGGTGCAACCCACCGCCTACAGGGAAGTGGCGGTGTTGCTGGTGCCCTCCTTCTACCGTCGCCGCTTCCGCCGCGTGCTCGAACTCTGCGGCACTGCCCTCAGCGACTGGATGGTGGGGGTGTTGATCAGCTCCTGCTTCGTGGCGCTGCTCTCAGGCATCGGCCTCTGGCTGCTGGGGGTGAATCTGGTGGTGGCCAATGCGTTGCTGGCCGGCCTGCTGAACGTGATCCCCAATGTGGGACCCACCTTGAGCACCATCTTTCCGATGTCGGTGGCGCTGCTCGATGCCCCCTGGAAAGCGGTGGCGGTGCTTGGCCTCTATCTGGTCATCCAGCATCTGGAGAGCTACGTGATCACTCCTTCGGTGATGCATCACCAGCTCAAGTTGCTACCCGGCCTCACCCTGTGCGCCCAGTTCCTGTTCACGGTGATGTTCGGACCGATCGGATTGTTGCTGGCGCTGCCGTTGGCGGTGTGTCTGCAGGTGATCATTCGTGAAGTACTGATCCACGACGTGCTCAACCCCTGGCAGCTTCAGCGCCGGCTTTCATGAAGCCTCGCTCTGTGCTCGGACTCCTGGGCCTCGTGGTGCTGGGGCTGCTCCTCTGGGAGCTCCGCTGGGTGCTGTTGGTGCTGTTCGGAGCCGTGGTGCTGGCCGTAGCGCTCGATGTGCCGGTCACCCAGCTGCGCCGGCGGCTGCCGATCAACCGGCCCACCGCCCTGTTGTCGGTGCTCGTGGTGTTGTTGCTGCTGGGCTGGAAGGTGTCGGAGCTGCTGTTGCCCGAGCTGGTCGAGCAGGCCGGTGAATTCACGCGCCTGGTGCCGGAGCTGGTTCAGCGCTTGGGGGAACTGGCCGGTGGGATCAAGGGGTTCCAGAGCCTCGAGCAGCAGTTCGCCAGCTTCACCACGTTGGACAGGCTGCAACCGCTCGGCACCCAGTTGCTGGGGGTGGCAGGCAGCACTGCCAATACCACCATCCAGGTGCTGCTGATGGTGCTGCTGGCTTTGCTGCTCGCGCTCGATCCCCGCAGCCACCAGCGCCTGCTGCTTGCCGTTTCCCCGCGCTTTGCCCGCCCCGGCATGGAGAGCCTGCTGCACGATTGCCGTCAGGCCATGGGCGGCTGGCTGGCGGGTATGACGATCTCCGCCGTCACCGTTTTTCTGCTGACCTGGGCCGGCCTGGCGCTGCTGAGGGTGCCGCTGGCCCTGCTCAGCGCTTTGGTGTGTGGCCTGCTTACCTTTGTGCCCACGATCGGTCCCACGGCCGCCACCTTGCTGCCACTGGCGGTGGCCCTGCTGATTTCCCCGGCCAAGGTGCTGCAGGTGCTGCTGCTGCGCCTGCTGCTTCAGAACCTGGAAGCCTTCGTGCTCACGCCCGTGCTGCTCAGCCGTACGGTCAACATGCTGCCCACAGTGGCACTGATGGCCCAGCTCTGCATGGGCGCCCTGCTGGGCCTGCCGGGGGTGCTGCTGGCCCTGCCGCTGGTGGTGGTGCTGCAGGTGATCTGCCAGAAGGTGCTGGTGGAACAGGTGATGGACCGCTGGACGCTGGAAGCGTCTTAACCGGCTCCCAGGCAGGGGGCGACGTGTGGCTGTGATCGCTGCCCAACCCACGGATCGCTGCGATCCACACGCTTGCTGCGTTCAGCGGAAGCGGTTGAACAGCTCCGGTGCCAGCACCAGCACGCCGATCGGCAGGGGGTGGCGGCTGATCGCAGCGATCACGGCGGCCATGGTGAAGTGATCACTGAGCAGGAGGAATTCGGTCCTGAGTTCGAGCAGCGCCAGCAGCACGAGCACCACCGGCACAAAGGGAATGCGGCTCATGCCAGCGGGCTGCGCGCCCGGTTCGATGCTGTGATCAGGCTGAGCAGGGTGGGCGCCACGCCGATGCTCGACCAACTGCCGACGGCGATTCCAGTGGCGAGCGCCACGGCAAACCAGAACAGGCTGCTGCCGCCGAAGAAGATCATGCCCAGCAGCGGCAACAGGGTGGTGAGCGAGGTGTAGAGCGAACGGGTGAGCGTGACATCCACCGCCACATCCACCTGATCATTGATGGGAAGGTGACCGAGCAAGGATTTCTGCTCCCTGATGCGATCGAACACCACCACGGTGTCGTTCACGGAATACCCCGCCACCGTGATCAGCGAAACAGCGAACAGAGAATCAACCTCCACACCCAGCAGGAGGCCCAGCCAGGCAAACAGCCCAGCGGTGATCAGCACGTCGTGGGCCAGGCAGACGATGGCCAGGGTGGCGAACAGGCGGTCGTACCGGAAGGTGATGTAGGCCGCGATCGCCGCGAAGCTAACGAGCAGGGATAACAGGCTGCTTTTCAGGAGCTGGTCGCCCAGGGTGGGGCCGATCGTTTCGATCGAGGTGTCGCCCAGAAGGAATGGCCCGATCCGGCTGCTGAGCTGTTCAATCAATGCCGTGCTCTGATCGGCACTGAGGGTGGGCATGCGCAGGTCGATCGAGCGCCCGCCGTCAAGCACCTGCAGTGGCGCGCGCTCAAGTTGGGGGGCGGCAGCACCAGCTTCTACAGGTAATTTCACCTGGGAGAGCTGTTCTTCCACCTGCGGTGCCGTGAGGGGGGAGCAGCTGGCGCCACAGGCCCTCTCCAGCTGAATGCGGGTGCCACCGGTGAAATCAAGGCCCGGCTTGAGTGGCAGCCCGATCGATGGATTCAGCCAACTGAGCAGCAGGCCCAGCAGGCTCAGCACACAGGCGGCTCCGGAGGCCCCCCAGGCGAGGCGGCGATAGCGATTGATG
This sequence comes from Synechococcus sp. CS-1333, assembly GCF_025128015.1. Classification (NCBI taxonomy): domain Bacteria; kingdom Bacillati; phylum Cyanobacteriota; class Cyanophyceae; order Synechococcales; family Synechococcaceae; genus Synechococcus; species Synechococcus sp. CS-1333. The sequence goes on from NZ_JAHLYO010000034.1 coordinate 100,391, forward strand.
CGGAAAAAGCGGATCTCTGGAACCGGATCCGCGGCTGTGGGACTCATGGTCATTCAGGCAGCAGAGGACGGAAGCTCACGGCCCGGGAGGAAGTAGGTGGGGCGTCGCAGCGAGGGGTAGCTCATCAGCAGCCGCAGCAGGGTGCGGGTGCAGGTGAGTGCGGTGAACAGGCTCAGCACCAGGCCGATCGCAAGGGTGACGGCGAAGCCTTTCACCAGGCCTGTGCCCAGGGCGAACAGGGCCACGCAACTGATCAGGCCGGTGGCGTGGCCGTCGATGATCGAGGAGAAAGCCAGCGAGAAACCGGTGTCGATCGACCGGATGAGGGTGTTGCCGCCGCGCAGCTCCTCCTTTACCCGCTCGAAGATCAACACGTTGGCATCCACCGCCATGCCCACGCTGAGGATGAACCCGGCGATGCCAGGCAGCGAAAGCGTGACCGGAATCAGGGCATAGGCCGCGAGGTTGAACAGGGAATAGAGGAGCAGGGCCAGCACCGAGACGAAGCCGGGCAGGCGATAGACCACCACCATGAACACCGCCACCAGCGCCAGGCCGCCCAGAGCCGCCACCAGGCTGGAGCGGATGTTCTCGGCCCCGAGCGTGGGCCCCACGGTGCGCACTTCGATGATCTTGATCGGCAGGGGCAGGGAGCCACCGCGCAGTTGCACCTCCAGATCCCGCGCTTCTTCAGCGGTGAAGTTGCCGGAAATGCTCGCGGCGCCACCGGTGATCCCAGCCGCCTTGAACTGTTCGCCCACGCTGGCTTCGCTGATCGAGCGTCCGTCGAGCACGATTCCGAGCAGTCGGTTGGTGCCCGCGATCGATTGGGTGAGGCGCGCGAAGGCTTCGCCTCCGGCGCGGTTGAAGTTCAACGTCACATCCCAGCCGGGGCCGTTGGTCTGCTGTTGGCGACCGGCTCCTGTGAGATCACGGCCCGTGAAGGCGGCCGGTTCATAGAGAGCCACGATCCGCTTGTTCACTTCGGCCAGGAGCAGTTCGAGCTGGTCGGCTTCGCTGGCTCCCGCCTGGACTTCCAGGCCCAGGGCGCTGAAGGCCTTGGCCATTTCCTCAGCGGGGAAGCTGGGGGCTGGCGGGGGGGTGGCGCCCGGAGGGAGACCGGGGGTGGAAGGATCAGCCGGGCGCCTGTTCTTCAGCCGGGCGAGCACGGCGGAGGCCTGGGTTTTCAGGCGCAGCAACCCTTGCATTTCCTGCTCTGTGCCGGGTTTCTGGACCCGGAACTCCAGCAGGGCCGTGGTGCCCAGCACCCTGGCGGCGCGGCTGGGATCTTGCTCACCGGGCAGCTGCAGCAGCAGTTGGTCATCGCCGACGCGCTGCAGGGTGGATTCGGCCACCCCGAGGCTGTTGATGCGGCGATCAAGCACCTCCTGCACAGCTTCGAGCTGCTCGGCCTGCACCTGCCGAATCGCGCCGGCCGGCATCACCTGGAGGGTAAGCTGGCTGCCGCCGCGCAGATCGAGGCCGAGCTGAAGCGGAAATGTGACCAGGACCACCCCGGCGGCAATCGCCAGGGCCAGGATCAGGGCCACCCATCCTTGTTGGCGTGCCATCTCAGAGGGTGCCTGCTTTGAGGCGACGGGCGGCCTCCACGATCTGGCTGGGTTGAATGATCGTGAGGTTCTCCAGACCGCCGTTGTAGGGGGTGGGGATGTCCTGACTGGAGAGGCGCAGGGGACGGGCGTCGAGATCGTCGAAGCAGTGTTCGGTGATCAGGGCGATCAGCTCGGCGCCGATGCCACCGGTTTTCATGCACTCCTCCACCACGATCACCCGATGGGTCTTGCGGATCGATCGGCTGATCGTCTCCATGTCGAAGGGTTTGAGGCTGATCAGATCGATCAGCTCCACATCAACGCCCTCAGCCTCGAGCTGCTGCACTGCCTTGAGGCAGTGGTGGCGCATGCGGGAATACGTGAGGATGGTTACGTCCTTGCCTTCACGCACCACATCAGCCTGATCAAGGGCGCAGATGTAATCGCCTTCCGGGATCTCCTCGCTGAGGTTGTACAGCAGCACGTGCTCGAAGAAGAGCACGGGGTTGTTATCGCGGATGGCGGCCTTCATCAGGCCCTTAGCGTTGGTGGGGGTGCTGACGGCAACGATCTTGATGCCGGGCACGGCATGAAAATAGGCTTCAAGCCGCTGGCTGTGTTCAGCCCCGAGCTGACGCCCCACTCCGCCGGGGCCGCGCACCACCGTGGGGATCGTGTAGTTGCCGCCGCTGGTGTAACGCAGCATCCCCATGTTGTTGGAGATCTGGTTGAAGGCGAGCAGGAGGAAGCCCATGTTCATGCCCTCCACGATCGGCCGCAGGCCGGTCATGGCGGCGCCCACGGCCATGCCCGTGAAACTGTTTTCCGCGATCGGGGTGTCGAGCACGCGCAGCTCGCCGTATTTCTCGTAGAGGTCCTTGGTGACTTTGTAGGAGCCGCCGTACTGACCCACGTCTTCGCCGAACACGCAGACGGTGGGGTCTTTTGCCATCTCCTCGTCGATGGCGTCGCGCAGGGCGTTGAACAGAAGGGTTTCTGCCACAGGGGAGATGCGGACCCGGCGCAGGTGCCGGAAGTGGGGCCAACTTATCTCAGGCCCGCCAGTCGCAGCCTCGCTGCGTTGGAGGGGAGGTGCAGGCTCGCTGGTCTGAGGGCTGCCAGGGTGAAGCCGGTGCCGCTCAGCCGCCGGCCGCGAAGGTGGCGAGCAGGAGCACCGACAGGATCATCCCCGGCGAGAGCAGCAGGGCCAGCAGGCCGAGATCGTGAGGGGTCATCGCAGCGGTGGGGGAACCGGTGGTGGGAGCAACCTTAGGAAGGCCCGGTGGAGCTGGCGGGCAAGAGGCTGCGAATGAACACGAGGAACAGGCCCAGGCCCACGAAGGCGAAGCTGAAGGTGGCCAGGAAGCTCATGCCCACGATCAGGGTCTTCATGGCGGTGCCGATGCTCTGGGCGAACGGTTTGCTGTAGTGCGGCGGATGGAGGGCGAAGTAGGTCACCACCCGTTGGCTGAGCAGCAGGCTCACCCAGGCCAGGGCGCCGCTGGTGACGGCACCGGAGAGGAAACTGAGCGGCCCCTTGCGGGGCGGAGCGGTGGGTGAGGCGGCGGCCGCTGGCATGCCGCTGCTGGAGCTGTTGCCGGAGGCGCTGCCGGGGTCGGTCTGCTGGGGGTCGCTCATCGTGGGGCGTCGGGATCGGGGACGGAGCCGGCCGGGGGCATGGCCTGATCGCTGATGACCCTGGCACCTGCCGGCGTGAAGCGGCAGCACCAGGCGTCGAACCCCGCGGCCTGCAGGGCCGGAGCGAGCTGCTGCTGGGCCGCAGCGGCTTCAGCGGCGCTGCTGAACAGAGCGAACAGGCTGGGCCCGGATCCGCTCATCGCCACGCCGAGGGTGCCGGCCAGGCCGCGCAGCAGAGCCAGGCCCTCGCGCACGCTGGCCTGCTCCGGCTCCACCACGGCCTGCAGATCGTTGCGCAGGGGCGGCAATCCGCGCTCCCCCCGCAGGGCGGCCAGCAGCGGGCCGCCGCGCAGGTACTCCCGGCGTTGCTCGAAGTCGGCCTCACAGTCGAGGTAGAAGTCGCCGCGCAACTCCCGGCAGCGCCCATAGGCCCACGGCGTCGACACACTCACCGCTGGATCCTTGATCAGCAGCACGGCCAGGGGATCGTCTGCCGCCGGCACCGGCTCCAGCTGCTCTCCCCGCCCGAAACACAGCTGGCTCCCCCCGGCGAGGCAGAACGGCACATCGGAGCCCAGCTCCGCCGCCAGTTCCAGCAGGGTCGGCTGCGGGAGATTCATGTTCCAGAGCTGGTGCAGGCCCACCAGGGCGGCAGCCGCATCGCTCGACCCTCCCGCCAGCCCGGCTCCGATCGGGATGCGTTTTTCCAGGTGGATGTCGGCGCCCCGCAGCGGCCCCTCCAGCCGCTGCTGCAGCAGCAGGGCGGCGCGGCTGATCAGGTTCGTGCCGTCCGTGCGCAGTCCCGGGCGGTCACAGCTCAGTTGGAGGCGGCCATCGTCGCGTTCGTGAAGGACCAGCCGGTCTTCCAGATCGATGCTCTGCATCAGCATCGCCAGCTCGTGGAAGCCATCCGGCCGCAACCCGAGCACTTCGAGGTGCAGGTTGATCTTGGCGGGAGCGAGAACGGTGAGGCTGCGGCTCAGTGCTGCCATGGGTTGCGTTGGGCTACGGATCGGGATGGAGGCTCGCCTTGTCTGCGCTGAGAGGGGCGGCTGGCGCCGAGGCTTCGGCCTGATTCAAGCCCTCCGCCAACGCCACCCAGCGCTGGGGCTCCAGGTCCTGGGGGCGCTGCTGCAGATCGATGCCGGCGGCAGCGGCCAGGTCACTGAGCGCCTCCGCCGGCAGCAGGCCCGCCAGGGTGTTGCGCAGCATCTTGCGCCGGGCTGCGAAGCAGCGCCGCAGCAGCCGCTCCACCGTGGCGGCCACGGAAACGGGCAGCCGCTCCGCCAGTGGCAAGGGCTCGATCACGATCACCTCCGAGTGCACCCGGGGCGGCGGCTGAAAGCAGCGAGGGGGCACGGCGCACACGCCCTTGCAGCGGGCCATCAACTGCATGCGCACGCTCAGGGCGCTGTAGGCGCTGCTGCCTGCACGGCAGCGGATGCGTTCCCCCACCTCCTGCTGCACCAGCAGCACCAACCGCGAGTACGCCGTAGTGGCAGGGCGGTCGAGCCGGCCCACCAGCCGCTCCAGCAGCGGACCGGTGATGTTGTACGGGATGTTGGCCACCACCTTGGTGGCCAACGGCAGCTCAAGCTCAAGCACATCCCCCTCCAGCAGGCAGAAGCGGGGATCGCCGCCAAACTGCTGGCGCAAGCCGACCACCAGGTCGCGGTCGAGTTCCACTGCCGTGAGGCTGGCCAGGGGGGTTTGCAGAAGCCGTTCGGTCAGCGCCCCCCGGCCCGGCCCCACCTCCAGCACCCGGTCGTGGACGTCGAGTTCGGCCGCCTGCACGATGCGATCGAGCACGCCGGCATCGGTGAGCCAGTGCTGGCCGAAGCGTTTGCGGGCCCGGTGGCCGCTGAAGGTCATGACCCTGGGCGTGAGATCTCCCACATTGCCTTCCGGTGCGGCTAGAGAAGGTGCAGTGACGGGGCCCGGGCGATGGCTGCATTGGTACGCGTTGAACCCATGGCACCCGTTGAACACGCTGAGCCCGCAGAGCGGGTGGAGCCAGTGGCATCGGCGGCTTCGGCCACGGCTGGCTTCCCTGAGGCCGTTGTGATTCCGCTGACCTCAAGGTCCGCTGGCGTCCCGCCGGCTGCCGTGAGCCCTGCAGCGCTCATCCGAAGCCGGGCGCGGCACATAGCGCACCCTGGCCGTCATTCACTGGCCTGGGTCGGCTGGATCGGTGCTTTGGCCATGCCCCTGCTGAGTGGTCCGGCGCTGGCTGGCAGCGCCACCGCCGATTCCGTCTGGGACCGTGACAACGCCAAACAAAGGGCTATGCAGCAGGTGCCGGCGGGCGCCACGGTCACCAGCACGCGTTGCGAAGACTTTTCGGTGGGAATGGACAACACCCGCTACCGCTGCACGGTGGAGTTCACCGTTCCCGATCCGTCGGTTCCCGGCACGAGCACGCCCGCCCCCGCTGGCCTGTCCAGCCCCTGAGCGGACCACCCGCGTTCACCATTCGAGCCGCAGCCAGCACACCGGTGCCCGGGCCGGTGGCAGCGGCACCAGCGCGCACACCGCTTCCACCGGCAGGTGCCTCCAACAGGGGTGTTTGCACAGCCAGCACGACCAGGCGGCCGCCAGCCGCTGCCGTTTGCGTCGATTCACGCTGGCCCTGCCCCAGCCATCGGCACCGCTGCGGCGCCGGCCCTTCACCTCCACCAGCAGCAACCGGCCCGGCTTCAGCAGCACGAGGTCGAGTTCGCCCCATCGGCACTGCCACCGCTGAGAGAGCAGCCGCCAGCCGCGCGTCTGCAGCAGCCGCAGCGCCCGCTGCTCCGCCCAACGGCCGGGCACGGTGCAACGGCTGCGCGCCCGGTCGGCGCTCTGTTGCGGTCGGGCTCCTTTCACGAACGGCCAAGGCGTGTGTTCCTAGGGTTCCCTCTCTGTCCCTTGCTGCCATGGCCTCCCCGCTGCGCTGCCGCGCCGGACTTCCTTGCCGTTCCTGGCTCGCTTCGCTGCTGCTGGTGCTGGCGCTGGGCGTGGCGCTATTGCCGGCGGCGCCGGCCCAGGCGGCGATGGACTATGCCAAGCAGGTGCTGATCGGCGCCGATTTTCATGGCAGCGATCTGCGCGGCGTCACCTTCAGCCTCACCAACCTGCGCGAGGCCGATCTTTCCGGTGCCGATCTGCGGGGGGCCACCTTGTTCGGCGCGAAGTTGCAGGATGCCGATCTCCATGGCGCCGACCTGCGTGAGGCCACTCTTGACTCCGCGGTGCTTGATGGCACCGACCTGCGCGACGCCTTACTGGAAGATGCCTTCGCGTTCAACACCAAGTTCAACGCGGTGAAGATCGATGGCGCTGATTTCACCAATGTTCCCTTCCGGGCCGATGTGCTGAAGAAGCTCTGCCTCGATGCCACTGGCACCAACCCCGTCACCGGCCGCTCCACCCGCGCCAGCCTCGGCTGCGCCTGATGGTTCTCCTTCTGTGCCATGAGCTTTGATCCCCGCAGCCTTGAGCGGCTTCGGGAGCTGGGCCGCCAGCTTCCCCAGCCCTTGCCGGCCCCGCAGGCCAGCCCCGCTGCCGCGCCGCAGCAGCGGCTGCATGCGGTGGAAACCGAGCAGGACCCGGACAAGCTGTTTCATGAGCTGATCAAAGCGAGCCCCGATGGCTTGGTTCCGCCCCATCTGATGGAGCGTCTTGCGACGCTCGAGACCGCCAGGCGGGAGCGTCAGCGCCAGCCGCCGCCGGCGGGTGCGCCTGCTGGAGCAGCAGCAGCACCGGCGGTTCCTAGGGGCCTTGGCCCCGCCCGAACGCCCCGGACCCCCCTGGCGGGCGCCCCCGCTGCCGCCGCCATCCGCGAGCACGAGCAGTTGTATCGCGAGTTCCATTCGCTGCTGCTGGAAGACGAGCCAGACAGCTGACCCGAGCGCTGATTCCGGGTGCCGGCAAGGCTGGACAGGCGCATCTACAGCCGCTGGCGCTGCTTTGGGTGGGCAGGCACTGGGTCAAGCGCCCGTGTGTCAGCGCCGCGATCGGCCGACAGTCATGGTCCGCATTTGCCGACTGATGCGACTGCGATGTGACTGGCTGTCAATTGTTCGCAATCTTCCGATACATTTCGGGGGTCAACCTTCTCCCTTCTGTGTTGGCTCACGCCGTCGCTCACCAGCGAGGCCTGCGTTCCCGTTCCCCTCTTCTGCTGATGTCTGTTCAACCCGGTGAATTTGTGCTTCTGGCCAGCCAGGCCGGCACCAGCTTCCAGGTGGTGAGCGTCGATGACATCGACGACCGCTGCTGGGTGCGCCGCTGGCCGCTCACCCGCAGCGGCTCGCCCCCGTTCGCTGTGCCGATTGCCGCTGTGATCAGCCTGCGCGCCGCTGCCGCCTGACCCCCGCGCCCGCCCCCTTTCCCTTCGAGGCCCCACCATGATCCCGATGCAAGCGATCCTGCTCAACAGCCTGCTCGGCAAGGGGTTTCGTTGCCTCCTGCTAGGAGCCTGCACCGCGCTGCTGGCGGAAATGCTGCTCAGCACCGCCGGCTGAGCTCACTGGTCGCGTCAGCTGGCGGCGGTGCCTGAACTGGCGCTACCAGCATGGGCCACGGCGGCGGCTGGCTGGCGTTGCTCCAGGCGGTAGCGCTCGCCGGCCCTTGAATCGATCAGCCGGCACCCCTCGGACAGCATCGCCGCCGCGGCCTGCAGCGATCCCCTTAGCCAGAGCAGCCGGTTCAGGGCACCCTCAAAGCGCACATCCCCGCCGGTGGTGCTCACCAGCACGGTGAGAGGCTTGAAACGCTCCACCAGCTGGGGCAGCACCTGCTGGCCCTTCACGAACGCCCCCACCAGCGGCAGACCCAGATCCACCACAGGCGTGATCACGGCGTCCAGCGGCTGCTCCGGCAGGCTGGGATCAAGAAACCCATGCGGTTCCAGGTAGAGACGGCCGCCTGGATGGTCGAACAGGTAGCCGTTTTCCGGCTGCGGCACAGGAGCCCCCTGCGAAGCCGTGAGGCGCAGCTGCTCGTGGCAGTGGCTTTCGCCGTGCGCCAGGGCGGTGAGCTGGGTGAAGCCAAGCGCACGCGCCCGGGCCACCGCCGCGGGAGACCCCACCACCGGAGTGGTCGGCGGGAGCAGCGCCAGGCTGGCGGGATGGCAATGGTCGGGCAGCCCCTGGGTGAGCACCAGCAGATCGACCGGCAAGGGAGCGGGACGCTCCTGCGGCAACTCGCCACGGAAAAACCAGGGGCCAGGTGGAAACTCCAGGGGGCCGGTGAGCCAGGGATCCACCAGCACGCGCAGGGCACCGAACTCCAGCAACCAGCCATTGGCACCGAGATAGGTGGCATGCAGGGCCATGCAGGCGGGCGAGCGGCTGGCCCCGGACGCTAGACGCCTTGCCAGCGCAGGCGCGAGGGGCGCCCACCAGATGCCGCGGGAGCGGGGCGGACCAGTTGCCACAGCAGCACGGCATGGGCGCTGAAGCGCACCGCGCTGAACACCGCCAGAGCGACGCAGAGGGGGCAGTGGGTAAGTCCCATGCGAAAGCGGGAAGTCCCCCCACCCTGGCACCGCTTGGTCTCGGTTGGTGGTGGATGGGTTGGGGCGCACAGCTTTGCAACCCTTCCGGCGGCAACCGGCCGGCCCGGCCGGCGCGACTCGGCCTGTGCGAGCGGGGCACGGACTGTTGGAATGAGGGGGTGCGTCAGGCCGCGCCAGGCGCGGTGGCAGATCCTGTGTTGCGGCTCAGCGAAGTCAAGCTCCCTCTCGATCACGGGGAGGAGGATCTGCGCCAGGCAATCCTGCGGCGGCTGGGGCTTCCCGCGGCCGCTCTGCTCGGCCACCGGGTGGTGAAGCGCAGCGTGGATGCCCGCAGCAAGGCGGAGATCCGCTTCAGCTACAGCGTGGATCTGGAGCTGGCCGACGAGAAACCGCTGCTGCGTCGCTTCCGCAACGATCCGCATCTGCGGCCCACCCCGGACACCACCTACCGCTTCGTGGGCAAGGCTGACGCCGCCGACCTCCAGGATCGCCCGATCGTGATCGGCGCCGGTCCCTGTGGCTATTTCGCGGCCCTGCTGCTGGCCCAGATGGGCTTTCGGCCGCTGCTGCTGGAGCGCGGCAAACCGGTGAAGGAACGCACTGCCGATGCCTTCGGCTTCTGGCGACATCAGCGTCCGTTCGACCCGGAATCCAATGTGCAGTTCGGCGAGGGTGGCGCCGGCACCTTCTCCGACGGCAAGCTCTACAGCCAGGTGCGTGATCCCCTGCACCACGGGCGCAAGGTGCTGGAGGAGCTGGTGGCCTGCGGAGCGAATGCGGAGATTCTCACCCTGCAGCGCCCCCATATCGGCACCTTCAAGCTGGCCACCGTGGTGCGTGGGCTGCGGGCCCGCATTGAGGCGCTGGGGGGTGAGATCCGCTTCCAGAGCCGCGTCGATCGCCTCGTGCTGGAGCCCTGTGACGGTGAGGGTGGCAGGCAGCAGCGCATCTCTGGGGTGGTGCTGGCCGATGGTTCCGTGCTGCCGGCCCACCACGTGGTGCTGGCGGTGGGACACAGCGCCCGGGACACCTTCGCGATGCTGGAGGCTGTGGGGGTGGCGATCGAAGCCAAGCCTTTTTCGATCGGCGTGCGGATCGAGCACCCCCAGGAGCTGATCGATCGGGCCCGCTGGGGGCCCTTCGCCGGTCACCGGCGTCTTGGACCAGCCGAATACAAGCTGGTGCATCACGGCAGCGCCGGCCGCAGCGTCTACAGCTTCTGCATGTGCCCCGGCGGGCTCGTGGTGGCCGCCGCCTCGGAGCCGGGCCACGTGGTGACCAACGGCATGAGCCAGCACTCCCGCAACGAACGGAACGCCAACAGCGCCATCGTTGTGACGGTAGGCCTCGAAGACCTGGCGCCCTATGGCAAGGCGCCCGGCGACCCCCTGGCGGGGGTCGCGTTTCAGCGCCACTGGGAGGCGGCGGCCTTCCGCGCGGCGGGCTCCACCTACCACGCCCCCGCCCAGCGCCTGGGCGATTTCTTGGCCAGCGGAGCGGAAGAGATCGACCAGACCGTTGCTCCTTCTGCCCCGGATTCTCACCCGCCTGGCCCGGCGTCTGGCCTGTCGGCGACGGCCCCCCAGCCCTCCTACGCGCCGGGGGTGCGCTACGGCGATCTGCGCGGCTGCCTGCCCCCGTTCGCCGTGCAGGCGCTGATGGAGGCCCTGCCGGCGTTCGAGCGTTCCATTCCCGGCTTTGCGGCACCCGAGGCCGTCATGACCGGGGTGGAAACGCGCACCTCATCGCCAGTTCGAATTCCCCGATTGGATGATTTCCAAAGCCTCAACATTGCGGGGCTCTTCCCGGCAGGGGAAGGGGCTGGTTACGCCGGGGGGATCCTCTCTGCGGCAATCGACGGCATCAAAGTGGCCGAAGCCGTTGCGCTCACTCGTCTTCGTCGTCGGAGCCCAGCGGGATGAGTCGGATCTGCTTGCGCCCCAGCTTGATCTCGAAATCATCCCCCGGTTTCAGGTCGAGCAGGGCGGTATAGGCCTTGCCAACCATCAGGTTGCCGTTGAACTGAACCTTTGTGGTGAAACTCAGCTTGCGACCGCCTTTTCCTACCTTTGGATTGGCCCCGAAATCCACCCCCTTGGCATTGAGCAGTGCCTCGTAGAAGGCTGTGAAATTCAGGCGCTCACTATCGTTCTTCTTTGTGGAGACATAGCCGCAGGCCCGCACGATGTCGGATTTGCTTGCATCCCCCATCTCCTTGACTTTGGCGAGAAGGTCGGCGCCACTCAACATTGGCCTTTCACCCAGAACCTTCTCATTATCTGATAAACGTTTGTTTGATGCAAGGGTTTTTGCGGTCCTTCAGGGCGCATCGACCACCTCATCTGGTCATGCTCATCGCTATCTCGCCCATGCACCGTAAGGATTCGCGGCTGGTGGTTCCCATGCCCCACGCTGTGGCTTGTCGTTTCCCCCTCGAGTTTGACCCGCACGATCATCTGGTTCCGCCGTGATCTGCGTTGCAGCGATCACCAGCCGCTGCTGGAGGCCAGCCGCCTCGGCACGGTGCTGCCGTTGTTCGTTCTGGACCGTCAGCTCCTGTTTCATCCGGAAACCGGTGTGGCCCGCGTTGCTTTCCTGCTGGCCACGCTGCAGGCCTTCGACCAAGACCTGCGGCGACGGGGCGGCCGCTTGCTGGTGCGTTTCGGTGATCCGGCCGCTGAGCTGCTGCGGCTGGTGCGGGAGGGCGGCGCCACTGGCGTGATGGCCCACACCGATAGCGAGCGGATCGTGGGGCGTGTGCGTGACGCCCGGGTCAATCGCCTGCTGGCCGCCGCCGCTGTGCCGATCCGCTGGGTCGAGCCGGTGGGAGCAGTGGACGCCTTGGTTCCCTATCCCCGTTATCGCCAGCTCTGGCAGCAGGCAGTGGCCCGCACGCCCCTACCGGCGCCCAGGCAGTTGATGGTGCCGGCTCCAGCCGATCCCGACCGGCCTACCGATCCCGCCGATCCGCTCGCGGATCTGCCGGTACCCAGCCTTGAAGCGCTGGGGCTGCAGCCCGATGGCAAACCGCTGCCGCCGGCCGGTAGCGCGGCGGCCCAGTCCCTGCTGCGCACCTTCCTCGAAGGTCCGGCGGCTCAGACCTACTACTGGGAGCTGAGCGTGCCCTCGGCCAGGGTCACCAGCGGCCTCAGTCCCCATCTCAAGTTCGGCGTGCTGAGCCCGCGCCAGGTGGTGGCCCGGCTGGGCCCCCTGGTCGCTCACCCTGACGATCGCCGGCAGCGCAGTGCCCGGCAGCTGATCAGCCGCCTGCGCTGGGGCACATCGATGGCCCAACGCTTCCGCTACCTGCCTCAGCTGGAGCTGCGCTCCCTCTGGCGCTGCTTCGATCAGGAACCCTGGCCGTTCAACGAGGAGCTTTATGCCGCTTGGAAAGAGGGGCGCACCGGTTTTCCCATGGTTGACGCCGCTGCCCGCTGCCTGCGCGGTTCAGGCGGCTGGCAGGAGCTGAACTTCCGCAGCCGGGCGATCTATGCCAGCTTCCTGGCCAATCTCTGCGGCATCGACTGGCGCTTCGGGGCCCTGCACTTCATGCGCCACCTGATCGATGGCGATTGCCCGATCGATCACTACCAGTGGGCGATGCAGGCCGGTGTCACCCAGCGGGAGGTGCAGGCCTGGACCCGCATCTATCACCCGGGGGCGGTGGCGGTGCAGCGCTGCGATCCCCAGGGGCTGTTCATCCGCCGCTGGCTGCCCGAGCTGGCCGAGCTCACCAATGACCAGCTGGCCTGTCCGCCGCCGATGGCGGCTTACCCTGCCCCGATCCTGAGCTACGAGCAGGCCCGTCGCGAGCGGATCCGCCAGCTGGCGGCACGGCGCGAGGCGGCGGATCCGGCCTTGAACCCCGCCCGACAGATGGCGGCGATGCCGGGCCAGCCGGTGCCCTTCGGGGCCGATCGCCTCCCTGCGGCGGTGGTGGCCTGGGCCCAGCAGGAGCGGGCCGAGCTGTTCCCGCCACCGCTGGAGCTCGCCGCACTCGACCCACCAGCGCAGGTTGCGCTCGAGAGCTGGTTTCGCCCTGGGGTGCGGCCGGGCCCCACGCGCCCGGCGGCTGCGTCGCGCCACCGGCGTGGCTCGAGCGGCCGGGTCAATCCCGATCAGCTGGAGCTGTGGCCGTAGCCCTGGCGGGCCACCTGCCCGTGCCGGCCAGGTCTAGCCCTGGGACACGATGCCGCTCCACTGCACCGCCTTCACCTGGTCCCGGCGCCAGGAGTGAAACAGCAGCGGCTCCGAGCTGGTGCAGAGCGGGCAGACACTGATCTGCTCGTCATGCAGTCCGGCCGCACGCAACTGGGCAGCGGTGGCGCGGCGGATGTCGAGGCGGTCGTGATCGGGGTGGGCATCGGCCTGGCGGGCACCGGCTTGCGCCAGCTGCTCAAGGGCTGTCTCGCTGGGCCAGGGAGCAGGAGAGACCGCTGCGGCCACCTGCAGGGAGACGGAGCGGTGCACCTGGTAAGCCGGGCCGCTGATGGCCGGGCCCAGGGCCACCCGCAGGTCGTGGCGCCGGCTGCCGTCGGCTTCAAGCCGCTCGATCGCCGCCGGCACGATCCGCCCCGCCACCCCCCGCCAGCCGGCGTGGCAGGCTGCCACCCGACCGCTGCCCAGATCGGCGATCAGCACGGGCGTGCAATCGGCGCCGCACACCCACAGGCTCTGGCCGCCCGCATCGCTCACCAGCCCATCAGCCTCGGGCCAGGGCTCGGCGATCGCCGCCGCGGCAGGCACCACCGCTGCGCCGTGAATCTGACGGGTGCGGTGAACGCTGACCCCGGCGCTGATGAAGCCGGCCAACTCGTGGGGCCCCCGGCCACTCCACTGGCGGCTGAAGAAGCCGTGCTCGAAGCCGGAGAGCAGATCGGCCTGCAGGTAATAGCCCCCGTAGGTGCCCACCCACGTCCAGCCGGCGAGGGCATTGAAGCCCACGTCTGTGCGATCAAAGGGGGGCGTGGTGGCTTCGGCCATGGAGTGGCGCTCAGCCGGCAGGGAGATCGCGCAGCAGCCAGAAGCCTTCGAACCGCTCTGAGCGCTCGTCGCTCTGGATGGCGAGGAACTGCAACCCACCGGCCTCGTCCCGGGCGGCCACGAAGGCCTGTTGGGCGGCTTCCGCCTCGGCCGGGTCCAGGCGACCCAGCAGCCAGCTGTTCTCCAGCCCCGCCTCCAGCACCAGTGCGCCCGCATCGAGACGCAGGCGCACGGGCTCAAGCCCGGCCACCCAGCCGGCGATCGCCAGGGAGCGTCGGGCACTGAACACCCGGATGCCAGGTACGGATGCCGTGTCGCTGAGCTGGGCGGGCAGGGGCACCAGCCCATCGAAGCCCACGTCCCAGCCGGCGGCTTCGCGCAGGTCGGCCACGCTGAGGGTGGCCCAGCTCCAGCTGTCGCCGCGCACCGCTTCCGGCAGCAGCATGGCCGGCGCCTGGGGCGGCAGCGGGGCAGGCGCCAGCGGACCTGCCATAAAGCCCTCCTCCATGGCATATACCTGCTGCTCCCGCTCCTGCAGCCACTCGATCAGCGCGTAGCAACGCCGGCTCGGCACGGTTTCAAGGCCGATGGCGTCGGCGGCACGCTGCACCATGGTGCGCATCGAGGCGCGCCAGCACCGCAACCGGCGCGGCGCTGCCAGGCCCTCGGCGGCGGCGGCGGTGAGGGCCTCGGCCAGCGCCTCCTGCAGCCAGATCGAATTCACGCTGGTGGCCGGACAGACCTTGACCCACCGGAACGCCGACCGGGAGTTCCCAAAGGCCGGGGTGCTGCAGATCAGCAACTCCCAGCGCTTCTTGCCATCGGCCTCGAGCACGGGCCTGGAGTAGTAGTCGAGTTCCCAGTCGGCGCTGGGTGCTGCGGTGGCAGGACCGCTCATTCCGGCGCCTGCTCCTGCTGCCGCAGGGTGAGGCGGGCCCGGTTGGCTCGATCGCCTGCTTCCAGCAGCACCTGTTCCTTGTTGATCAGCAGTTCACCCGGCTGGTTTTCCAGCAGGGCGGTGTTGAGGGCAATGCGGCCGCGGCCGGGGTCCACGGAGGTGACGATTGCCTGGACCCGATCGCCCTGATCGAACACCTCGCGCAGTTCGCGCAGGGTGCCGCCGGTGATGCACGACTGGTGCAGCAGGCCGCTCACCCCGCCGAGATCCACGAACAGGCCATAGGGCTTGACGGCCACCACCTGACCCTCCACCAGCTGGCCCACTTCGATTTCGGAGAAGCGGGCCGCTGTGGAGGCGCGCTTCTCGGAGAGAACCAGCTTGCGGTTGTCGGGACTCACCTCCAGGAAGGCGGCGCCAAGGGTCTTGCCCACCAGCTGCTCGTGGTTTTCGCCGTCCTGGAGCTGGGAGCGGGGGATGAAGGCACGTAGGCCCTCGAGGTCGCAGGTGACACCGCCGCGGTTGAAGCCGGTCACCTTGACCTGCACGACCTTGCCCTCCTTCTCCATCTGGCGCACCTTTTCCCAGCTCTGGCGCAGAGCGAGGGCGCGGGCGCTGATCGTGACCATGCCATCGGCGTTCTGCTCGCGGGTGACGAGCACCTCCACCGCCAGGCCTTTGGGGAAGCGTTCCTTGATGTTGGTGATCACACCGAGGCCGCATTCGCTCTTGGGCATGAAGCCCGGCGCCTTACCGCCGATGTCCACATACACCCCATCGCTTTCGACGCCGATCACAACCCCGGGCACCACCTCGCCGGAAACGCCCACCGGCTCGTTTTCGTCAAGTGCGGCAAGGAAGGCTTCTTCGTCGAAATCGAAATCGTCCACCTGACGGGCCGGCGCCGCCGGCTGGCCGGGCGCCGCTGCTGCCGAAGGCGCTGTTTTGCGTGCCGCTTTGCGGCCGGTTTCCGGGGCGGGCCCCAGCAGATCGGCCATCGTCAGGCCTTCGAGGCTGGCGGTCTCGAAGCGGTCGTCGTCGGAGATGGCGGCGGCTTCCGGGGCCAGGGGCGCCGGCCGCACGGTCATGGGAGCAGCCACCGGTGTGGGCGGATCAGCGGCGATCGGGGCACTGGTGTCGGCCACCGGCTCGTCGTCCTTGCGGCTGATGTGCAACACCTGCGGAGGCTTGCGCACCGGAGCGCCTGCGGGTTGCCGCGGCGCCGTTGGGGGCACGGGACGCCGGCTTCCTTCCCGGGGCTGTCGCGGCTGCTGGTTGCCGGAGCCGGCCATGGTCCAAGGGAGCACACAGTTGCCCACTGTAAGGATCAGGGCCGAACACAAGGGTTGGGTGATGGAGCGAGCGCTGGAACGGCTCAGCTGGCCTCAGGTGCGTGCGGCGGCGAGTCGCCCGGGAAGCACCGTGCTCTGGCCCTTCGGCGCCGTCGAGCAGCACGGTCCTCACCTGCCGCTCGGCACCGATGCTCTCTTCGCCGATCGGGTGGCCGATGCCGTGCTTGCCCGCCTGGCGGACGATCTGCCGATCTGGCGGCTGCCGGTGTCCTGGTTCGGCTTCTCACCTGAACACGCTGCCTTCCCCGGTACCTGCAGCCTGCCGGCTGAGCTGCTGATCGCCCAGGTGATGACGATCGGTGCCCAGCTGGCGGCCGCCGGCTTTCAGCGCCTTGTGCTCTTCAACGCCCACGGCGGCCAGATCGCCCTGCTGCAGGTGGCTGCCCGCCAGCTGCGCGCCGCCCATCCGGCACTGGCGGTGCTGCCCTGTTTCCTCTGGAGCGGTCCGGAAGGGATCGGCGCCCTGCTGCCTGAACCCGAACGCAGCGATGGTCTGCACGCCGGCCTGGCGGAAACCAGCCTCATGCTGCACCTGCAGCCGCAGTGGGTGGGGCCCGAGCGCCCCTGCGACGGTCAGTTGCAGCCCCCACCCCCCAGCGGCTGGAGCCTGGAGGGCGCCGTGCCCTACGCCTGGCTCACGGCGGATGTGTCGGCCACGGGGGTGGTGGGCGATGCACGCGGCGCCAGCGCCGCCCTCGGCGAGCAACTGTTCGAGCGGCTGGTGGCGGGCTGGTGTCAGCGGCTGGAATCCCTGCTGGCCAGCCCGTGGCCACCGCGTGGGCGCTTACGCAGCGATTGAACGGCGGCAGACCAGAGATGGCCGGCGGTGGTTACAGTCGAAGTCTTCACGATTTGTCCTCGATGCCTGCGCTCGACACTCCGGCGGCCAGCCTTGACGTTCAGACGTCATCCCTTGGAGCCGGCGAGGAGGCCGGGGCCGATCTTGCCGGACTGCCGGACTTCACCACCGACCTCTACAAAGACGCTTACAGCCGCATCAACGCGATTGTGATCGAGGGTGAGCAGGAAGCCCACGACAACTACATCTCCCTTGGGACCCTGCTTCCCGATGAGGCGGAGGAACTGGCCCGCCTGGCGCGGATGGAGCTGAAGCACATGAAGGGCTTCCAGGCCTGTGCCCGCAATCTGAGCGTCACGGCAGACATGCCCTTCGCCAAGAGCTTCTTCCTGCCGCTGCACGGCAACTTCCAGGCGGCCCTGGCTGAAGGCAAGGTGGTGACCTGTCTGCTGATTCAGGCCCTGCTGATTGAAGCCTTCGCTATCTCGGCCTATCACATTTATATTCCGGTCGCTGATCCTTTCGCCCGCAAGATCACTGAGGGTGTGGTGCGAGATGAATACACCCACCTGAACTACGGCCAGGAGTGGCTGAAAGCCAACCTTGAAGCCTCCCGCGCTGAGCTTGAGCAAGCCAACCGCGACAATCTCCCTCTCGTGCGCCGCATGCTCGAAGAGGTTGCTGGTGATGCAGCCGTGCTCGGCATGGAGAAAGAAAGCCTGATCGAAGATTTCCTGATCGCCTACCAGGAAGCGCTCACCGAGATCGGCTTCTCCACCCGCGAGATCGCCCGCATGGCCGCTGCCGCCCTGATCGGCTGATTCAAGGAGGGGGTCTGGTGGCTGGATCGGGGTTCGGCCCTCCGTCTGTACATGGACCCTGCAGCTGCCTCGGTTTGCAACCGCCGATGTAGCGTGCGCAACCCTGTGGCCCCCGCCACCTTCCCCTCAGCCTGAGGGTACGCATCTCCCATGTTCGGTCTGATCGGTCACTCCAGCAGCTTCGAAGAGGCGCGTCGCAAGGCCGGAGCTCTCGGCTACGACGAGTTCGCCGCCGGCGATCTGGACGTGTGGTGCAGCGCGCCGCCTCAGCTGCTGGAAACGGTCAGTGTCACCAGCCTCACGGGCAAAACCATCCAAGGGGTCTACATCGACTCCTGCTTCGTGCCGGAGATGCTGAGCCGCTTCAAGACGGCCACGCGCAAAGTTCAGAACGCCATGGAGCTCGCCCAGAAGAGCGGCATTGCGATCACGGCGCTGGGCGGCTTCACCTCGATCATCTTCGAGAACTTCGATCTCTCCAAGTTTCAGCAGATTCGCTCCACCACCCTGGAGTGGGAGCGTTTCACCACTGGAAACACCCACACCGCCTGGGTGATCTGCCGCCAGGTAGAAACCAACGCTCCGCATCTCGGCATTGATCTCTCCACCGCCAAGGTGGCGGTGGTGGGCGCCACCGGCGACATCGGCAGTGGGGTGTGCCGCTGGCTGAGCCAGCGCACCGGCGTGGGTGAGCTCCTGCTGGTGGCCCGGCAGCGTCAACGCCTGCTGGATCTGCAGAGCGAGCTCGGAGGCGGCCGCATTCTTCCGCTTGAAGACGCCCTGGCAGAGGCGAATGTGGTGGTCTGGGTTGCCAGCCTGCCGCAGACGCTCACGATCGATCGTGAGCGTCTGCAGCACCCCTGTCTAATGATTGATGGCGGCTACCCAAAGAACCTCGACACCAAGGCGGCCGGTGATGGTGTGCACGTGCTAAAAGGTGGCGTGGTGGAGTTCTTCAACGACATCGACTGGCAGATGATGGAAGTTGCCGAAATGGAGAATCCCAAGCGCCAGATGTTTGCCTGTTTTGCAGAGGCGATGCTGCTGGAATTCGAAGGCTGGCATACCAACTTCAGCTGGGGCCGCAACAACATCAGCGTCGAGTCGATGGAACAGATTGGCAACGCGTCCCTCCGCCATGGCTTCCAACCGCTCGGCCTCGAGCCGGTGGTCCCGCAGCCGCTGGCCGCCGCCGTCGCCTGACCCTTTCGGCTCGCTACTCCCGCCTCCCCCCCCACCCCATGGCCCGACGCCCCCTGCTTGATTTCGAGAAGCCGCTCGTGGAGCTCGAGGAGCAGATCGAGCAGATCCGGCAGCTGGCAAAGGATTCCGAAGTGGATGTCAGCCAGCAACTTCTTCAGTTGGAAACCCTTGCCGCCCGACGCCGCGAGGACATCTTCAGCGCCCTCACTCCGGCGCAGAAGATCCAGGTGGCCCGCCACCCGCAGCGTCCCAGCACCCTGGATTACATCCAGGTGATCACCGATGAGTGGCTGGAGCTGCATGGCGATCGCCGGGGCTCCGACGACCAGGCTCTGGTGGGTGGAGTCGGCCGCATCGGCGATCAGCCCGTGGTGCTGATCGGCCATCAGAAGGGCCGCGACACCAAGGAGAACGTGGCCCGCAACTTCGGGATGGCTTCCCCTGGCGGCTATCGCAAGGCGATGCGGCTGATGGAGCACGCCGATCGTTTCCGGCTGCCGATCCTCACTTTCATCGACACTCCAGGCGCCTATGCAGGGGTTCTGGCCGAGGAGCTCGGCCAGGGGGAAGCGATCGCCGTCAATCTGCGCGAGATGTTCCGGCTGCGGGTGCCGGTGATCGCCACCGTGATCGGTGAAGGTGGCTCCGGTGGTGCGTTGGGCATCGGCGTGGCCGATCGGCTGCTGATGTTCGAGCACAGCGTCTATACCGTGGCTAGCCCTGAGGCCTGCGCGTCCATCCTCTGGCGTGATGCGGCCAAAGCCCCTGTCGCTGCCACCGCCTTGAAGATCACGGCAGCGGATCTGCTGCAACTCGGGTTGATCGATGTTGTGCTCAATGAGCCCTCAGGCGGGAATCACTGGGGGCCGATGCAGGCGGCGGACACACTCCGCAGCGCCTTGATCGAGCAGTTGGCCGTACTGGGCCAGCTCAGCGAGGCGGAGCTTCTGCAACAGCGCTACGACAAGTTCCGTCGCATGGGACGGGTGCTCGGTGCCGGTACCACGGATTCCACCGTGGGTTCTTAGGGTTTCAGCAGGAGCGGTTTCGGTTTGCCGTCGGTTTTGATCACGGGTGCCTCCAGGGGCATCGGAGCTGCTGCAGCTCGCTCCTTTGCCGGCGCTGGCTGGGATCTGCTGCTGATGGCACGCACGCTCCAGGATCTGGAAGCCGTGGCTGAGCCCTTCCGGCAAAAGGGAAGGCAGGTGGGCATCGCCACCGTGGATTTTGCTGATCCCAGGGCCATCGCGCCGGCCATCGCCGCACTGCTGGCAAGCCACGCGGCGCCGAACGTGTTGATCAACAACGCTGGCGCGGCTTACACCGGCGAACTTGCCGCCATGACACTGGAGCACTGGCAATGGTTGTGGCAGTTGAATCTCACCAGCGTCTTCCAGGTCTGCCAGTCGGTGCTTCCCGCCATGCGTCAGATCGGTGGGGGACAGATCATCAACGTGAGCAGCCACGCAGCCCGCCGCGCCTTCCCCGAGTGGGGCGCCTATTGCGCCACCAAGGCAGCGCTTGAATCGTTCAGCCGCTGCCTCGCCGAAGAGGAACGTAGCCATGGCATCCGGGTGAGCACGCTCACCCTCGGTGCCGTGGATACCCCCCTGTGGGGGACGGAAACCGTCCACGCTTCCTTCGATCGGCGTGCCATGCTTTCAGCAGATCAGGCCGCTGAAGCTCTGCTGTATCTGGCCCAGCAGCCTCCGTCTCAACTGGTGGAGGATCTCACCCTGATGCCCGCAACTGGTGTTCTTTGAGTCTTCCATGACCTCCACATTTTCCTCCACCCCGCTGGATCGTGCCCTTACGCCTGAAGTGGGTCCGGCACCTGTAAGCTTGCGCATTCGTGAGCGCCTGCAGCAGGCCGGGGTCTCCTTCTTCGCTAATGACAACCTGGCCGATCATCTCCAAGAGGGGGAGCTTGAGCAGCTCGAGATCGAGGTGGCAGGAAAAGTGCGCGAGATGTTGCGTAGTCTGGTGATCGATATCGATAACGACCACAACACCGAGGAAACGGCAGAGCGTGTCGCTCGCATGTACCTACACGAGGTGTTCAAAGGCCGCTATCACAAGCAGCCCAAGATTGCCAGCTTCCCCAACGTCAAAAAGCTCGACGAGATCTACACTGTCGGCCCGATCTCGGTGCGTTCGGCTTGCTCCCATCACCTGGTTCCGATTCTTGGCAGCTGCTGGATCGGCATCAAGCCAGGCGATCGGGTGATCGGCCTCTCCAAATTCGCTCGTGTGGCCGATTGGGTGTTCTCCCGTCCCCACATCCAGGAGGAGGCCGTGATGATCCTGGCCGATGAGATCGAGCGTCTCTGCCAGCCCCAGGGTCTGGCGATCCTGGTGAAGGCACAGCACTACTGCATGAAGTGGCGCGGCGTCAAGGAGCCCCAGACCAGCATGGTGAACTCCGTGGTGCGCGGCGATTTTCGCCACGATCCCAGCTTGAAGCAGGAATTCTTTGAGCTGGTGAAGCAGCAGGAGTCAATGCTCACCAGCTGAGCTCAGATCATTGGCCCAAGGGGCCGAGTGGGGGCGACGCTTCGCGTTTCACCTGCCCGTTTTCCGTGGTTACAGCCACCACCATCAGCAAGCTGCCTGCATCAGCCGGCTTGATGGTGTATGCGCCTCCCTGCGCTCCGGGAATCAGGATCCAGGTACTCTCCCCCGGCCGCTTCACGTACCAGTGGAACTCCGGGGTGCTGAGGGTGGCCAGGGTGGTGGCAATCAGCTGGGCAGTCAGCACGGATCCAATGGCGGTTTCCCCCTGCAGCAGCAACTGGCTGAGTCCTGTGATCTGCTGATCCACAACCCCTTCCATGGCCGTGTCGGCGCTGATCTGACCCTGCATGATCTGGATCTGCTGCTCAGGCGTTGTGGTCAGCCCAGGCACGCACTGCAGGTCGGCGCCCACCAACCGGCAGCCAGCGATCATGCCCTGTGCCACGGCCGCCTGACTCCCGGTCAGGGCCGTCAGCAGCAGCAGCGGGGCCAGTGAAAACGATGGAATGGGTCTCAAGGGGAAGGGGGGATGGCTACCCCGTGATGCTCGCCCGCTTTGGGGCCAACCGCCAGCATCAGCTCCCGCCTGCTGCGTTTCCGCTTCCCTTCACGGCCTCCACCAGAGCTGCCACCCGGGCCAGGTCCTTGTCCCCCGGTGCGATTTCCACCCCACTGGACGCATCAAGACCGTCGGGCTGAAGCTGCTCCAGCACCTCACCCACGTTGCCCGGACTCAGCCCCCCCGCCAACCACCAGGGGCAGCCGGGGGCAAACCCTTCCAGCCAGGCAACCGGCAGGCGGCGGCCGCTGCCGCCCAGTTGATCCGGCACCCAGGCATCGAGCAGCAGGGCGGCCACCACCTCGCTGTAGTCCTCGGCCCGCTGCAGATCCCCCGGGCTGCGAATCCGCAGCGCCTTCCACACCTGGCACTCAAGCGTTTCGCTGAGCATCCGGCAGCGCTCGGGTGTCTCGTTGCCGTGCAGCTGCAGCAATTGATGTCCGCCGATGAGGGGATCCAGCTGCTCCTGGATCGCGTCCTCGGGATCGGCCACCACCAGCACCCCCAGGCAGGCGGGATTGGCCTGGCGTGCGGCGCTGAACACCGCAGCGCGCTGCTGGGGCTCCAGCCACCGTGGTGACCCAGGCACCGCGATCACACCGATCGCCTCCACCCCCAACGCCGCCACGGCGTACGCCTGGTCCGGGCTGCGAAGTCCGCAGATCTTGAGAAGTGGGGTCATCGCAGCCTGCCCATCCGCCAGGTTTCTAGGATCGGGCTTCGACGGCCTTGGGTCAGCCCTGGGGCACTACTGGATAACGGCGTGGGCGAGGGTTGGATGTTGTTCAA
Source organism: Synechococcus sp. CS-1333 (assembly GCF_025128015.1). NCBI lineage: Bacteria > Bacillati > Cyanobacteriota > Cyanophyceae > Synechococcales > Synechococcaceae > Synechococcus > Synechococcus sp. CS-1333. The sequence continues at coordinate 123,000 of NZ_JAHLYO010000034.1, forward strand.
GATCCGCGGCATCCCGCTGCGGATCCATCCCAGCTGGTTCATCGTGCTGGGTCTGGCCACGGCAGGCTTCCAACAGCAGTATTCCGTCTCCCTGGTGGGGCGCGCCTCCCCAGTGGCGTTGTGGCTGCTGGCCTCTGCAACGGCTGTGCTGCTGTTCGTATCGGTGCTGCTCCACGAGCTGGGGCATTCGCTGGTGGCGATCGCTCACGGCGTCAAGGTGCGCAGCATCACACTCTTCCTGCTCGGTGGGGTGGCCACCGTGGAGCGGGAATGCAGCACCGCGATCGGTGCCCTTCAGGTGGCGGCTGCCGGACCGTTCGTGAGTCTGATCCTGGCGGGGCTGCTGCTGGCGGGGGCCCATCCGGCTGCCCATCTGTCGCCCCTGCTGGGCGAGATGGTCACCCAGCTCGGGGTGCTCAACCTGATCCTGGCGCTGTTCAATCTGCTGCCTGGGCTGCCGCTGGACGGCGGCCTGATCGTCAAGGCGCTGGTGTGGCAGTTCACCGGCAGCCAGCGGCGCGGCATTCAGGTGGCGGCGGCGATCGGCCGTTTCCTCTCCCTGATGGCGGTGGGCATGGGCACCCTGCTGGTGCTGCGAGGGGGAGGTTTCGGGGCGTTCTGGTTGATTGTGCTGGGCTGGTTTGGTCTTGGTGCCTCCCGCAATCAGCTGCAGTTGCTCTCGTTGCAGCAGGCCCTGCGCGATCTCAAGGTGAGTGAAGCAGCCCGGCGTCGTTTTCGGGTGCTCGAGTCCAGCTGCTCGTTGCGGGAGCTCAGCCAGCTGCGCCGCAAGGAGGAAACGATCCAACCGGCCGATTGGGTCCTGATCTGTGAGCAGGGCCGTTGGCAGGGCGTGATCAACGACGACCCCCTCCAGTCGTTGCCTGTTCAGCGCTGGGATCAGGAACGGGTGGGCGACCACCAGCAGCCCCTCTCCACGCTCCCCTCGATCCGGGAGGACGCTCCCCTCTGGCAGGCCGCCGTCCAACTGGATGAGCCCGGCGTCGATCGCTTGCTGGTGCTGGGGGTCTCCGGCCTGCCCACTGGCACGATCGAGCGGCCTGAGCTTTCTGAAGTCGTGCTCAAGCGTCTGGGGGTACGCCTGCCTCCGGCGCTGCTTGAGGCGGCCCGTCGTCAGGGCACTTACCCGCTCGGTATGGCCATCGCTCAGGTGGCCCGCGGCATGGCGTTGGAATCGGCCGGCGGTGACGTGCCGCGCTGAGGCCCATCCCTCACCACCACGGCCGCCTCCGCCCCCTTCGCCTCAGCCGCCTTCCGACCGCTGCCGCCACAGCGCACGGCGAAGTTGCCGCGGCGCTGCTCCACCTCGTCCCATTCCCTGCGGCTGAGCGGCCGGCTGCTCCAGCTGCCGCCCAGATCCTGCTGGGCGGCTTGCCGCAGGCCCTCGATCAGCGCCTCACCCTCCACCGGCAGTGGGGCCAGCGCGGCCGGGGGCTCCTGCCCGAACACCTCCAGCCAGCGGGTGCTTGTGGGCCGCAGCAGCAGCGTGCCGTGCTGCAGCAGGTGCCCACGCCGCCAGAGCTGGGCGCTGCCCACCCGCTTGGCCCCAGTCGCCTCCACCAGGTCGGCCGCCGTGCTCGTGGCGAAACAGCTGCTGCGCTGACGGCTGGCGGCCTGCTGCCCGGGGTGAAGGGGATGGCCCCACCCCGCCAGTGCCTGCCGCAACCACTGGACGGCGCGGCAGTAGGTCTGGGCGCGGCTTCCGCTGGCCGCTGGCCAGTGCAGCGCGTAGGTGAGGCAGCCGTCATGCAGCACGGCTCTCCCGCCGCTGGGGCGTCGCACCATGGACAGGAGGCCGGCATCCACAAGCGCCTGCCAGTGGGGTTCCAGCCGGTGCTGGTGGTGCCCCAAGGACAAGGTCGGCCGGTCCCAGTGGTAAAGACGCAGCACCCCCTGGCCAGAACCCTGCACCAGGCCGTCGAGCAGCAGATCATCGATAGCCATCTGGCGATCACCGCTGCTGGTCAGGGGCGGGATCCAGCGCCAATGCGTGGGCAGGGTGGGCGTCAGGGAAGATGCAGGGGCCAGTGGCTGGGCGTCAGGGCGTCACCATGCTGATCGACCTGCTGGCACTTCTGCCCCTGCTGCTGATGGGGGTGGTGGCCGGGTTGCTGTCGGGCCTGCTCGGCATCGGTGGCGGGCTGGTATACGCTCCGATGCTGCTGCTGGCCGGTCTGCCGCCGCATGAGGCCCTGGCCACCAGCACCGTGGCGATCGTGCCCACCACCTTGGGTGGCACCTGGTCGCATCTGCGGCAGGGCCACCTCGCCGTTCGGCCCTGCCTGGCGATCGGCGTGGCGGCGGCCGTCAGCGGCGTCGCGTTCAGCCGCCTGGGCGGGCTGCTGCAGGGCTGGCACCTGCTGGCCCTGCAGGCGCTGATGTACGCCGTGCTGGCCCTCACGATCGAACCCCGTCGGGGGGCGGCAGCCGGCGCAGAGGAGCCACCCGTTCCCCTGCCAGGGCTGGTGGCGGTGGGAGGGCTGGCTGGCTTTGCCGGGGGCCTGCTCGGTGTGGGCGGCGGGCTGATGATGGTGCCGCTGATGGTGAAGGGCCTGAGGATGCCGTTGCATGCGGCCATCCGGCTCAGCACCCTGGCAGTGCTCTGCTCCGCCTCGGCCGCCTCGGTGGAGTTGCTCTCCGGTGGGCGTGCCGATGCGGTGATGGCCCTGTTGCTTGGGGGCTCAGCCGCCATGGCCGCCCGCTGGTCGGCGGCGCGGCTGGACAAGGTGAGCGAGGCCCGCCTGGTGCTGATGCTGCGCACGATCACGGTGGCGCTGGCACTGGATAGCGGACGGCGCGGCTTGCAGTTGCTGCTCGCCTGAGGCTTCAGTGCTCCGGCAGTGCGGCCCAGAAGGCTGGGTCGAGATCAAAGCCGAGCACTGCCGCCATCTGACCCAGACCCTGGCGGCAGTGCAGGTCGTGCCGGCGGCTCCAGTCGTCGAGCAGAAAAAGCCGGTGCGTGATCCAGAGCTCCAGGCTTTCCGGTGCGAAGCGAATCCCCTCGTTGCGGCTGAAGCCGTGGGGCAACAGCATGGCCACGTGCCGGCACAGCTGGCCGCTGCCGCGATCAAGCACGAACGGCAGCCAGGGATTCAGGGCGTCGGCCCGCAGGTTCCAGAGCCGCACTTCCGGCACTTCCGACAGCTCGCGCGGATCTTCCTGGGGACGGGGCCACTCAAAGCTGAGCTGCAGGCTGCCCGCCTGCTCGATCAGCTGGGCGGCGGAGAGCGAACTCCAGGCCATCAGGGGTGAGGTGTCGAGGGCCCGAATCTGATCGGCGGAGATGGGCAGCAGGGAGGGAACGGAGGAGATCAAGAGCTGTGACAGCCCAACGGTTGGGTCGGGCCCATGGCAGGGTTGAGCCAACAATGGTGGCGTCAAACGCTTGTTTTCGTCGGCCATGGTCACCTCTCTGAGCCAGGTTGAAGTTCTGATCGCGCTGGTTGTGGCGGCCCACGCCGGCGTGCTGGCCATCCGTCTGAGCGTCAGCCTCTACAACTCCTGAAGCTTCAGGCCTTGGCAGGGGGCGTTCCGCCTGCTACAAGACGGCAACCCCTGCGCCGCCCCCATTGGCTTCCGCCCTGCGCTCCCGTCAGGCTCCCACCGACAGCCCGCGCCGGGCCAGCCGTGCCAAGCCTCCTGCAGGGGGAAAAGATCTCCCTCGCATTGGCCACGGACGATCTGCCGCCCCAGCCGGGGTTGTCACCCGCCTGAGCTCCGCCGCCTCCAGCACCACCGCAGACCTGCACCCCGACGGCTGGCAGGCCTCGAGTGAACGCCAGGAGCTTCTCTGCAGCGTGATCGGCCTGGCGGTGAAGCTGGGCTTTGGCCTGCTCGCCTCTGTGAGCCTGGTGCACCTGGCTGGGGCTTACCAGCAGCGGCTTGACAGCCACGGCGAAATCAGCGCCATTCTCGATATCGAAAAAAATAAACTCCGCAAAGTTCAGCAACGCTTCGATCAGCTCTTTTCCAAGGACGGCGAACAGCGTTTGATTCGTGAGCAGGATCAATGGATCGCTCCCAATCGGCTGCGGATCGTCTGGGAAGATTCCCAGCTCAAGAATTCATCAGCCGCCCAGTCCACACCGGCGTCGAAGCCCGCTCCAGCAGGCGGTTGACCCTGCTTCCTCCCTTCCCCTGGGGCGCTCGTTGCGCGTTTCCTTCTGTTGAATCTCGCCGGTAAAGCCCCGGAGACCTGAGGCTCCCTCCTTAGGTTGAGGCGCACCGCGTCCCTTCAACCCATGGCGACAGAGCAGACCTCCGCCTCTTCAACGGCCGGTACCGCAGTCACCACCGGCCAGCCCGGCACGGTGATGGTCACAGGTGCGTCGTCGGGCGTGGGTCTTTATGCCGCCAAGGCACTGGTGGACTGCGGCTGGCAAGTGGTGATGGCCTGCCGCGACACCGCCAAGGCCCGCGCGGCCGCCACGGCTCTGGGCCTTCCGGAGGCCAGCCTCACCCACCTGCAGGTGGACCTCGGCGATCTCGACAGCGTGAGGGGGCTGGTGCAGGCGTTCCGTGCCACCGGGCGGCCGCTCGATGCACTGGTGTGCAATGCGGCCGTGTACCTGCCACTGCTCAAGCAGCCGCTGCGTTCGCCCCAGGGCTACGAGCTCTCGATGGCCACCAACCATCTGGGCCACTTCCTGCTGATTCAACTGTTGCTCGAGGATCTGCAGCGCTCCACCCATCCGTCGCGTCGCCTGGTGATCCTGGGCACGGTCACGGCGAACTCCAAGGAGCTGGGCGGCAAGATCCCGATTCCGGCGCCGGCAGATCTGGGCGATCTCTCCGGCTTCAAGGCAGGGTTCAAGGCCCCGATCACCATGGCCGGCGGCAAGCCGTTCAAGCCGGGCAAGGCCTACAAGGACAGCAAGCTCTGCAACATGATCACCACCCAGGAGCTGCACCGGCGCTTGCACGAACGCACCGGCATCGTGTTCAGTTCGCTCTATCCGGGGTGTGTGGCGGATACGCCGCTGTTCCGCAACAGCTATCCCCTTTTTCAGAAGATATTCCCCTGGTTTCAGAAAAACATCACCGGCGGCTATGTCAGCCAGGAGCTGGCCGGCGTCAGGGTGGCACAGGTGGTGGCCGATCCAGCCTTCGCCGTGTCCGGTGCCCACTGGAGCTGGGGCAACCGGCAGAAGCAGGGTGGCAAGCAGTTCGTGCAGGAGCTCTCGGAGAAAGCCAGCGATCCCGCCATCGCTGCCCAGACCTGGGACCTTTCCCTGCAACTGGTGGGCCTGAGCTGAGCCGTCGCCGGCCAGCCCCTCTTCGCTTTCTTTCCCTGATTCTCCCCTTCTCTGTTCTTCGCCCAGCCTGTCGATGCCCCGCTTCCTGCGCTGGATCCTTGCCCTTGGCCTCGCTGCCGCTCTGGTGGGGGGCGCTGTGGTGCTGCTCCCCTTCTCCGACTGGCTCCCCGGCGGCACGGTGGGCGATGTGCCCGCCCAGCAGGTGGTCAACGGCACGGCATTCAACCGCCTGTTCCCGGCGGCCTCGCCGGGCGAAGAGCTGGTGTTCAGCCAGGAGAAGCGTGGCTTCAGCGAGGCCAGGCTGAAGCGAAGTGGCGAAGTGGTGGCGCTGTTGGCGATCTCCGACACCACCACCGCCCCCGAGGCCCGCGAGAAGTTCGCCGCCGCTGCTGACACCCTGGCCGGCTGGCCCCTGGTGGAGCAGGGCAGCCAGGCCAGCGCCGTGCTGGTGGGTGGCCGCTTCCAGGTGAAGGTGATCGGCCAGGGCGTCGGTCTCGATGCGCATGAGCGCCATGAGCTTCTGGAGAGCTTTGACCTCAAGGCCCTCGCTTCTGAGCGGCCCAGGCGGCTCGGCCCCTCGTCAAGCCCTGCCGCCACTGTCCCATCCCTTGCTCTGGTGCGCTGATGGCCCGCCCAACCGTGCTTGAGCGCCTTGAGCGTCTGCCCCGCCGGGGCCTCACCGTGCTGGCGCTCCAGGGCATCAGCACCCTGGTGCCCGGGGGGTGGACCAACCTCCGCAGCGCCGAGGACCTGATCAAGGAGGTGATCGGCGACGACGATCCTGCCCTGATCGCCCGCATCCGTTCCCGTGCCGATCTGCTGAGCCGTGCCCGCGGCGAGGGCTACGGCCGCGCGCTCAGCCTCTACGACGCCGTGAACCGTTCCCAGCACGCGGCCGGTGGGGTGCGGCTGCTCGCCAACGTGAGCGCTGGTCTGCCCTTGCTCAAGCGACTGGCAGATCTGACGCCGCCTGGCGACACCCTGCAGGCGGTGGATCTAAGCCTGAAGGTGGCGGCGGAGTTGCTGGCCTTCACCCAGGTCAATGGCCTGCCCGGCGACAGCTTCGGCGCCTTCGGCGCTGCCCTGGCCGACTATGCCGGTGAAGCGAGGGTGCGGATGGCTGCCTTGATCTGCTTCGATGCCCTGCTGCCGCTCGGTGATCAGGCTCTGCAACGCCTGGACGGCCTGCTGGGGGCGGCTGGCCAGAAAGATCTGCAGCGGCTGCCCTCCTACCGGCAGATGGCCGGTCTGATTCCGGGGCGCGGCGATCAGGCCCACCTCAGCTTTCTGCGCCGGGGCGTGGACCAGTGGCTGGGCTGGGCCGGCGGATTCACTGCTGAACTCGCCCTCACCGGCCAATCTGCCGTGCGGGCGATGGAATCAACGCTGGGACCGTGGCAGGGGCGACTGGATCAGTTCGCCGTGTTCCTGGACGCCTTTACCGACACCTATGCCCACACGGGTGTGCAGGCAGTGGCCCGCCGCCTGGTGGAACGGGCGGCTGCCGAAGTGTGAACCGCCGGAGTCATCGCTGCGGGAACGTGTCATGCCGGCGACAGGGGGGTGTGCCGCCGGCGATCCGTACTCAGTCGAAGCCGAGCAGATCGAAGATGTCCCGATCCTTGAGGGATTCGGCCTCCAGCGGTTCCACATCGCTGAGCATCTTCTGAGCAAGGCTCAGGTACTCCTGTTGCACCGCCTCCACTTCCGGGCTGGGTTCCATCTCAAAGATGGTGCACTTCTTCAGGCGTGATTTCCTGATGGCATCAACGGTTTTGAAGTGGGCCATCGTGCGCAGGCCCGTGCGCTCGTTGAACTTATCGATCTGGTCAGTTTCCTCCGAGCGGTTGGCAATCACACCACCGAGCCGCACCTTGTAGTTCTTGGCTTTGGCATTGATCGCCTGCATGATCCGGTTCATGGCGAAGATCGAGTCGAAGTCGTTCGCCGTGACGATCAGGCAGTAATGGGCATGCTGAAGGGGTGCGGCGAACCCACCGCAGACCACATCGCCCAGTACATCGAAGATCACCACATCGGTGTCTTCCAGCAGGTGGTGCTCCTTGAGCAGTTTCACCGTCTGGCCGGTGACGTAACCCCCGCAGCCGGTGCCAGCCGGCGGCCCACCCGACTCCACGCACATCACGCCGTTGTAGCCCTCGAAGACGAAATCCTCCGGCCGCAACTCCTCACTGTGGAAGTCCACGGTTTCGAGGATGTCGATCACCGTGGGCACCATCTTCTTGGTGAGGGTGAAGGTGCTGTCGTGCTTGGGATCGCAGCCGATCTGCAGCACCCGCTTGCCGAGCTTCGAAAAGGCGGCCGAGAGGTTGGAGGAGGTGGTGGATTTCCCGATCCCCCCCTTGCCGTATACCGCAATCACCAGGGCGCCGGTCTCGATGTTCATCGAGGCGTCCTGGTGCACCTGCAGGCTGCCTTCGCCGTCTTCAACGCGATTGGTGGGAGTCGTGAGCGTGGCTGTCATCAGCGCGATCCTTGCCTTGAAACGGGGCCGAACAATGGCTTGGTTCCATGCAAGGTCAGCACGGCCAAGCGTGTTGGCGCATGGTGCAAACCGAAACATCTCCCGGCTGCTCTGCGCTCAATCCCTCACTTGCTGTAATGCGCCTTGGCGTCATAGAGGACCTCTTCGGTGATCGCCACCAACCCGTGCTCACGGGCGAAGGTTTCGGTGTTGGTTTTCACCTTGCCACGCACGAAAAAGGGGATCTTGCGCAGGGCGGCTTCGCCGTCGGCGCTCCAGACCGCGACGCCTTCGGACACTGAGGGAGGTGCCAGTGTGGCCGTGGCGCCCGCTGCTCCAGCGCCATTGCCGGTGCCGTTGGCCGCCGCTGCCAGGGACGTCCCGGCCACCGCGGCCTGGACAGGCTCGGCTGCCGCAGCCTGACGGGGCGGCGCTCCCTCAGCCAGATGACTGCGGTGCCCTTCGACGAATTCGAAGTCGTGGCGGAACATGCCGATCAGGTGTTCCTCCAGGCCCATCATCAGCGGGTGTACCCAGGAATCAAAGATCACGTTCGCCCCTTCCCAGCCCATCTGCGGGGCGTAACGGGCCGGCACGTCCTGCACGTGCAGCGGAGCACTGATCACCGCACAGGGAATGCCCAGCCGTTTGGCGCTGTGGCGTTCCATCTGGGTGCCCAGCACCAGCTCCGGTGCGGCCTCTCCCATCGCCTTCTCCACGGCGAGGTAGTCATCGGTGATCAGGGCTTCCAGCCCCAGGTCCTTGGCTGCGGCCCGCACCTCGCGGGCCAGCTCGCGGCTGTAGGTGCCCAGCCCCACCACCGTGAAGCCGAGCTCATCGGCGGCGATGCGCGCAGCGGCGATCGCGTGGGTGGCATCGGCAAAGATGAACACCCGCTTGCCGGTGAGGTAAGTGGAATCCACCGAGCGCGAGTACCACGGCATCCTGGAGCGCAGGTCGGCCTCGTTGGCTTCGGGCGCTTCCAGATCGAGCACGGTGCTCAGTTCGTCAAGAAACCGCCGCGTGGCTCCCACACCGATGGGCACGGTGCGCACCACCGGCGTGCCGAACTGACGCTCCAGCCAGCTGCAGAGTGGCCCGGCCACTTCCGGATACAGGCAGACATTGGCGTCAGCTTCCGGCAAGCGCAACAGATCGGCAGGCCTGGCGCCCATCGGTGCCACGACGTTCACATCGATGCCGTGTTCGCTCAGCAGGCCGCGGATCTCCTTGATGTCGTCGCGGCAGCGGAACCCGAGCAGGCTCGGTCCGAGCAGATTCACCCGCGGCCGACGGCCTTCGGACCGCCAGCGATCGGGTGAGGGCCGCGGAGTTCCGGGCGCCGGCACCTGCTCGCGCAGCAGGCTGCGGCAGAGCTGATAGAGGGTTTCGGCTGCCCCCCAGTTCTCTTTCTTTGAATAGGCGGGCAGTTCCAGGTTCACCACAGGCACGCCGAGATTCATCCCACCGGCAAGCGCACCCGGCTGGTCCTGGATCAGTTCCGCCGTGCAGCTCTCGCCCACCAGCAGGGCTTCGGGCTGGAAGCGATCCACCGCCTGCTGGATCGAACGCTTGACCAGTTCAGCTGTGTCACCGCCGAGGTCGCGGGCCTGGAAGGTGGTGTACGTGACGGGGGGACGGCGATCTCGCCGCTCGATCATCGTGAACAGAAGGTCGGCGTAGGTGTCGCCCTGGGGCGCATGCAGCACGTAGTGCAGCCCTTCCATCGAGGCGGCGATCCGCATCGCGCCCACATGAGGGGGGCCTTCGTAGGTCCAGAGGGTCAGTTCCATTTCAGGAGTTGGCGGCGGTGCAGCGGACGGGCAAACAATTCGGCGAGATCGGCGGCCTGGTCGATGCCGTGGATGGGGCTGAAGACGAGCTCGATCGACCACTTCGTGGCGATGCCCTCCGCTTCCAGCGGATTGGCGATCCCCAGCCCGCAGACCACAAGATCGGGACGGGCGGCGCGCACCCGCTCCAGCTGCCGCTCCAGGTCCTGGCCTTCACTGAGCTGCGTGCCCTCCGGCAGCAGGGCCAGCTCTTCTGCCATCAGGGGGCGATCGAGATAGGGGGTGCCCACCTCCACCAGCTCCATGCCGCATTCGCGGCTGAGGAAGCGGGCCAACGGGATCTCCAGCTGGGAGTCGGGCATCAGGAAGAGACGCTTGCCTTCGAGTTGCTGCCGCAGTGGAGCCAGAGCCCGGCGGCCCCGCTCCACCAGCGGATCGAGCACCTCCGCCACGAGGCCGGGGTCGACACCGAAGGCGGCGGCGGCGGCGGCCATCCAGGCGCGGCTGCCCTCCACTCCCAGGGGGTAAGGGCTGGCGAGGCGGGTGGCGCCGCGGCGCTCCAGTGCCCGAACGGTGTCGCTGAGAAAGGGCTGGGCGAGCAACAGCTTGGTGCCGGGCCCAACGGCGGGGAGATCTGTCGACTGGCGTGGCGGCAGGCTGCGCACCGGCCCGACCCCCAGGCGCTCGAACAGGGTGAGGAAGCGGTCCTCGACGCCATCGGCCAGGGTTCCCACCAGCAAAAGCTGGCTTTCATCGCTGCTGGGCAGCAAGGGAACCAGCGCACTAAGGGCACCGTCTTCGCCCTGAGTGAAGGTGGTTTCGATGCCGCTGCCTGAGTAGTTCACCACCCGGACACGGCCGCGCATGCGAGTGTTGATCCGCTCTGCGGCCTTGGCCAGGTCAAGCTTGATCACTTCCGACGGGCAGGAGCCCACCAGGAACAGGGTGCGGATTTCGGGCCGGCGCTCCAGCAGGTCGTTCACCACCCGGTCGAGCTCTTCATTGGCATCGGCCAGGCCAGCCAGATCCCTTTCCCCCAGGATCGCTGTGCCGAAGCGGGGTTCAGCAAAGATCATCACCCCTGCCGCCGACTGCACAAGGTGCGCGCAGGTGCGGGAGCCCACCACCAGAAAGAAGGCATCCGGCATGCGGCGGTGCAGCCACACGATCGAGGTGAGACCACAAAAGACCTCCCGCTGGCCGCTTTCACGCAACAAGGGCGGCAGGGTTGGCGTCGAGGCCATGGGCACGGGTGTTGGTCCCTTCCTGGTTAATCCGTCCGGCGTCAAAGAGAGAGGAAAGCTGGCCACATCAGCGGTTTCCTTCACAGGGCGTAACGACCTGGAACCCATGAGCAGCGCTTATCGGGTTCACCATGGACGGTGATGGGAAGGGCCACCCAAATCGCTTGACGCAGGGGTACCCCGAAGAGCAGTGTTCCTAGCGAACCTCCTCCTCACAGTTCCGGAGTCGTCAATGGCGAATGAAACCATGGGCATCGCCCTCGGCATGATCGAGACCCGCGGCCTGGTGCCCGCGATCGAAGCGGCCGACGCGATGACCAAAGCCGCAGAAGTGCGTCTGATCGGTCGTGAGTTCGTCGGCGGCGGCTACGTCACCGTGCTGGTGCGCGGTGAAACCGGCGCTGTCAACGCTGCTGTTCGCGCTGGCGCTGACGCCTGCGAGCGTGTCGGCGACGGCCTCGTGGCAGCCCACATCATTGCCCGCCCGCACCGTGAAGTCGAACCGGCGCTCAACAGCAGCTTTGGTCTGGGCTCCAAGGACTGAGAGCTGAACCGCCCCTGAATCGAGGGCTGCCCAGCTTTCCCCTTCCCACCCGACCCACCACGAGATTTCCCCCATGAGCAAGAAGTACGACGCCGGGGTCAAGGACTACAGAGATACGTACTGGACTCCCGACTACGTTCCCCTCGACACCGACCTGCTGGCCTGCTTCAAGGTCACCGGCCAGGAAGGCGTTCCCAAAGAAGAAGTGGCTGCCGCCGTGGCCGCTGAATCTTCCACCGGCACCTGGTCCACCGTGTGGTCCGAGCTCCTCACCGATCTCGACTTCTACAAGGGCCGTTGCTACCGCATCGAAGACGTTCCTGGCGACAAGGAATCCTTCTATGCCTTCATTGCCTATCCCCTCGATCTGTTCGAGGAAGGTTCGATCACCAACGTGCTCACCTCCCTGGTGGGCAACGTGTTCGGCTTCAAGGCCCTGCGCCACCTGCGTCTGGAAGACATCCGCTTCCCGATGGCCTTCATCAAGACCTGCCCCGGCCCGCCGAACGGCATCTGCGTCGAGCGCGACCGGATGAACAAGTACGGCCGTCCTCTGCTCGGTTGCACCATCAAGCCCAAGCTCGGCCTTTCCGGCAAGAACTACGGCCGGGTGGTCTATGAGTGCCTCCGCGGCGGTCTTGACTTCACCAAGGACGACGAAAACATCAACTCCCAGCCCTTCCAGCGCTGGCAGAACCGTTTCGAGTTCGTGGCAGAAGCCGTGAAATCGGCGGAACAGGAAACCGGCGAGCGCAAAGGTCACTACCTCAACTGCACCGCCGCCACTCCTGAAGAGATGTACGAGCGGGCCGAGTTCGCCAAAGAACTGGGTCAGCCGATCATCATGCACGACTACATCACCGGTGGCTTCACTGCCAACACCGGTCTGTCGAAGTGGTGCCGTAAGAACGGCATGCTGCTGCACATTCACCGCGCCATGCACGCGGTGATCGACCGCCATCCCAAGCACGGCATCCACTTCCGGGTGCTGGCCAAGTGCCTGCGTCTCTCCGGTGGTGACCAGCTGCACACCGGCACTGTGGTCGGCAAGCTTGAAGGTGATCGCCAGACCACCCTGGGCTTCATCGACCAGCTGCGTGAATCCTTCGTTCCTGAAGATCGCAGCCGCGGCAACTTCTTCGACCAGGACTGGGGCTCCATGCCCGGCGTCTTCGCCGTGGCCTCCGGCGGTATCCACGTGTGGCACATGCCCGCACTGGTGGCGATCTTCGGCGACGATTCCGTGCTGCAGTTCGGTGGTGGCACCCACGGCCACCCCTGGGGTTCCGCCGCTGGCGCCGCAGCCAACCGTGTGGCCCTCGAGGCCTGCGTCAAGGCCCGCAACGCCGGTCGCGAGATCGAGAAGGAGAGCCGCGACATCCTCATGGAAGCCGCCAAGCACAGCCCTGAGCTGGCCATCGCTCTCGAAACCTGGAAGGAAATCAAATTCGAGTTCGACACCGTCGACAAGCTCGACGTCGGCTGATTTTCCCCAGTCCGTTCTGGCGGTGAACCTGTTTCACCGCCACTGCGGAGCTCCTCTGAACCTTCCCCTCCACTTCAAGGACCCCCATGCCCTTCAAGAGCACCGTGGGTGACTATCAAACAGTCGCCACCCTGGAGACCTTCGGCTTTCTTCCGCCGATGTCCCAGGACGAGATCTACGACCAGATCGCTTACATCATTGCCCAGGGTTGGAGCCCGCTCGTTGAGCATGTCCACCCCAGCCGTTCCATGGCCACCTACTGGTCGTACTGGAAGCTCCCCTTCTTCGGCGAGAAGGATCTGGGCGTGATCGTGAGTGAGCTCGAGGCCTGCCATCGTGCCTACCCCGATCACCACGTGCGTCTGGTGGGCTACGACGCCTACACCCAGAGCCAGGGTTCCTGCTTCGTGGTTTTCGAAGCGCGCTGAAGCGGTGTGGGTCCCGCTTCGGCGGGACCTCTTCCCCTTCCTTTCACTCCAAACGCTCCCAGTTCTGTTCAGTACCTCATCGCACGGTCGATCGGTCTGACGCTGCGCGCAAAGAACGTTCACTGGCACTTTCCTTACCGGGCGGATATGGCAACTCAATCCAGTCGCGAAGCGGCACTGGCACGTCGATTGGCACTTTCCACCGCCGGAAAGTCTGCTGAGAAGCGTTATTCCTCCAGCCCCAACCGGGTGCGTGGTGCTGCCGAAGCTCGCCCAGCCCGCACTGTGGAAGCGGCCCCGCCCAAACCTGCTGCCGTTGTCTCCGCTCCCGAGCGCCGCTCGCCTCGCTTTGAACAGCTCGGCGCCGCTCCCAGTGGATCCAGCCAGCGCTCGATTTCGTCGCGCATCGCCAACCCCAGCCGGGATCTGGTGCTGGCCCGCCGCGAAGCCCTCAGCAAGAAGGGAAAGCGCGCCGACACCAGCCGCGATCGCACCCGCAAGGAAGCGCCTTCCACCTCTGCTGCCGCCAAGCCAGCCGATTGCAAGTGCAAGGGCAAGACAGACGCCGCCGCTGCTGCGGCTGAACGCCCTGCGGCTTCAGACCAGTGGTCACTCGGCAGCAGCCGCACCGCCGGTCTTGGTTCCACTAGCTCTGCTAGCCGCAGCGACGATCGCCGCCTTTCCGGCAACCGCCGGGTGGCCCAGCACAACCCCAGCCGTGCCCGGGGCCTGGCCCGCCGCGAAGCCCTCTCCAAGCACGGAAAATCCGCCGCCACCAATGGCTCCAACGGCACAGCCGCCGTCGTGCGGCAAGGCAACCCCGAGATGAGCAGCCGCGAACTCGCCCAGCGCCTTCGCGACCTCAAGAGCAAGAACGGCGCCGGCGCCGTGGGTCCTTGCGGTGGCACCTCGCGGCCCTGCGGTCCCCGTCGTGGAGCCAACCGGCCCGTCGGCGCTCAGGACGCCACCTGGAAGGTGGGCGCCAGTGAAACCACCCGAGGTCAGGTGGTCACCGGCACGCAGGCCAATCGTTCCGAGAAGACCACCGGCAACGAGGCCAGCACCTGCCGGCCGGTCACCGGCACCGAATACATGGGCGCCGACGTCTTCCGCCTGTTCTGCCAGAACGAGCCCACCCCCCTGCAGCCCGCCAAGGTGCGCGTCACCGCTACCACCCATGGCAACCGCGTCACCGGCAACGAAGTCGGCCGCTCTGAGAAGGTCACCGGCGATGAGCCCGGTACCTGCAAGTTGATCACCGGCACCGAATACATCTCCGCTAACCAGGCGGCGGCTTACTGCGGCACCACCGGTTCCCCCAGTCCCCGCAAGGTGGGCCTCAGCCAGACCCTCGGTGGCCGCCCGGTCTCCGGTGTGATGGTGGGTCGCTCCGAGAAGGTCACCGGTGATGAGCACGGCGCCTCGGTACGCACCACCGGCACCCAGTACGTCGGCAACGACTCGATCGCCAGCCCCGGTCAGGCGCCGCCGAAGGTGGGCCAGGTGCACACCCTCAGGGGCACGGGCATCACCGGCACTCTCGTGGGCCGCTCCGAAAAGGTCACCGGCAACGAGCCGGGCACCTGCCGCCGGGTCACCGGTGATGAATACATCGGCAGCCAGCAGTACGAAGGTTTCTGCGGCGCGCGCCCCGAGCCGGAAGCGGCCAAAGTGGGCTTCAGCCTCACCGGCAAGCAGCAGATCGTCTCCGGCACCAACACCGGCCGCTCCTCCAAGGTCACTGGCGATGAGCCCGGCACCTGCAAGGCCGTCACCGGCACTCCCTATGCCGGCCTTGAGCAGGCTTCCGGCTGGTGTGCACCCGAAGCGGTCCGCACGATCCGCCAGAGAGTCCCCGTCGGCATGGGCACCCCAGGACCGCGCCTCAGTGGCCTTCAACCTGGCATCGGCGGCATCATGACCGGCGCCTCCAAGGGTGCCTGTGAGCCAGTCACCGGCACCCCGTACGTGGGCGCCGACCAGTTCAACGAGGCCTGCGGTGCTGCCGAGGGCCATGAGGCGGATTTCCCTCAGCCGCTCGACACCCAGCCCTGGCAACAGTTCAGCGTTCAGTCGCCGGCCCGCGCCGCCCATCAGCAGCGGGAACGAAGCCATGCCGTAACGGGAACCCGCTACGAAACCAGCGCCAGGATCACCGGCCCTTTTGATCTGGCCGGTGACAAAGTCACCGGCACCGAACAGTTCCGCTTCGACCGCCCCACCAGCCCCAGCGTGGTTGCCACCATCCCCATGGCCCGGCGCCTGGCCCCCGGCCCTGCGGTGGTTTCTGCTCCCCCGCTCGCTGAACCGGCAGAAGGCGAACGCCCGCTCTCACGGGTGACCGGCGAAGGCATCTCTGCCGGCCTGCACATCACCGGCGATGACTGGGACCGGGGCAAGCGTGTCACCGGCACGGAGGGAGCCTCGGCCCGCCGCCGCAATCCCACCCGCTCTGGTCCGATGTCGGCCATGGCTCCTGTTCAGCCGAAGCGCAACGACGAGATTGCCCAGCCCGTGAGCCGCGTGACCGGCTCCAGCGGTGGCACGGACAAGGGCTCCCTGATCACCGTTTCCGGTGGTGCCCGCGGTTGATGCTTCGTTTCGTCCCTTCGCTTGACTGCTGACGTTGGCTTCTTCGCGCCGCTATCCCTCCGTTGAGAGGCCTCTGGCTCCCACGGCTCCGCGGCGCCGTCAGGACCAGACCGGTATCCAGGCGATCGCGCCCGACTCACTCATGCGGGCGGCTCCACAGGAGTTGCGCTCGCTCGCTCCCGAACCCATCCTCCGGGCTGCCGATCCGCTGTCTCTGGCCCGCGCCAAGGCGGGCGCCCGCGGTCCGTTCCGTCCCACCCGGCCCATGCGCGGCCGTCGTCCGCTGCCAGC
This sequence comes from Synechococcus sp. CS-1333, assembly GCF_025128015.1. Classification (NCBI taxonomy): domain Bacteria; kingdom Bacillati; phylum Cyanobacteriota; class Cyanophyceae; order Synechococcales; family Synechococcaceae; genus Synechococcus; species Synechococcus sp. CS-1333. The sequence goes on from NZ_JAHLYO010000034.1 coordinate 139,136, forward strand.
GGGGGCTCTCCACCCGCTCACCGATTCCGCTGCCAACGAACGCCTGCACGCCTACGACACCCAGGTGAAGGGGGCCTTCGACCGCATCGTGCCGGTGCTCAAGCGGCTCTCGGCGCTTCAGCACGAACCCGATTTCATCGCCCAGGCCCAGCAGCACGCTGCCGCCGAACTGGGCTTTGAGCTGCCCCTGCCCATCCTGGAGTCGGCCTGGGTGCAGCAGCTCGACATGCGCACCCTGTTCGCATGGTGCGTGTTCGAAACTTATGAACAGGTCAGTGGGGCTTTCTTCCGTGAAGACCCACTCGAAGCCCAGGATGGAACCCCGGCGGCTGAGGCCTTCAATGCCTTCCTGCTCGCGTCCGGTTTCCATCTGCTCGATGTGACGCCCTGCGCCGATGGGCGTCTGGCCCACGCCATCACCTACGCGCTGCGCCTGCCGTTCAGCTCCGTGCGCCGCCGCCCCCACGCCGGCGCCCTGCTGGATGTGGAGAACACGGTGGATCGCTGGGTGAAGACTGAGCACCTGCGTTACCGCGAGGGTCGGCCGAATCCCGCCCACGAGCCCACCCGCTACCTCAAGGTGGCGATGTATCACTTCAGTTCCCGCGATCCGCTGCACGAGGGCTGCGCCGCCCACGGCTCCAATGATGTGCTGGCCGCCGCTTCTGCCCTTGCCCGCCTCCGTGACTTCCAGCAGGCGGTGGAGAACAGCTTCTGTTGCGGCGCTTCGGTGGATCTGCTGCTGATCGGCATGGACACCGACACCGATGCCATCCGCGTACACGTTCCGGCTCAGGATGGGACCACGGATCTGGAGCGCTGGCTGGATGCCCGCCAGGCCTACGACGACACCCAGGCCCTGACTCCTGAGGCTGCCCGCCACAAGCTGCTCTCACTGGTGCGCCAAGCGGCTCCCGGTGAACCCGACGACGGCATGGTGGCACTGGTGGCCCGGCTTCTGGAGCACAATCTTTCCCAGATTGATTATGTGCGCACTTATCACGAGGGAGCCTATGTGGACGCTGGCCATGCCGAACGCTTCATCGGTGTTGGCATCGGTTTCAAGGAGATTCATTTGCGTAATCTCACTTACTTCGCTCACATGGACACCCTGGAGGAAGGCTCTGCAGACATGGATGTGGGCGTGAAGATCTTCAAGGGACTGAATGTGTCACGCGGACTGCCGGTGCCAGTGGTGGTGCGTTTTGATTATCACGGCAGCGTGCCGGGGGCTCGGGATCGGGCCATCCAGCATTGCCGCCGCACAGACGCGGCCATTCGCAGCCGCTACAGCCAGCTGTGTGCGGAGGGATTGCTGCAAACCCTGCTGACCGTGCGCGACCGTGATCAGCATGCCCCAGCCGAAGCCGTAGGGTCTTCGATCAGCTTCGGCACGGGAGGAGGGCACTGAGATGTTGATCTGCAAAGTGCTCAAGCCTCTGGTGGCCACCAATCGCATCGCTGAGTTCGAGCACAAGCATCTTCAGGTGGTGCTGGATGGCAGTTCCCAGAAAGTGGCGGTCGATGCCGTTGGCTGCATTCCCGGTGACTGGGTGATCTGCGTGGGTAGCTCTGCTGCCCGGGAAGCAGCCGGTAGTAAGTCGTATCCCAGCGATCTCACAATCGTGGGCATCATTGACCACTGGGATCCTGAATCTGGATCGGCCGAACGGAGATCTGCCTGATGGAGATCATGCAGGTCACCGGATCGCTTGTCTGCACCCAGCGGATCGAAGGTCTGCGTCACTGCCACCTGCGGGTGCTGCGCAACACCAAGGGCAAGCTCAGCGTGGCGGTCGATCCCATCGGCGCCCTGCCCGGCAACTGGGTGTTCACCGCCAGCGGCTCTGCAGCCCGCTTCGCCACCGGTAATCCCGACATCCAGACCGATCTGACCATCGGCGGGATCATCGACCTGTGGGACCCGGACGGTTGACCCTTCCCGCTCCAACTTCCATACCGTCCGTTCCTGCTGCCCCATGGCCACCCCCTCCTCCCGCCAGCCCTCGTCCCGCCGCACATCGCCCGCCGCTGCCGTGACCCCTCCCTCCACGACAACGGCGTCAGCGGATCCGGCCAAGGCCTTGCCTGCCGTCACCCCTGCGGCGGCCGCGCCATCGGCTTCAGCGGCCACTGCAGCCCCCGCACCCACACCCCAGGCAGCGGCCCCAGCCGCCAGCAGCACCCCTGCGTCCAGCAGCGCTGCTCCAACGGTGGCTGCCGCGGCTTCGCCGTCGGCTGTTTCCTCCGTGTCGGCTGGAGAAGCGTCCCCGCCGATCACCGTCCCGGCGAAGGCGATCGCCACCAGCAGCCCGGCCCGTTCGGCGCCGGTCCGCTCCACCAGCCGCCGCAGGGCGCCGTCCACACCCACCCCCCGGCGAGCGACCCCCTCCCGCGCCGCCACCCCCTCCTCTGCCAGCCGCGGCTCCTCCCGCGGCGGCAGCGGCACCCCCCCCACCCCATCCCCTACTGAGAGCACAGCCATGGCCTCCACACCGACCGGCATCGCCCTCGGCATGATTGAAACCCGCGGCCTGGTGCCGGCGATCGAAGCCGCTGACGCCATGACCAAAGCAGCTGAAGTCACCCTGATCTCCCGCGAATTCGTGGGCGGCGGCTACGTGACCGTGATGGTGCGTGGTGAAACCGGCGCTGTGAACGCTGCCGTGCGCGCCGGTGCCGATGCCTGCGAACGGGTGGGCGATGGCCTGGTGGCGGCCCACATCATTGCCCGCCCCCACTCCGAACTGGAGCCCGTGCTGACCTTCAGCGGCGCCCTGCGCAGGAGCTGATCATGCAGGCCGGTACCCATCCCCGGGTGCTCGGCTATCTCGGCCGGGCCCTCAGCCTGGAGCTCTCCGCGGTTCAGCAGTACATGACCCAGGCGTCACTGCTGAGCCTCTGGGGCCATGAGGAAGCTGCAGAGCGCTTCAGGCTCGACACCGCCGAGGAGATGCAGCATGCCCAGCGCCTCGTGGAGCACATGCTCCTGCTTGGGGTGGCTCCGGCCGCTTCGCAGCTCACGCCCGTGAGCGTTGCCGGCGACCTGGTCGGTCTGCTGCGGCGCAATGCCGAGCTCGAGCAGCGCCTGGTTGATCACTACGGGGAAGCCAGCCGTTTCTGCGCCTTGATCGGCGATACCGCCAACGGCCATTTCTTCCACCGCCTCTGGACGGAAGAACGCCTGCATGGTGAGCAACTGCACGACTGGCTCCACCAGTTGCTGGGCGACCAGCGCGCTTTCGTGAATCAACGCGCCACTTTCTGAGTGTTCGGCCCCCAGGCGGGCTTGGCACAACAAGACTGCTGAACGGTCCACGTCCCAACCCACCCGTCGCGCCACCTTGCTCACGGTCGCCGCTCCGCACCTGATCATTCAGCTGGCCTGGCTGATTCCTCTGTATGGCTTCGTCGGCGTCGTGCTGTCGCTGCCGTGGGCCTGCGGCTGGATTCGCCGCGATGGCCCCAGGCCGGCCGCGTACCTGAACATTCTCGTTTCGCTGGTGGCCTTCCTGCATGGCAGCGCCGTGCTGGCCGTCGTGCTGCGTGAAGGCCCCTTCGCGATCACGGTGCCCTGGTTTCAGGCCGCCGACCTCACCCTCTCGCTCAGCTTCGATCTCTCGCTCACCAGCCTGGCCAGCCTGGAGCTGGTGACAGGGCTGAGCCTGCTGGCCCAGTTCTTCGCGCTCGGTTACCTCGACAAGGAGTGGTCGCTGGCGCGCTTCTACGCCCTGGTGGGATTTTTCGAGGGGGCGATGGCGGGGGTGGTGCTCAGCAGTTCGCTGTTTCTCACCTACTTCCTGCTGGAGATGCTCACCCTCTCCACCTACCTGCTGGTGGGCTTCTGGTATGCCCAGCCGCTGGTGGTGACGGCCGCACGCGATGCCTTCCTCACCAAACGGGTGGGCGACGTGCTGCTGCTGATGGGGGTGGTGGCGTTGTCGGCGTGGGCGGGGGTGATGCGCTTCGACGACCTTTACAGCTGGGCGGCAGGGGCACAGATCAGCCCGCTGGCGGGCAATCTGCTCGGCCTGGCGCTGATCTCCGGGCCACTGGGCAAGTGCGCCCTCTTTCCGATGCACCTCTGGCTCGATGAGGCGATGGAGGGGCCGAATCCAGCTTCGATCCTGCGCAACTCGGTGGTAGTCACCTGCGGCGCGCTCGTGCTGCTGCGCCTGATGCCGATCCTGCAGCTTTCGCCCCTGAGCCTGGCGGCGTTGGTGGTGCTCGGCTCGGTCACCGCCATCGGCGGTTCGCTCGTGGCCATCGCTCAGGTGGATATCAAGCGAACGCTCTCCTATTCCACCAGCGCCTCGATGGGGTTGGTGTTCATTGCCATCGCCATGCAGCAGCCAGGTATTGCCCTGCTGTTGCTGTTCGCCCATGCCGTCGGCAAGGCACTGCTGTTCATGAGCATCGGTTGTGTGATCGCCACCACCAACTGCCAGGACCTCAGCGAACTGGGCGGTCTGGGTCGGCGCATGCCCGCCACCACCTGCGCGTTCCTGGTGGGGGCGGCAGGTACCACCGGCCTGGTTCCCCTCGGCTGCTTCTGGGCGCTGGGTCTGGATGTGCAGGCGATGCTGCGCAGCGCTCCCTGGCTGGCGGCGATCGTGCTGCTCGCCAACGCGCTCACCGTGCTCAACCTCACGCGGGTGTTCCGGCTGGTGTTCCTCGGCGCGGCCCAGCCCAAGACTCGCCGCACCCCTGAGGTGAACTGGCAGATGGCCCTGCCGATGGTGAGCCTCACCGTGCTGGTGCTGGTCACACCGCTGATCATGGTGGTGATCGACCCGGTGCCCGGCCTGGCCTCGTTCTCGCTGCCGGTGGCGCTCTCGCTGCTGCTTACCAGTGCCGGCGCCCTGGTGGCCGGCTGCCTGCTGCCGCTGCGCAAGGGCTGGTCGGTCACGATCCTGCGGCCGCTGCGCCTGCTGCAGGATCTGCTCGCCTACGACTTCTACACCGATCGGATCTACCGGCTCACGATCGTGGCGCTGGTGGCGGGGCTCTCGCGTGCCGCCGCCCGCTTCGACCGCGATGTGGTCAACGCTCTGGTGAACCGGGTGGGCAGCCTGTCGTTGGCCAGTGCCGAAGGCCTCAAGCTGAGCGTCAACGGTCACACCCAGACCTACGTGCTCACCGGGACCGTGGCGATCGTGCTGCTGCTCACCTCGCTCTCCTGGGTGGTGCGATGACCCTTCCTTCCGAACAAGTGCCGCCATGTTGAGCGGTCTGCTGCTGATCCCGCTGCTCGGTGCCATCGCCCTGCTGCTCTGGCCCGGTGAGGTGAGCGGAGAGCGTCTGCGTCGCACCTGCCTGGCGCTGCTGGTGTTGCAGGTGGCCTGGTCGCTGCGGGTGCTGTGGCAGTTCGACCCCGCCATTCCCGGCCTGCAGCTCGAGGAGATGGCGCCCTGGGTTGGCAGCCTTGGCCTCGACTACCGGCTCGGCATCGACGGCCTTTCGCTGCCTCTGGTGCTGATCAATGGGGCGCTCTCGCTGGCAGCGGCGCTGGTCACGTCCACCTCCACGCCGCGACCCCGCCTCTACTACGCCCTGCTGCTGCTGATCAGCGGGGCGGTGAACGGCGCCTTCCTCGCCCAGAATCTGCTGTTGTTCTTCCTCTTCTATGAGCTGGAGCTGATTCCGCTCTGGTTGCTGATCGCCATCTGGGGTGGCAGCAACCGCGCCTATGCGGCCACGAAGTTCCTCCTGTTCACCGCCGTGTCCGGTGTGCTGATCCTTGGCGCCTTCTTCGGACTGGCGCTGGCCACCGGCACGGCCGATTTCAGCCTGCAGCCGCTGCTGGGCCAACAGCTGGGTATGGGCCTTCAGCTGCTGCTGATGGGGGCCCTGCTGGTGGGGTTCGGCATCAAGATCCCGCTGTTTCCATTCCACACCTGGCTGCCGGATGCCCACACCGAGGCCTCCACGCCGGTGTCCCTGCTGCTGGCCGGGGTGCTGCTGAAGCTCGGCACCTATGGACTGTTGCGCTTCTGCCTTGGCCTTTTCCCCGATGCCTGGCAGTTGATGTCTCCATGGTTGGCGGGCTGGGCCGCGGTGTCGGTTCTGTTCGGCTCGCTGGCTGCGATTCAGCAGCAGGACATGAAACGGATGGTGGCCTACAGCTCCGTGGGCCACATGGGCTACGTGCTGCTGGCAGCTGCCGCTGCCACTCCGGTGAGTCTGCTGGGCGCGCTCTTTCAGATGGTGAGCCACGGCCTGATCTCCGCGCTGCTGTTCCTGCTGGTGGGGGTGGTGTACGCCACCACCGGCACCCGCGACCTGAACGTGCTGCGTGGCCTGCTCAACCCTGAGCGGGGTCTGCCGATCACCGGTTCGCTGATGATCGCCGGGGTGATGGCCAGTGCCGGCATCCCCGGCATGGCGGGCTTCATCTCCGAATTTCTGGTGTTCCGCGGCAGCCTGGTGCCCTTCCCGCTGGCCACCGTCCTGTGCATGGTGGGCTCGGGCCTCACGGCGGTCTACTTCCTGCTGCTGGTGAACCGGGTGTTTTTCGGTCGCCTTTCCCCTCCGGCCGACGACGTCGACACGCCCTTGCCGGCGGTGCCCCTGGCCCGACAGATCCCTGCACTTGCGCTCACGGTGGCGGTGCTGCTGCTCGGGGTGGCGCCGCAGGGACTGGGCACCCTTGCCACGGCCACCACGACGGCGATGAGCCGGGCGCCGCACAGCCTGGCGGCTCTGCCTGCCCCGGTGGTGCCTGATGGCCTGGTCGCCGGGGGGAGGGGGCGATGACCCGTCAGCCTGAAGCGGCAGCGATGCTGGAGCGCCTGCTCGCAGGGGTGCCGCTGCTCGATCACTCCGCCGAGCATCTGCTGGAGGTGGTGGCGGTGCTGGAGAGCTATGGGGAGGTGCTCGATGCCTACAGCCGCAACCTCATCCACCAGGCCCAGCGCGAGTTTCTCAATCCCTTCCCGGTGCTGCGCTTCCTCAACGGGGAGGTCACCCCGCAGCGGCTCTGGCGCCACCTGATCCACGACCGCATCAACTTCGAATACGCCGAGTATTGCCAGCGCCTGATGCTCTGGCATGGCACCGGCGGCCTTGATGCCTACCTCGATTCGCCTGCCTTCCAGCAGCATTGTGCCGTGGTGATCGGCCACAAGCGCCGCCGTGATCCGCTGCTGGCCCTGCTGGATCCTCTGTTCCCGGAGTTCCTGCCTGAGCTGATCCGCTCGGCGGCCACCGCCAGCGCGCTGGGCCAGTTCTGGCGGGTGATGAGCGATCTGTTCCTGGATCTCGCCGCCTCCCACCGCCGCGGTGAGGTCGCCACGATCGCCGCTGTGGTGGCCTTCATCCGCGAGGGGCTGGTGGCGGCTGCCGGCCAGCCCATCTGCTACACGGTGGAGCTCGATGGTGTGCCCTTCGAGATCCTGCCGCCTGCCGCCGGCCTCACCTTCCTGAGTGATGTGGCGGTGCCCTACGTGGAGGCGGTGTTCCTGCGGGGCAGTCCGTTCCTCGGCACGGTGTCGTTCAACGCGCAGGCGCGCCAGATCCCGATCGATCAGGCCTGTTTCCAGTACGGCGCGCTCTATGCCGATCCACTGCCAACCATGGGTGCGGGCATTCCGCCCAGCCTGCTGATGCAGGACATGAGCCGCCATCTGCCGGCGGCGTTGCTGCAGGTGTACCGCAGCCGGGGCCGGGGGGAGGGTGATCTACGCGTGAAGATCTGCGCCAGTTTTCAGAAGGCGATGTTCTGCGTCACCAATGCGGCGATCGACGGCACCTTTCCCCACCCGCTCTCCAGCAGTGACCCAAGCGAACAACAGGCCAACCGGGCCTATGCGATGGCCTGGATCGAGCGGTTGCGGGTGGCGCGCATCGACTGCCTGCCTGACCGATTGGCCGCCGCGGCTGGATGATTTCCCTGCAGTAGGTTTCCCAGATGGAGCAACCCTGGACCCATCGGCAGCGACCCGAACGTCTGGAGCGGCGGCTGGAATTCGGCGACTACGAAACCACCCGCGTCTTCCTCGAGCAGCTCAACGATCTGTCTGAGCGGAGCGGCCGCTTTCCGGACATCAGCTTCGGGCGCACCTACGTGAATCTCACCCTGCGCAGCGAAACAGAGGACGGCCCGATCGGTGAACCAGAAACCGCGTTCGCCGAGGCCATCGATCGTCTCGTGCCCTGATGGCCCCCTCCACCGTCGGCCCCAGCTCCGATCCGGTGATGGCGGATGACACCCCGGTGGATCTGCGGGCCGCCTACGAAGGCACCGGTGTGGGTGATGTGCTCGATCAGCTCGACCGTGAACTGATCGGGCTCAAGCCGGTGAAGATGCGGATCCGGGAGATCGCCGCCCTGCTGGTGGTGGAGCGAGCCCGCAAGCAGGTGGGGCTGGCCACGGCGGCCCCCAGCCTGCACATGTCGTTCACGGGGCATCCAGGCACGGGCAAAACGACTGTGGCCGAGAGGATTTCCGAAATCCTGCACCGGCTGGGGTATGTGCGCAAAGGCCATCTGGTCACGGCCACCCGTGATGATCTGGTGGGCCAGTACATCGGCCATACCGCCCCCAAGACGCGGGAGATGCTCAAGCGGGCCATGGGTGGCGTGCTGTTCATCGATGAGGCCTACTACCTCTACCGCCCTGAGAATGAGCGCGATTATGGCGCTGAGGCGATCGAGATCCTGCTGCAGGTGATGGAGAATAACCGTGATGATCTGGTGGTGATCTTTGCGGGCTATAAAGACAAGATGGATGTCTTCTATCAATCGAATCCCGGCCTATCTTCCCGTGTAGCCAACCATATCGACTTCCCGGATTACACTGCTCCGGAGTTGCTGGCCATCGCCAAGCTGATTCTTGCCGGAGAAAGCTATCGCTTCAGCGATGAGGCCAGCATCGCTTTTTCTGATTATATCCAGCGGCGTATGTTGCTGCCGTTTTTCGCCAATGCCCGCTCGATCCGCAATGCCATCGATCGGGCCCGCATGCGTCAGGCGAACCGGCTGTTCAACCACATGGGGCGCGGCCTCACCAAGCGGGATCTGATCACGATCGAGGCGGAAGACATCACCGCCAGCAGTGTGTTCCAGGGCCGAGTCGAAGGCCTCGATCGCAGCCTGCCGCTCACCTGAGCCAAGGGCCGATCAGCGGCTGCGGATTGGCGGCTGCAGATCACCACCAGCTTCTAGCGTCGGCGGCGGCCGTCGATCTGCAAGAGATCACGCACCTGCTGCAGCTGGCGGGCCAGGGAAGGATCGCTGGCCAGCTTCTTCTCCACCTGCTCCACGGCATACATCACGGTGCTGTGGTCCTTGCCGCCGAACACATCGCCGATGCGGGGCAGGCTCAGATCGGTGGTCTGGCGCATCAGATACATGCCCACCTGGCGCGCCTGGCTCACGGCCCGCTTGCGGCTGCTGCTGCGCATCTCCTCGATGCTGACACCGAACACCTCGGCCACCTTCTCCACCACCTGCTGCGGCGTCACCACCACCTCGTTGCCCACCGGATCGAGCATTGGCGCCACCGATTCCACCGTCATCGGCAGACCGGTGATCGAGGCGAAGGCCACGGCCCGGGTGAGCGCCCCCTCCAGCTCCCGGATGTTGGAGGTGAAGCGGCCCGCCAGGTACTGGATCAGGTCGCGCGGCAGGGTCATGCGTTCCTGCTCCGCCTTCTTGTGCAGGATCGCCATGCGGGTCTCCAGGTCCGGTGTCTGGATGTCGGCGATCAGGCCCATCGAGAAGCGTGAGATCAACCGCTCCTGCAGGCGGGGAATCTGGCTGGGGGGGCGATCGCTGGCGATCACGATCTGGCGCCCCGCCTCATGCAGGGCGTTGAAGGTGTGGAAGAACTCCTCCTGGGTGTATTCCTTGCCTTCGATGAACTGGATGTCGTCCACCAGGATCAGATCGGCGGCCCGGTAGCGGTCGCGGAATTTCTGCATGCCGTCCTTACGGATCGCCTGGATCAGGTCGTTGGTGAACGACTCTGTGGATACGTAGAAAACGCGCGCGTCCGGGTCGATCTCGACGCGGTAGTGGCCGATCGCCTGCATCAGGTGGGTCTTGCCCAGCCCGACCCCACCGCAGAGGAACAGGGGGTTGAACTCCCGCCCCGGCGCCTCCGCCACCGCCAGCGACGCCGCATGGGCCATGCGGCTGTTGGGCCCCACCACAAAGCGGTTGAACACATAGCGGGGGTTAAGCCCCGGCGCCGGCCGCCTGGGTGTTTCACCGCTGGCGGTCGCCGCCAGCACCGGGGCGCCGGAGGACGGGCCCGCCATCGCCCTGGCACCGGCGGCCACCGGCCCCCCTTCGCCGGCCATGGCCTCCGGCAGCCCATCAGGGCTCTGCTCAGGGACCGTCTGGGCGGTGGACACCTCTACGGCGACGCCGTGCCCGGCGAGCTCAGAGGCGACGGCGGCAATGGTGGTGAGGTAGTTCTTGCGCAGCCAGCCACAGGCGAAGCTGTTCGGCGCTTCCAACTGCAGCACCCCGTTGCTGAAGCCGGCACAGCGGGCTGGACGGATCCAGGTTTCGAAGGTGGGCTTGCTCAGATTGGCCTGAAGCGAATCCTGAACCCGGTGCCACAGCTGATCACCCTGCTGCACCACCACCCCAACGCCCGGGGGCCGAATATAGGCAGAGACCTTCCAGGCGGGCGGCCTCCGTTGAGGCGCATCCTGACCTGGCTTGCCCGCCCACGATGTCCCCTGTCCGCCTCCCCCGTCCGCGCCGGTTTCCACGGGCTGGCCTCACTGCCGGACTGCTGGGAATCGCCATGAGCGGCTGCGCGGTGAGCCTGCCGGACCTGCCCGGCTTGCCCCAGCTGCCGCAGCTCCCCCGGAGCGACCGTGCTCCCGCACTGCCGAAGGTGAGCGATGCGCCGCCGGCAGGGCCGCTGCAGACCGGCAACAGCTTCATCGTCAATGCGGTCGAAAAGGTGGGTCCGGCCGTCGTGCGCATCGACACGGTCAAGCGGGTGGTCAACCCGCTGGGTGGCCTGTTCGGGCGTGGTCCGGCGATTCAGCAGCAGCAGGGGCAGGGCTCGGGCTTCATCACCCGCTCCGACGGGGTGATCATCACCAACGCCCACGTGGTGGAGGGGGCCAACGAGGTGTCGATCACGTTGCCAGACGGGCGCAGCTTCACCGGCAAGGTGCTTGGCAGTGATCCGCTCACCGACATCGCCGTGGTGAAGGTGGTGGCCCAGGGGCTGCCAGTGGCGCCGCTCGGGGATTCCGCCCGCGTGAGGCCCGGGGAGTGGGCGATCGCGATCGGCAACCCGCTGGGGCTCGACAACACCGTCACCGCAGGGATCATCAGCGCCATCCAGCGCACCAATGCCATCGGCGAAGGCCAACGGGTGCCCTACATCCAGACCGACGCGGCCGTGAACCCCGGCAACAGCGGGGGGCCGCTGATCAACGACCGGGGACAGGTGATCGGTGTGAACACCGCCATCCGCCAGGCGCCCGGTGCCGGCCTCAGCTTTGCGATCCCGGTCAACCTGGCCCGTCAGATCGCCGCCCAGATCCTGGAGAAGGGCCGGGCCTCGCACCCCTACATCGGTGTGCGCCTACAGGCGCTCACGCCCCAGCTGGCGCGCGAGATCAACGCCACCTCCTCTGAGTGCGAGCTGCCGGAAGTCCAGGGCGTGGTGGTGGTGGAGGTGCTGCCCCGCAGCCCCGCCGAGCAGGGGGGGCTCAAGCCCTGCGACCTGATCGAACAGGTGGACGACAAGGCCGTGCGCAGTCCTTCCGAGGTGCAGGTGGCGGTGGATCAGGTGCGGGTCGGCAGCGACATGACCATCAGGGTGCGCCGTGGCAGCCAGACCCTCACGCTCAACATGCGACCGGCGGAGCTCAAGACTCCTGGATGAGCGAGGCTGAGCCGGCTCCCTCACCCAGGGGGCAGCGTGTTCTGGTGGTGATGGCGCGCTGGCCCGCCCCGGGCCGCTGCAAGCGGCGCCTGGGGGCCAGCATCGGCGCCGTTTCGGCGGCCCGCATCCAGCGCCTACTCACCGCCCACACCCTCGTGGTGGCCGGGGCTCTGGCCGCTGCCGGCCGCTGCTCCACGCTGCTGGCCGTGGAGGGGCTGGGCAGGCGGGCGGCAGGGCGCTGGGGGCGCGGCGCAGGCCTTGAGGCAGTGGTGCTGCAGGGGAAGGGCAACCTGGGCGTGCGCATGGCCCGCCAGTTTCACCGCGCCTTTCGCGCCGGGGCCCACCGGGTGGTGCTGATCGGCACAGACCTGCCGCTGCTGGAGGGCGCGGATCTGGCCGCTGCTTTCGTGGCGCTGGAGCACAGCCCCCTGGTGCTGGGCCCCGCCACAGATGGCGGTTACTGGTTGATCGGCCTGCGCCGGCCCGAACCGGCGCTGTTCTGTGGCATCGACTGGGGCTCGTCGGCGGTACTGGATCAGACCCTGCATCTGGCCCGCCAATGCGGTCTGGAACCCACTCTGCTGACGCTGCGCAGCGACCTCGACCGCGTCGGCGACCTGGCGCCATGGCACAGCTGACGGCCGCCGCGCCACCGGGGGGGATCGCCGTGGTGATCCCCGTGCGCAATGAGGCGGCCCATCTGCCTCTGCTGCTGGCCGATCTGTCGCTGGCGCCACCGGGGCTGATCAGCGAACTGCTGGTGGTGGATGGAGGCAGCTCCGATGGCAGCGGCAGGCTGGCGCGGCTGGCCGGTGCGGCGCTGCGGCAGGTCGCCGGGGGCCGGGGAGCCCAGCTGGTGGCGGGAGTGGCCGCCACGGAAGCCCCCTGGCTGCTGCTGCTGCATGGCGATCTGCGTCTGCCGCCGCGCTGGTGGGAGTCAGTGCGGGCGGCGCTGGGGCAGGCCGAAGCCGCCTGGTACTTCCGTCTGCGGGTGCAGGAGCCGGGCCTGGCCCTGCGGCTGATGGAGGCGGCCGTGGAGCTGCGTAGCCGCTGGGCGTGCATGCCCTACGGCGACCAGGGGCTGCTGCTGCCGCGGCGCCTGCTGGAGCGGGTCGGTGGGCTGCGCCCTCTGCCCCTGATGGAGGACCTCGATCTGGTGCTGCGCCTGCGCCGGTGGGCGCCGGTCCGCTGCCTGGGACCTGTGGTGTGGGTGGAAGGCAGGCGCTGGCGGCGGCTGGGGGTGTGGCGCACCACCTGGCACAACGCGCGGCTCAGGCGTGCCTGGCGCCACGGCACCGAGGCCGGCGAGCTCGCCCGCCGCTATTACCAGCTTTGAGAGCGAGTGGTCGGGCGATGGTTCAGGGGGAATACCAGAAGGCGCAGCGCCGCTGACGCGGCTCCAGTTCCCAGCCCTGCGACTGGTAGAAGCCCACCACGTCGGGGTCGGCGAACAGGCTCACGCGCTCCACCTCCATGGTGCGCAGGCGATCGAGCACGTAGGCCATCAGCTGCCGCCCCAGCCCCGCTCCCTGATAGAGCGGGTGCACCGCCACATCCCACACCGTGGCTTCCAGCACGCCATCGCCGGTGCAGCGGGCGAAGCCCACCAGCCGCGGCACGCGTGGATCGTGACGCCATAGCCCAACGCGCAGCAGGCTGTGCTGCAGCGCCTTGCGCACCCGCCGCAGCGGCCGGCGGCTCCAGCCCACCGCATCACAGAGTTTTTCGAGCTCCACCAGATCGATCTCCCGGTCTTCGCTCAACACCAGCTGCAGCTGCGGATTGGGCGTGGGGCAGAGGCGGAATCCGACGCCGTAGAAGCTGGAGAGAAGGGGGTCGGAGTCCAATCCTGAGGGCCGAGGCAACGCAATGGGACGATCCTGCCCGATCGGCGGGGTTCCGTTGCAGGCTGGAGGCCTGCTTCGCCCCTGGATTGCCCCGTTCCGTTCCGGCTGACCAGGGCGTCGCCCCCCCTCCCGCCGCTGCCGGGGAAGAGCGGCCACTGCTGGTGTGCCTGCACGGCTGGCTGCTGGCCGGTCGCCTCTGGGACCCGCTGCGCCTGGCACTGAACGGGCGCCAGCGACTCTGGACCCCTGACCTGCCCGGCTTCGGTGGCACGCCCCGTCCCCGTTCCCTCCACCCCACCCTGGCCAGCTACGGCCGTTGGGTGGCCGACCAGTGCCTCAGCCTGGAAGAGCGGCGCGTGGTGCTGGTGGGCCACTCGCTCGGCGGCAGCATGGCGCTGCATGCGGCGCCGCTGTTGGGCGATCGGCTCCTGGGGGTGATTCAGATCGCGGCGGGGGGCGGGGTGTACCAGCCGCGCGCCTTCAGCCAGTTGCGCAATGGTGGTCGGCTGTTCCTGCAGTGGCGCCCCAGCTGGCTGGCGGAGCTGCCGGGCACCGGCGCCATCCGCAGCCCCCTGATCGCCGAGCAGCGGGCGGCCCGCAGCCTGCTGGCCTGCAGCACCAACCGCGGCGCCGTGCGCCAGCTGCCGGCGCTGGTGGCCGGCCTGCAGGTGCCGAGCCTCTGGATCGCTTGCAGCCGTGACCAGGTGATGGAGCCCCGCTACGTGCGCCATCTGGCGGGTTACTCCGATCGCCACGAGCTGGCCGAACTGCAGGGCTGCGGCCATCTGCCGATGCGCCAGTCGCCCCATCAGCTCGCAGAGGTGATCGAGAGTTGGGTTCAGAGCCTGGCCAGGCCACGCTCCTGAAGATCGGCCAGCTGGGCGTAGAGCCCACCGGCCTGGCGCAGTTCGCGGTGTGTGCCCTGCTCGATCAAGCGGCCGCGCCGCAGCACCAGGATCCTGTCGGCGGCCTCCACGGTGGCCAGGCGGTGGGCGATCACGATCGCGGTGCGGGTATGCAGCAGTTTGTCGAGGTCGCGTTGCAGGGTGGCTTCAGTGGAGGGATCCATGAAAGCGGTGGCCTCATCCATCACCAGCACGGATGGGTCGCGGATCGCCACCCTTGCCACCGCCAGCAGCTGCCGCTCGCCCGAGGACAGGTTGCCGCCCCGCTCGCGCAGTTCGGTGGCCAGCCCATCGGGGAGGCGCCGCAGCAGAGCATCGAGGCCGAGCTCACGGCAGATCCGCTGCAGCTCGTCGTCGGGGATCGCCGCATCGAGGCGCAGGTTGTCGGCCACGTTGCCGCTGAACAGGAAGGTGTCCTGCAGCACCACGCCGAGCCGTTGGCGCAGCGTGAGGCTGGGCAGCTCGCGGATGTCGATGCCATCGAGCAGGATCCGCCCCTGCTGCGGCTCGTAGAGCCGGCAGAGCAGGCGGATCACGGTGGTCTTGCCGGAGCCGGTGGGGCCCACCAGGGCCACATGCTCGCCAGGGGCGATGCGGAAGCTGAGGTCGGTCAGGATCGGATCGTCGGGCCGGTAGGCGAACGAGACGTTCTCGAAGATCACCTCGCCCTCGCTGGCCCGTTCGCGGCCGGAGCGGCGGGCGGCGGCGGTGCGTTGTTCGATGGCCAGATCGCTGATCTCGATCGGTTCCTCCAGCAGCTCACCGATGCGCTGCACGGCCGTGAGGCCGCCCTGGATCTGGGTGAAGCGCTCCGCCAGCTGACGCAGTGGATCGAACAGGCGCTGGGAGAACAGGATGAAGGTGGTGAGGGTGCCCAGGCCGATGGTGCCGTCGGTGACCATCCAGCCGCCCAGGGCCAGCACGAATGCCACGGCTGTGAGGGCCACCCATTCGATGAAGGCGGAGATCGAACTTTCGTAGAAGATCGTGCCGTCGACCGCCTTGCGGTAGGCGTTGGTGGTCACGCCGAAGCGGGCGCTGTTGACCGCCTCACGCCGGAACATCTGCACCACATCCAGCCCCTGCAGGTTTTCCTGCAGGTCGGCGTTGAGCTGGCTGAGCTCTTCGCGCACGCGGTAGTTGGCTTTGCGGTAGCGCCCCTGCAGCCAGAGGATCACCACCACCACCGGAATCTGGATCACCAGCAGCAGGGCGCCAAGCCGGAACTCGATCGAGAGCATGGTGACGGCGATCACCACCAGGGTCACCAGGTCGGCGAGCACACCGATGGCGCCGCTGCCGAACACTTCGGCCAGGGCGTCGACATCGCTGGTGAGGCGGGTGAGCAGCTTGCCCACCGCGGTGCGGTCGTGGAAGCGCAGCGACAGGGCCATCGCATGGCGAAACAGGTCGTCGCGGATGCGGGCGGTGAGGCGCTGCCCCACGGCCTGGACGCTGTAGCTCTGAACCCCCTGCAGCGCCAGGCGCACCAGCACCGCTGCCAGCAGGCACAGCACCAGGGTGCGCATCGCCTCCGACACGCTCTGGCCCACCAGCCAGGCGGCCCTGGGCTCGTTGCGAAGCACCGAAATCGCCTGGCCCACCAGCAGCGGCTGCACGGCCGCCGAGAAGGCGACGGGAATCAGCAGCAGCAGCGTGAGCAGCAGCCGGCGGCGGTCGCGGCCCAGGTAGGGAATCAGGTTGAGCAGCCGCTGACGGTCGCGGGCGGCCATCAGCGCGCCTCCAGACGGGCCGCCGCCACCCGGTCGATGATCGTCTGCAGCTGGCCCTGATCCAGTCGCAGGGCCAGGGGATGGCCGATCAGCCGGGCAGTGCTGTGGAACAGGTCCTCAATGGCCACCAGCCCGTTGTCGCGCAGGGTGCGGCCGGTGGCCACCAGATCCACGATCGCCTCAGACATGCCGGTGATCGGTCCCAGCTCCACTGACCCGGTGAGGTGAATGAGCTCCACCGGCAGGTCGAGCTGGTTGAAGAAGGTTTCGGCGCAGCGCACGAACTTGCTGGCCACGCGGCAGTGGGCCGGCAGATCGGCGGCCCGGCGGTAGCCGCTGCTCGCCTTCACCGCCACGGCCATGCGGCAGCCACCGAAACCAAGGTCGACCAGGGGGGCCACCGGCAGCTGGTGCTCCCGCAGCACGTCCTCGCCGACGATGCCGAGCTGGGCCTGGCCGTAGGCCACGTAGACAGGCACATCAGCGTTGCGCACCAGCAGGGCGCGGGCGGTACCGCACGGGCTGGGCACCATCAACTGGCGGTTGTCGCTGTCGAGCAGGGCGGAGAAATCAAGACCGGCCGCGGCGAGGCAGCGCACCGAATCCTTCAGCAGGGCCCCTTTGGCCAGAGCAACGGTGATCATGGGCGTGCTCCGCAACCTGGACTTTACCGATGCAGACCTCCCGCAGCGAGCCGCCGGCCGTGGCAGCAACGGGAGGGCGGCCACCGGCGCTGGCCGTGTCGCTGATCCCGGTGCTGAACGACAACTACGTGTTCGTGCTGCACGACCCCTTGGTGCCAGGGGCGGAACCCGGCCGGGCGGTGGTGGTGGATCCTGCCGTGGCGCCGCCGGTGCGCGCCTGGCTGGAGGCCCACCGGCTGGAGCTGGTGGCCGTGCTGCAGACCCACCACCACTCCGATCACATCGGTGGCACCGCCGGCCTGCTGGAGCGCTGGCCAGCCGCTGCGGTGATCGCCGCCGCCGCCGACCGCGACCGCATTCCGCTCCAGACCCTCTCGGTGCGTGGCGGTGACAGCCTGACCCTGCTGGGCCGGGCCGTGGAGGTGCTGGAGGTGCCGGGGCACACCCGCGCCCATCTGGCCTATGTGCTGCCCGAGGTGCCGGGCGGGCACGGGGAGCTGTTCTGCGGCGACACCCTGTTCGGCGCCGGCTGCGGGCGGCTGTTCGAGGGCTCGGCGGAGCAGATGCACCACTCGCTGCAGCAGCTTGCGCAGCTGCCGGACAGCACGCGCGTGTGGTGCGCTCACGAGTACACCCGCGCCAACCTTCGCTGGGCTGCTGCGCTGGTGGCGGCAGAGCCAGAGGCTGCCGCGGGCGCGATCACGGCACGGTTGGCGGCCGTGGAGCTGGCCCGCAGCCAGGGGCAGGCCACCATCCCCAGCACGATTGCTCTGGAGCGTGCCACCAATTTGTTCCTGCGTGCCGGCAACGCCGCCACGCTCGCCGCGCTGCGTCGGCACAAGGACGGCTGGCAGGGCTGAGGCGTCAGGGGGCTCAGAGGCAGGGGAGCAGGGGCAGCCGCTGGGGAAAGAGCAGGGCCGGTTGCTGGGGCCGCAGGCCCAGGCGGCAACGTTCGGAGAGCTGGAAGGTGCGCTCCAGCGGCAGGCGCAGCCGCAGGCGGAACGGGGCCGCCTGCGGCTGTTCCAGCTCCACCTGCAGCAGCCATTCCCGCCCCAGAAACTCCCGACCCATCACCCAGGCAGTGCCAGCCGGATCGGGGGTCAGCTCCAGGGCATCGGGTTGCAGCAGCACCTCAGCCGGTGCCCCGTCCGGGCAGGGGGAGGCCGCCGCGCCGGAGAGGGGCGCGAAGGCCCCCAGTGGCGTGACCACCTGGCCGTTGCGCCACTGGGCCGGCAGCAGGTTGCGTTGCAGCACGAAGTGGCCCACGAAGGCGGTGGCGGGATGCTCCACCAGCTCCTGCGGCGCCGCGCACTGGTGCAGCCGCCCGTCCTTGAGTACCGCCACGCGGTCGCAGATCGCCAGCGCCTCCTCCGGGTCGTGGGTGACGATCAGGCCGCTGGCGCCGCAGCGGCTGAGCACGCCAGGCAGTTCGCTACGCAGCCGCAGCCGCACGTCCACATCCAGGTTGGAGAAGGGTTCATCGAGCAGCACCAGCTCCGGTGCGGGCGCCAGCGCCCGGGCCAGTGCCAGCCGTTGCCGCTGGCCGCCGGAGAGTTCGTGCGGGTAGCGCTGCTCCAGACCCGCCAGTCCCAGCAACTCCAGCAACCAGGCGGCCCGGCTGCGGTCCTGGCGCGGCCGCAGGCCGAAACAGGTGTTCTGCCAGGCATCGAGGTGGGGAAACAGGGCGTAGTCCTGAAAGACCATGCCCACCCCGCGCCGCTCCGGCGGCACCCAGACGGCCGGACCGGCCACCTGCCGGCCCTGCACTGCCACCTGCCCCCGCGACGGCCGTTCGAAGCCGGCGATCAGGCGCAAAAGTGTGGTCTTGCCGCAGCCGGAGGGACCAAGCAGGCCCACCAGTTCCCCCGGGCCCAGGTGCAGGTCGATCGCTTCCAGCGCCCAGTCGTTTGCCTCGCCAGGGGCGCCGCCGCGCCCGTAGCGGTGCCAGACACCATCGAGGCGCACCGGATCGGCCGGCATGGACTCAGCGGCTGCAGGTCGGTTCCCAGTGGCGGCGTTGGCAGCAGCTGCAGCGACAGCACGGGCAGCGGCCGCTGCGGAAACCCCGGTGGAGCTGGCGATAGGACACCCTTAAGCTCGTTTTTCCCATCTTCCAACGCCATGGGCGCCGGCCAGTCCATCGAGGCGATCCAGACTCCCGCCGCTCCTGAGCCGGTGGGCCCCTACAACCAGGCCGTGCTGGCGGGCGGCTGGCTGTTCTGCTCCGGCCAGATCGCCTTGGATCCCGTCAGCGGCGCGATGGTGGGCGACGGCGATGTGGAGGCCGAGACCCGCCAGGTGCTCAGCAACCTCGTGGCGGTGCTGCGGGCGGCAGGCAGCGGCCCGGACCAGGTGGTGCGCACCACGGTGTTTCTGGCCGACCTGGCCGATTTCGCCCGGGTGAACGCGATCTACGCCGAAACCTTCCAGGGGCCTGTGCCCCCCGCCCGCGCCTGCGTGGAAGTGGCGGCCCTGCCGCGGGGCGCGCGGGTGGAGATCGACTGCATCGCGTTGCTCGGTTGAGGCCTGGTGGGGCCACCGTCAGGTAACGAACACGACATCACGTAGTCGACGTGACAGTCAGCAGCTGGCACAGGACCGACACTGTTCCTCTGCGTTACGACGTTCATGGCGTTCTCCCCCTTTCGTCGCTCTGCCCCCGCCGCCGGTTCGCAGCGGCTGTATCGCCTGGTCGACCGCCAGTGCGCTCCTCACCCTGTGCTCGACGACCACTTCGAGTCGATGGATGCCGCCTGGGAAGCGGCCCTGAGCTGGTGGGAAGAGCAGGCCTGTGCAGTGGAGCAACCGATCGAGATCGGCATTGAGGTGAGCACACCCCGCGGCGACTGGCGAACCCTGCGCTACCCGGGCGGCTGGCCCGGACTGATGCACTGAAAGAGTCGATAGTCTTGGCGCGTTGGTTGTCAATAAGTGCTGGAGGATGAGCGGGTCAAGCCGTTCATCACGATCACTTCTCCCTTCCTCGTGTTCGGTGGCCCGTTCGCCACCGGCGCCTCGGCACCGACTTCACGCTGATCGGCACCATCGTGTCGCGCAAGCGGGCAATTGAACACTCGTACTGGCAGAACCGGCTGAGCAGCTGGAGCCTCAGGCGACTTCTAACTGCTGCCGCAGCGGCGGCGGCAGCCTGATCCCGGAGAGAAAGGCGAGTGCCACCAGCAGGCACGAGGCCCACAGGCAGGCCTGCAGGCCGCCCACCAGGAACAGGGCGCCCGAGAGCAACGTGCCCACCAGCCGGCCGGCCGCATTGGCCATGTAATAGAAGCCCACGTTGAGGCTCACCGATTCGGCATCGGTGTAGGCCAGCACCATGTAGCTGTGAATCGAGGAATTCATCGCGAACACGGCGCCGAAGGCGACCAGCCCCACCACCAGGGCCACGCTGGGATTGCCCACCTCGCGCCACAGGCTGATGGCGATCAGGGCGGGAATGGCGGTGAGCACGGCGCTCCAGAACTGCACCGCAGACACCCCTGGTGGGCCGCTTCTGCCCCAGCTGCGCCGCAGGGCCGGCACCGAGGCCTGAATGATCCCGTAGCCGATCACCCACAGGCCCATGAAGCCACCGGCCTCCCAGTATTTCCGGCCCAGCACCGATTGCAGAAACACCGGCAGGGCCACCACGAACCACACATCACGGGCACCGAACAGGAAGAAGCGGGCGGTTGAGAGCACATTGATGCCCTTTGATTTCGAGAACAGTGCGGTGATCGCCGGTTTCTGCTTCATGCGGCCGATCTCACCGGGCAGCACCAGGGTGAGCAGAAAGGCCAGGAACAGGCCGGCCGCCATCGCTCCCACGGCGGCGCTGAAGCCGATCGTGGCGAGCAGCACCCCACCGAGGAAGAAGCCCACCCCCTTGAGGGCGTTCTTGGAGCCGGTGAGGATCGCCACCCATTGGAACAGCTGGCTCTCGCCCCGGCTGTGGTCGTCAGGGGTTTCCGCCACCACGGTCTTGATGGCGCTTTTGGCGCTCATCTTGTTGAGGTCTTTGGCGATGCCGCTGATGGCCTGGGCCACCATCACGTAGGCCACGCTCCACCAGCGTGGCCAGTCGTCAGCCACCGGAATCAGCATCAGCAGGGCGCCCACCTGCAGCAATGTGCCGGCCCAGAGGGTGAGCCGCAGCCCGAAACGGGCCCCGAGCCAGCCGCCGTAGAGGTTGGTGACGATGCCGAAAAATTCGTAGAACAGGAACAGAAAGGCGATTTCCAGGGTGGTGTAACCCAGCTGGTGAAAGTGGAACACCACCAGCATGCGCAGCGCCCCGTCGGTGAGGGTGAAGGCCCAGTAGTTGGCCGTCACGATGCCGTATTGCTGCAGGGCAGTGAGCTGCTTCATGATTCGGAAAGCTCGCGGACCGCTGGCCCGACACTGGCTTCGAGCGCCGCCACGTGGCAGGCCAGATCGGCCATGCGGCAGCTGTAGCCCCACTCGTTGTCGTACCAGGCGAACACCTTGAGCTGGGTGCCGTTCACCACCATCGTGGAGAGAGCATCGATGATCGAGCTGCGGCTGTCGTTGAGGTAATCCACCGACACCAGCGGCCGCTCTTCGTAGCCCAGGATTCCCTGCAGTGGGCCGGCGGCGGCGGCGGCAAAGGCCCCATTCACCTCCTCCACACTCACCGCGCGCTCCAGTTCGAACACCGCATCGGTGATCGAGGCATTCGTGAGCGGCACCCGCACGGCGTGGCCGTTGAGCTTGCCCTGCAGTTCGGGAAAGATCAGACCAATTGCCTTGGCCGATCCGGTGGTGGTGGGGATCAGCGAGTTGCCGGCGGAGCGGGCGCGGCGCAGATCGGATTTGAAGGCATCGATCACCACCTGGGTGTTGGTGATGTTGTGCAGGGTGGTGATCGAGCCGTGGCGAATGCCGAAGCTTTCGTGCACCACCTTCACCACCGGCGCCAGGCAGTTGGTGGTGCAGGAGGCGGCGGTAAGCAGACGGTGGCGGCTGGGCTCATAGAGGTGATGGTTGATGCCGAACACCACGTTGAGGGCTTCTGCGCCGGCGACCATGCCTTTCACCGGGCAGGCCACGATCACCCGCCTGAGGCCCGGCACAGTGAAGAAGGGCTCAAGGGTGTCGGGGGTCTTGATCTTGCCGCTGCATTCGAGCACCAGGTCCACGCCGGCGTCGGCCCAGGGCACGGCGGTGGGATCCTTGTGACGGCTGTAGCTCACGGCATGATTGCCAATGCGGAAGCCGTCGGCTTCGGCCTGCACCGCCTGAGACCAGTGGCCGTGCACGGAATCGAATTCGAGCAGATGGGCGGCAGACGCAGCGTCACCGGCAGGATCGTTGACATGGACCAACGTGTAGCCCCCGGCGTCCGCGCTGCGGTGGGCCGGGCGTTCACAGAGCGCGCGGAACACAAGGCGGCCGATCCGGCCAAAGCCGTTGATGCCGATCTTCATCGCAAGGCGATCGCAAGCAAACCGACGTTAAATCAAGTTTGGTTGATGGATGCGTGTTGTGGGACACGCCGGGTGCCGTTGTGCCTGTCCGGCACTCCAGCGCCCCAGCTCCAGGCGGGAGCTTCGGTGTGATTGGATATGCCTTAATGGGCATCACTCAGCATGAGTGATAGTGGCATGGTGAGTGGGCTCTCGGAAGCAGCCCGCAGCCGGATTGCCGACTTCTGCCTGATCGCCGACCTCACAGGCACTGATCTGCATGTGTTCGCGTTGAGCAGCGGCCGCTTCGTGGCCTGCAATGACTCCGCACACACCCGGCTGGGATACAGCAGAGCCGAACTGCTCACTCTCCCCGGCCGCCATCACCCTGGCGCAAGGCCTGGGGATGGAGTGCATCGCTGAGGGGGTCGAGACAGAGGAGCAACGCCAGATCCTCGAGAACCTCGGCTGCAACCTTTACCAGGGCTACCTCTGCGGCCGCCCCCTGGAGCTGGACGCCTTTGAAACCCTGCTCCGTGATCGCCTCACCAGCCCAAAGAGCGGAGATGACACCGGCCGTTGGCAGAGCCAGGTGAGCCTGCAGCCCAACCGGCAGGGAAACAGCACATCCGTGCCCAGCACGTTTGAACAACTGGAACTGCTGCGTTCCGCCTTCGATCTGGCCGACGACTACTTCATGCTGCTGCAGGTGATCCAGGGGGACGAGGATTCGATCACCGACTTTCTGATCCTGGAGGCGAATCAATCGGCCTGCGCCACGATGCAGCAGGAACGGGAGGCCATCGTGGGCAAGACCCTACTGACCATCTTTCCGCAGATGGAGCAGAACGGCCTGCTGGAGATCCACATCGATGCCGCCTCCCGCAGCACCCCTACGTTCATCAACGATTTCGTCTACAAGGATGACACCCTCATCCAGGTCCACCGCTGCTACGACATACAGATCCTGCCCACACGCGGCTTTCTTGTGGTGAGCTGGCGCGACGTGACGGATCGCCTCAGGGCCGCACGCACCCTGGCGAATTCTGCAGGCCCTATCTCTTGCTCACCGACAACATCGTGGAGGTGGTGATGCTGCTCAATCAGCAGGAGGAGGTGGTGTGGGTGTCTCCTTCCCTGGAGCCGATGACGGGCTGGCGAGAAGACCAATGGAAGGGAAAGACCTTCTGCGAGCTGTTTGTGTCAGCCGAGGGTCGGCCAGAGCCCCTGCAGCTCGATGCCTGGCTAACGCCCCATGGCCCGATTCACCAGGGACGCCTGCGGCTGGCGGATCCCAAGGGAGGCTGGAGCTGGGTGGATCTGAGTGTGAGGCGCCTGCAGGAGGAGGGGCGGCGCAGCGGTGATTCCAGCGCCGCTCCCGAGGGATCGCCGGCTGCGCTGAATCTGCACGAGGGCTATGTGATCACCCTGCAGCCTGTGGATCAGAAGGTGATCGAAGAACAACGACTGCTGCAACGGGCCAACCACGATCCCCTCACCGGCCTTGACAGCCGCGACGCCATCCTCAGCCTGCTGGAGCAACGCCTGCTGGATGACAAGACCCTCAGGGCCCAGCCGCTGGCCCTGCTGTTCTGTGACTGTGATGGGTTCAAGGACATCAACGACAGCTACGGCCATGCCTGCGGCGATGTGGTGCTGCAGAGCGTGGCGCGGCGTATCCAGCAGGTGATCCGCCACCGTGACCATGCTGGCCGCATCGGTGGCGATGAGTTTCTGGTGATCCTTGATGGGATTCGGGCGTTGGAGCATGCGATCGCGGTGGCAGAGAAGCTGCAAGTGGCGATTTCCAGGCCGGTCCCCTGGGCGGATCAAAGCATCACCCCCTCCTTCTCCATCGGCGTGGCTCTGCACGGCGCCGGAGAGGATGCGGCCCTGTTCCTCAGGCGCGCCGACCGCAACATGTACGCCGCCAAAGCAGGCGGCCGCCACATGGTGGTGGCCCTCTGAGCCTGGTGCCAGCGAATCATGGCCATCAGGCAGGGCTCTTCGCTACGGCGGTCGCCATCGATGCAGTGGGTGCCCGCCGGCCCGGCAGTGAATGCTGGCGGCGAGGTGTGAGCTGCAGCCTGCTGAATCGAAGGCCTGGATTGAGTGTTGAGGGGAAAGAGAGGTGCCGAGAAGGGAGAGGAGTGCTGAGAAGCGACGAAGACTGCTGCGTAGCGCGAAGATTGCTGCGTAGAACGAGGATTGGAGTTCTGATTGGTGTGGCTGAGCAGTGAGTACCCCGTTGTGGGTTGTGTGTCTTTGTTCAGCGCTAGAGTGTAACTTTGTGCGGCGCATTGCTCAGTTTGCGCTGCGGAGTGAATGGTTTGTGTGCTGAAAGACCCAGGCGGAGCCCTTCTGAAGCTGGCTCCCCACCATCCGTTGTGCCCGATCATCCTTATTCTGCAGCATCTTTACTCACCCCTCCATGCTTCGCCTCGTGGCTACGGATCTCTGGGTGGCAGAACAGGCGCAGACGTATTTCGGCCTGAGCATCGGCACCAGGATGACGGTGATTCGCCTGCAGGACACCGGCAACCTGCTCGTTCTTTCTCCGATCGGGCCCACGGCGGAGCTCGTGGACGCACTGACCACACTTGGCCGCATCGACCATATCGTGGCGCCGAATTCCTTCCACCATCTGTATGCCAATGCGTTCAAGCTCTGCTTTCCGCAGGCCAGGTTATGGGGGACTGCCGCGCTCAAGGCCAAGTGCCCTGACCTGATGATTGATCAGCTGCTGACTGCTGAAGCGCCCTCCCCCTGGCCGGATCTGCTTCTGTGCCAGCTGCAGGGCCTGAACACGATGGGCCCCCTTGGCCCTGTGCCTCTCGATGAAATTGCGTTCTGCCACGTTCCCAGCCAGACCCTTCTCCTCACCGACAGCGCGTTCAACTTCGACGCCTCTTTTCCCTGGCTGACGCGGTTCACGACCCGCATCGCCGGCGGTTTCAACCGCCTGGAGCCCACAATCCTCGAACGCCTCGCCTCATCGGATCGGCGTAGGGTGCGTGCCTCGATCGATGCGGTGTTGGCGTGGGACTTTGATCGCGTGATCGTTGCCCATGGCGCCATCGTTGAAACCGGCGGCAAGCCCATGCTGGCAGCGGCGTATGCGGGGTTTCGGAGCTGATCGCTGTTCTCACCATTGGTTTGCCTTCTGTGGTGGCCGGCTCAATGGCGCTGGAGACGACGATGCGACCGTGCTGCTGGGGTGTTGCCTGAGAACAGCGCCGGTGCGCTGCACTGGGCCACAAATGCATCAACTAGAATTGATCAACTATGCAGGAATGGTCCCGTGAGCGTCGCCACCACGGGCCTGCCGACGGAGCAGGCGCGCCAACTGCTCAAAGCCCTCGCTGATCCGCTGCGTCTGCAGGTGATCGAGGCCCTCGGCCATGGCGAGCGTTGCGTCTGCGATCTCACCACGGATCTGGGCCTGGCGCAATCGAAGCTGTCGTTTCACCTCAAGGTGCTCAAGGAGGCCGGGTTGCTCGCTGATCGCCAGGAGGGTCGCTGGATCTACTACCGCCTGCGCAGCGAAGCCCTCGTGGCGCTCCAGCACTGGTTGGCGGACCTGTCTGCAGGCTGCGCCGCTCCCGCTCCCCCCTGCTGCTGATCCATGGGCATCTTCGAGCGGTGGCTGAGTGTGTGGGAGGCGTGCATCAACCTTGTGCATCGGCGCTGATCGATCGGTGAGCCGTCGCGTCAGGACCTGATCCACTGCTGAAGTCGTCCGCTCTCTGCTCGTCCAGGCCTTGATGGCGTGAGCGTCCTTTGGCCGTTCAGCTCGCCAGCTCCCTTGTCCTTCCCATCGCCCTTTCTTGCATGGCCCCGGAATCCAACGACCATGGCAGACGGGCCGCCGATGACGAGGCCGTCTTGGCCCAGCTGTCGTTGCTCGACCGCTTCCTGCCGCTCTGGATCCTGCTGGCGATGGGCGGCGGCCTGCTGCTGGGCCGCTTCTTTCCTGCCATCCAGGGTTGGCTCGATGCCGTGAGGATCGGCAACACCTCCCTGCCGATTGCTCTGGGGCTGCTGCTGATGATGTACCCGGTGCTGGCGAAGGTGCACTACGAGGAGTTGGGCAGGGCGGCGCGGGATCGCCGGCTGCTGAGGCTCTCCTTGGTTAGCGCAAAGACCGTAGATACATGCAGGGTTATGGCGATGAATCAACAGTCACACCAACCCAGCCAATTGGCTTCGGCAGTCGATGGGAGAAAGTCATCTTCTTGACGTGTTCTGATGTTCACACGATTGCCGTTCCTGGCGAACGTTGCCTGCAAGATCCAAGCTGGAACTGTGGCGGCAGGCTCTTCGATGCTGAGGAAGTCCCTTGAGGTCAATGCCGATGATCCGGGACTCCTGTAAGCATTGGCTTGTTCGGCTTGATTCAGTCAGTCATAATACAGTGAGACTGATTTCGGTTGATAAAGAACAGTGCAGCTGAACTCGATTCGGCTGACTGCAACAAGGCTGGAATCTCCTACTCGCTGATTGTAAATTCCTTTCAGGTTAACACAAGCAAAGGGAATCATTTCCCTTGAGTATCTCAAATCACCCTGGGAGGCCAGGTGGAGCGCTTTCGCGTCGAGCATCAACAGGATCGGCCATGCAAACAGCGCAACCTGAACCCCCTCTTAGGCTTTGAGGATCACGTAGGAACCGGCGCCGATCATCAATCTACCGGCAACCTTTCGGGTGATCCTCTGCATGCGACGTGACTGCAAACGTGCAACCAGCGTTCGCGCCGAATAGGCATAGATCAGCTTGACGCCACCGACGGCGACGATGGTGATCGTGGCAATCATGCCGATGCCAAATGAGGTCAGTAAGCGCAGGTTGAACAGAGTGGGGAAGAGGCTGGCATAGAACAGAATGGCCTTGAGGTCTCCTACGGTGAGGAATAAACTCGACAGGAAGCTGGAAGCAAGTGTTAAGGGCCGCTGGTCGACCGAATACGCCGCAGTGGGATCGTGACGGGTACGCAGCAAGCCAATGCCCGTCCAGATGAGGTAGCCACCGGGGAGGCAACGAACGAGGGAGAACAAACTTCCCATGCTCTCGGCAAGGCTGCTCATCCCGTAAATGGCCAAAGCCGCCAATGCGAGATCACCGAGGACAAATTCCACCGGCGACCGCAGCTCCGTTGAGGAATCCAAGGGTGGCTGAACGTGAGACAATCAACCCGACGCTGGCACTCGGAATGGCTGCCAAGGCCAGCATGACCGAGAAGAATATCAGGAAGGAGACCAGGTTCATAGCCACCAAGAGAATTGCCCCTCAGGTGAAAGACATTCACCCCAGATGCCCTGCAACACTTGAGCCGCGTCACATAGATCAGCCAAACCAACTTGAACTTTCGATCCACCCCGTTCGTTCACCCGTTGCAGGACATCAACGGTGACGGGCGGGTCATGATTCGGATTCTCAGCATCGTTAATGGCAGAAAACGTATCGAATTACTAAATCAATGAATGCCCTGCAATACCAACGTCTAGCTTCACCACTTTTCCGGATTCGATCCCGGTGGGGAGCGGAAGGGACATCCCCCCATTCGTTACAACATAGATGCTTGTGCGATCTCCGTCTCCCCGCCCAAACGCAAGTGCTGTACTTCCAGTCATTCCCTGTTCAGCCTCGGCAATGATGGTTAAATCTCGACTCGGTGTGATTTTGACCACGTTATTGTAGACATGAGTTGTGCCATACACATTGCCGTCTTGGTCAAAGGCAAAGTCATCCAGATTGACTGGGTGCAGGAAAATCTCCGGCTCGCCAGGCTGACCATCCAGTAAAATTGGGATTCGAAGAAGTTGCATCTTTTCAGTATTCGACGCATAGAGGAAACCACCATAAACTTTTAATCCATTCACCGCCGGAAAGTCCTTGTCGGAAGAGCTTCGAGCCAAGTCAGAATGCTCTAGCCAAACCCTTGCCGTGCTTTCAGCAATACTCACTTCCCAAATGCAACCTCGATAAGAATCTGCAATCAGACAGCGATCATCCCCAAGAGGAGTGAGACCATTCAAGAACATGGCATCTGGCAGTTTGACCAGCACTGTTGCTGCCCCTTGAGGCGAAATCGTATAGACAGTGGAAGTGTTCTGCTCATCCCACGCACTAAGCAACAAGTTGCCATTTGACACAAGTGCAAGCCCTGTGGCCTTGCCCGTGATGGCTGCATAAAGAATTGGGATGCCATCTGCTCCGATCCGAAACACCTTGCCATCTAAGTGGCTGGTAACAAATAGCGTACCGTCGGTATCAACAGCAATGCTCTCCAAAAATGTATTGATCGGGAAGTTAGCGATTTGACATGCTGGAACAAGGTCAACGGGTGATTGCGCGAAGATTGGCGGCAGTCCTGATGGGGTTGACATTGTGGCTTTCCTTCTGCCAAGTTTGTTTCAGGCTGAATCTACCACGTTCTTGTTTTAACGCAGTGTCTTTCACTGAGTCTAGATCATTGTCCAACGCCTGAGTTCACGCGCTGCCCAAAGCAGTCAAGTTGAGCCAAATGTCAGGCGGATCACGATTGAGCACTTGCCAAGCATAAACGCAGGGGGATCATAGTGGATACCTCGAATCCTTGCCGCTTGTAGAAACGCTGGGCTGACAGATTGGTTTGATCTGTGAGCAGCGTGATGCGCCTGCACCCACCTGCCTTGGCAATGACGATCGCCTCTTGCATGAGACTAGACCCGACACCGAGGTCACGAGCCGTATGGCCGACAACCATATCTTCAAGTAGCGCGACCCGCTCACCAAGTGCGGTTGATATTGTGAAAAGAAGGGTAACCATTCCAAGCACCTCAGAACCTTCCTTCGCAACCAAGACGATACCGACATCCGGGTGTGTGATGATTCGGAGAACGCCTCGACGCTGCGCCTCGGGATTTGGCTTGAACTCAGCCTCCTGTTGAAACAACATCGTCAAGAGCTCCGTCAGTGCTGGCACATCTGCTTCAGTGGCTACTTCTATATGCATGGACTTGTGCCTTGAGACGCCTAGCTTAACTTTCGACGATTCTACGCCTTCCTCGTGTCCCGGTCGTGTTCCACGTCATACCAGCTGCTGCATATACTCCAGGTCAATCGGTGTCCTTGCCACTGAAGCTGGTGTCGAAGCTGAGCTAGAGGTCGTAGTTGAATGTGGTGGGCCCACCTCCTCGCGTGTCGCGCTACTTAATGGGTTGTTGGCCCTGCGGCTCCCGGCTCAGCCAAGAACGAGGGATGAGAAAAAGATCCGAAGATGCAGAGGACAAAGAAGGCACCCAGTGCTACTACGGGATGAAAGTCCACATTGACAACGACAAGGGCCAAGACCTCAGCTCCAGTGAAGACTACCGCCACCTCAAGCCAGCAGCCCAGCCAATGCTCTTCAGGCATCTGGATCACTCGTCATCGCCAGATTCACCTAGAGGAATCAGCCGGATCTGCTTGCGTCCCAGCTTGATCTCAAACTCATCACCTGGTTGGAGGTCGAGAATCGCGGTGTAGGCCTTACCGATCATCAGATTACCGTTGAACTGCACCTTGGTCTGGTAGCTCAAGCTGCGGCCACCAGGCCCTTTACTTTTGCGGTCCCCTTCCCCAAGGCTGACGCCCTTGGCCTCCAGAACAGCCTCATAGAAAGCTGAGTAGTTCAACCGCTCACTGCCGTCCGTTGTCGTGAACACATAGCCGGCAGCTCGCACCAGATCGGACTTCGAGGCCTCAGGCAGCGCTTTAATGATGGCCAGCAGATCCGATCCGGTGAGGGCCATTGGCAAACGACGTCGACTAGGAAGAACTTAACAACCAACCCAAGAGCTGCCAAGAGACAGCTCAATGGATGGCCACCTTTCACGAGACCCTAGCTGAAAGAATAGGTCATGCCCCCTATGCCGGTCCGCGAGGTTCTCGGGAAGGGGAGAGGCCGTCGGGGAACGAAGGCTGAGTTCACAAAGTAGATTCCGCCTTCATCAATCAGAGCTCTTCGTGGTCCAAGTGTCGACCCCCACGCCATGACGATCCATGCTCAAGGCAATCGCTGTCCATGGCAAGGGATAGCCGACCTTGCCATGCTGAATTCAACGTCAAGGTGAAGGGTGCCGAGATGATCAAAATCACCATCGAAGTTACAGACGCAGAGCTGGTGGAAAGCCTTGACCTCAGCGGAGAGCGTGAGAAGGGGTCTGCTGTCCGCCACCTGGTGGAGAAGGCTCTGCAGCAGCACCGCACTGATCAGAACGCCCAACGTCTTAGCCGAGGGGAATGGGGGGTGGAGCTCAAGACCTATGAGGCCAACCGGGACCGCGAGAGTCATCGGGACTAAGAGTCCGACTCAGCTCCTGCCGATAGACACCCGCCCCCCGACCTGACTTCGACGGTGCAGGATGCCTCTGTCCCAGCCCTGTTGAAGCTGTTGATTCCTGTCTGCAGGCTGGATCACGAGACCAACCGGAGCGAATCAGTGCGCTTCAAGGAACAGCTCTCAGCTCAGCTGTACTGGACACTGCCGGCGTAAGAGCAACCATCCCTTGACGACGGCCGACGCAGCATCCACCAGCCGCGGAGGAAGAGCCCAATCACAGGCCAAGGCCCATCCCTCCCCATTGCTAACTATGGGGTCCCTGATCGGGCGAAACGGGGCTGTGGCAGAGAAGCCCTGACTACGCCAAACCCCTCATCATTCTCCACTGAGTTGATCAGGGGCGACAGTATGTGCCTATCAAGACATTCCAGTCTGATGATGATGGTGATCGCCAGGATGGGCCACGCTCTTCCGGCCCCATCCTGTTGCGCGTTCAGCCACTGATCCAACTCATCGACCACGAGCCTCAGGTGCTCGAGATGCTGGCCCCGGTCTTGGAGAAGGTGGGCTGGCACGTTCTCCATGCCGGTGACGGACACCAAGGCCAGGCCATGGCCATGCAGCACCAGCCCCATCTGATCGTGCTCGACCTGCTGCTGCCCAAGCTGGATGGCCTCTCGGTGCTGCAGCGCCTGCGGCGCGATCAGCGCACCGCGCGGGTGCCGGTGATGGTGCTTACAGCACTAGCCAGCAAGGAAGACAAGCTCAAGGCCTTCAACTGCGGCGCCGACGACTACGTCCTCAAACCCTTCGAGGTGGAGGAGGTGTTCGTGCGCATCCGGGCGCTGCTGCGTCACCAGCTGGAAGCGCCGCTGGCCTTGGTCACGTCAGAGATCCTGTCTTACGGGCCGCTCACGCTCCGTCCGGAACAGCTGGAGGTGCTCTGGTACGGACAGCGGGTCCGCCTCACCCGCAAGGAGTTTGAGCTGCTGCACTGCCTGCTGCAGCGCCATGGCCAGGCCGTGCCGTGGGGAGTGATTCTCCATGAGGTGTGGGGCTACGCCAACGACGACGACATTGAGTGCATCCGCACCCAGATCCGCCACATCAGAACCAAGATCGAACCGGAACCGCACCGTCCGCGTTTTCTCAAGACGATCTACGGCATGGGCTACTGCCTGGATCTTCCCCAGCAGCAGATGTTGGCACTGGCCTGAGGCCAGGCTCAGGGCGCTCCACTGCCAACAGGGCCTGGTTCAGAGAAAGCTGCCGTTGTGTGTGGGTGCTCCCTGAGGCGTGTAGGGGGTGAAGCGCACCTGGCTTCTGCCCACAGCGCTGGGCTGCAGCAGAGGGGCCTGAACAAGTGCGGGAGCTGGTGCCTGAAGGGGGAGCGGCGCCTGGTGGTGCAGCACTTCCTCCAACAGGAAGGCGCACAGGTTGGACATGGAGCGCCCTTCTTCTTCCGAGCGGTTCAGGAGTGTTTGAAACACCAGATAGCTGATGGTGATGGAGATGCGGTGTGGTTGACGTTGCATGATGCGAAAGCGCTCGCTTGTGGTGTGGGATGGACTCGTTGCTGCTTGACCTGAATGAGGAGTTGTGGAATTCATGACAGGTTGCGGGTTGTTGAATTGATGATCTATTTCGTGAAAACGCAGGAGGGTACTGCCGTTGACACGGAGACTGCTTGATTTCAACGTACGTAGATCGCGAGGTTGAAAGTGTCAGCGAAGGTTGCTGTCACGATGACAGTAGAGGTATCACAAGCCAGCTCTACCTATGAAGCGTTCAGCTCGGCGCTCAACCAACCCGTCACACAAAGCTGATCAGAATCTGTCTATTTCATAGGCTGCCTAAGCCGCCGAGTCCGCCTGAAAGGCGTCCATACCATCAGCATAGTGGTAGTAGACAGCTTGGTTTCCGTCGCGGGACAGCGCGCGAGACAGATAGACCCCTAAACCCAGGCCCGTACTGAAAAAATGAGCGGAAAGCACCTTTGGTAGTGCTTTGCATAAAAGTTCACCTGGTGAAGATTGAATGAGTTGGGTTTGCGCATGCTCCGCTCTCTCGTTCAGATCCACTGCAGCCGAGGAGGTCTGGGCAGATTCACCCACCAGAACATCAGGGTCTCAGCCCGGCTCAGCTCTCGGCGTGTTATGAGCAACGGGACCTCCTGATCCGGGAGTAACTCGCCGGCGGTGATCTCCAGCCGGTGGTAGTCCCGCTCCCAGCGGGTGGGCCGAAAGCGCAACACCTGCCGGCCGTCACTCAGCCACCCCTCCTGCGGGGTCAACGGAACCGGTTGGCTGGGCTTGGGGCTCACGCCGCGTCAGGCGCCCAGCCCAGTTGCCGCGCCTCGGAATGGTTCATGGGCGCGTAAAACAACATTCAAAAACTGCGGGTATCTGCGTGAATGTTCGACCGCTGAAGGTAGGTGGCCACCCAGTCCTTCGGATCCCGGCCTGCTGGCAAACGGGCCATCAGCATTGGGCAGGTCAGGATGGCGTGAACTGTGTCGCCCAGTCGCTGAACAGAGCGGCTGCCAGGCAGGCGCTTAAGGAGCTGGTCGTGCAGTCTCCAGAAGTACCAGAGCAAGCCATCGAATCCCGGAGAGAATTTGTTCCAGCCATCCAGATCTGAACCGGCATCGAGCAACTTGTCACGGGAGTTGTGGGCCTTGTCGGCTGAGGTTACGAGCAGGGAGGCTTCCGAAAGCTGCGCCAACGTCTCAATGAAGCGCTGTTTTCGCAGGATCCACGGTTCGGTAACCCCATGACCTGGAACTTTGCCGGGATCGGTACAATCGCGCACAATATCGGCCACCCTGACTCCGAACCGTTCCTGGATCGAGGCATGGGTTTGGCCCGCATCTTCAATGGTGTCATGGAGCAGGCCAGCAATGGCTTGGTCTTCAGTGCCGCCGTCTTCCCACACCAGAGCACTCACGCTGATCACGTGCGCGAGGAAGGGCACCTTCTTGCCGGGGCGCGATTGGTTCCGGTGCAACTCTTCAGCCCAGCCAAGGGCCTCGGTGTAGCGAGGGGATGTGTGCATGGCGTATGTCGTCGGGTCAGCGGAGTTCTCCCAATCGGAGAGCAGCAATCGAGCTAGGTGATGAACTTGGAGGTGACGCAGTCGTTCACTCCGTCTACCGTCACCGAGATGCCGAGGTGAGCACAGCACCCACTGGAGATCTGCAGCGCTGTCATAGCCTGCTCGTCACATCAGATACCTTCCTATCCTTCCTGGTCATCATGTGTACGAAGGGCAATTCGGCACGAACGTCGTGATGTGGGCCGGCTACAGCGAGGAAGGCTGACGCTGCCAGTGGGGCAGATGACACCACCGGAATTTGTGGTGGGTCTTCGTGCTGGACGGATTGTCACCAGTGCCCATCTGCGATCCCCATGACAGCGCGGAAGGCAACGTACCCTCTGTGCCAATCAAGCGAGCGACTGGATCTCCTTTGGAGCCTGTTGATCATCGACCAATAGGCTCCTGATGGACCACGCCCGGCCAGGCATCCACAGGATGATGCCTGGCTGCGTCGTAGCTTCAGGCTCAGCTCATTCCGGTTTTGTCCTTGACGTCTTCGACGGCATTCCGGACTTTTGCCTCGGTCTGCTTCGCCATGCCAGCGAGACGATCTCCCTGGTTGCCCGTGACGTTGCCAATCGATTCCTGGGTCTTGCCCTCAAACTCCTTGGCGTCAGCCTTGACTCGGCCGGCAGTCGCGGCTAGGGGCAAGTGGGGGGCGCTGAGGGTGAATGCTCCAGATGCCTGGGCGGGAGAGCTCAGAGCCGGCGTGGCAATCAATACCAGCAGGCTGAATGCAAGGCCAAGGCAAGTGGCGGCCAGCTGGCGCAGAAAACGAAGTTGGTGTTTCATGGTGACGATGGCGAGGGGGAAATGAGGTTTAGCGGTATAAGACTGTGCCAGCCCATGAATCACGCCCAGTGCTGCTCAATAATCAGTGGTCTCTGATTATTGAAGACTGATCATGATCATCTGATCAGATCATTGGGGTTCACGCAGCGAATCACGTTACGGTGCGCCGGCCGGTGATGAATGAAACCAAGGCAAGCACGAGAAACACAAGAAACAGGATCTGGGCGATGCCTGCAGCTGATCCGGCGATCCCACTGAAACCGAGGACGGCAGCGACGATCGCAATGACAAAGAAGGTTATGGCATAGTTCAGCATGATGGAACTCCTAGGGGGTGTTAACTAGCTGGGCGATTTCTTGCTGGCTTTTGCCGAGCTTCTTCTGCAGATGGCCAAGGAATTCCTCTTCCTGTCCTTCGGTATAGTCTAAGTCGTTATCGGTGAGATCGGCGAACGTTTGTCTGAGCTTTCCTTTCAGCTCGTGCCATTCTCCTTTGAATTGGAGCTTGTTCATGATCGGGTCCGCAAGGGTCTGAGATCAATGGCAGAGGGTATGGAGCGGCTGGATCCGTACCTAAGCAAATCCTTTCGCGTGTCACGCCATAGCCCTCTGCATTCACTATGGGCCTGAATGGAGTAGTTGGTTGCTGTAGATGTGCCTCATGTCCACGTCACAACCAAGGCCTAGCATTCAATGCTGATTCGTCTGTGTTGCTCTGAGCTTTTGTTCTTTGTCAAGAAATCCACTTGCTGAATGCATCACCACTGGTCCTTGTTTACGCTTTGGCTAGGAGCTTTTTGCTCATAAAGCAGATGCCTGCGACTTGACAACCTCGCTGTAACGACGCATTGCTTTGCCCAACAAGGCTCCCCAGTGGACAAGGTGGTCTGGATACAGAGGCGTGAACTGCCTTGGTAGAGGGGGCCTCTGCTGGAAACGGGTGTTGACGTCTTGCTCCAGCGCTGATGCCTCCCGCTACTCGTGGCGCTGCCATCAGTGGTTCTGCCACCCTTGATCTGTTCAGAACATTGTCGGCGAACACCCAGCAGCCCCTTGCTTATCTCATGGGGTGTGAGCAGCAACCGGCACAGGCTGATGCAAGCACGTTTGGCGCCCCTCCAAGAACGCAATCGGAAACAGCCTTGATCAGGGGGCAGCAGCAGACCCGCAGCACCAAGGCCCAGGTGAAGGAAGATATGCCCAGTCCACTCGCGGTCCTAGAGGGTCAATCCGCCTTAAGGTGAATATCGGTGGTCAGTTCAGGCAGCCCGAGCAGGCAACTTCGCTGATAAGTTCCATTACGAAGAGGCCCATGCGATTCCATGCAATTGCCACCGACTATGACGGAACGATTGCCCACGATGGCGTTGTGGATGAAGCCACCCTGGCAGCGTTGGAACGGGCAAAGAAGTCAGGCCGCAGACTCCTCCTTGTTACCGGTCGAGAGCTCCCTGATCTACAACTGGGGTTTCCACATCTCGATCTGTTCGATCTCGTAGTTGTCGAGAATGGGGCGGTTCTCTTCAATCCACAGTCAAAAGAAGTCCGGATTCTGGCCGAGCCACCTCTGCCAAAGTTTGTGGCCGAACTGAGAGCGCGCAGGGTATCGCCCCTTTCCACCGGACATGTCATCATTGCCACCCATGAACCAAACCACATCGAAGTGTTGAAGATCATCCACGAGTACGGACTCGAACTCCAGGTGATCTTCAACAAAGGTTCGGTGATGGTGTTGCCGTCTGGCGTGAACAAGGCAACGGGGCTTGCAGCGGCACTCGCGGAGCTCGCCCTGTCACCGCACAATGCCGTAGGTATTGGGGATGCCGAGAACGACCATGCCTTCATGCGGCTTTGCGAGTGCTCCGCAGCGGTTGCCAACGCCTTGCCCGCTGTCAAGGAGGCAGCCGATCTTGTCACTGGTAAAGCTCGCGGAGCAGGTGTCGCAGAACTCATCGATCACCTCATCGCAAATGATCTATCCGACCTGAAGGCACTTTCTCGTCACCACATTCTCATTGGTGAAACGGACGACAAAACCGAGTTGTCGCTCGATCCGGCTGGCCACGGAGTGCTCGTGGCCGGTACATCGGGCAGCGGGAAGTCGACAATCACGACGTCCATCATGGAAGGGTTATCAGACGCAGGCTATCAGGTGCTCGTCATCGATCCCGAGGGAGATTACGAGGCTTTCGAGTGCGCAAACCACATCGGCAATCCATCCCAGGCACCGCTGCCAAATGATGTCACTGATGCGCTTAAGGATCCGGGGCGGTCGATCGTCGTCAATCTTTTAGGAGTACCTCTCAACGATCGGCCGACGTTCTTCGCAGAACTGTTGCCACACATCCTCCAGGAGAAGGCACGAACAGGTCGACCACACTGGCTTGTGATCGACGAATCCCATCACTTGCTCCCGCACGGTCCTTCGAGTGTCGCGCTTGCGCCGCTGTTGCCTGAACGCGGTACCCTGTTCATCACCGTTCACCCAGGCGCTGTGGAACCGGCGACGATGGCAAACGTCGGCACAATCCTACTGATCGGCGGGAAGCCAGGCGACACGTTGGCAGGGTTCTGCAAGGCAACGGGAGAAAATGAGCCGCTATGCCCAGTGGTTCAGGGCAACGAACTCCCGATGGGGGACGCGATGGTGTGGCGACGCGGCGATCCGGGAGCCATCGTGATCCACACGAAACAACCGCGGACCGTACGGAAACGGCATTCGCGAAAGTATGCTGAGGGGAATCTGGGCCCAGAGGGAAGTTTTTACTTCAGAGGCCCGAATGGCAGCCTGAACCTGAAGGCCCCAAATCTGCAAGTCTTCTTGCAACTGGCCGATGGTGTGGACGATGAAACGTGGGAATACCACCGGAGGAATGGCGATTTCTCGAAGTGGGTGCGGGCACAGATTAAGGACGAGGATCTTGCTGAAGAGTTGGTCCAGATCGAAGTGAATCAACAGGGGAGACCGAATGACACCCGGGCAGCCGTCCGCGTAGCCATCGAAGCCCGTTATACGCTCCCCGCCGACGTTGCCAGCGGGTAAGACCGAGTGCCATCATGTGGGGCCATTGCACATTCTATCACGCGCTCGTCATCAGTTTCGGGTTGGGAAGCCAATGGACTCAGAAGCATTTCCCGCGGAGGCCTTGGGCCCCGACCTGATGATCCCGCAGCACGGCTGAATGCAAGGTTGAAGCAGCCGATACGCCGAGAGAAGAACCATGGGCTGGGAGTACACGGGCAGCCATTCGGTCGTCCAGCAATGTTGATAATGATTGCCAGGATGCGAAAAGTTCTGGCACAGGGTCACCCGATTGCCCGGAAGACTCCGCAACCCGCAAGTCCTGCTCCGGGCAGTGCATGCAGCAGCAGATCGCATTGGTAGTCAACTTGTGAGGTTTGCCAGATGGCCACAAGCGCGGCCTTGATAGCGCTTGAGTCGCAGGCCATCAACTAGGACATGCGCTTGGCGATCGCGACGGGGAGTGTGGAAGCGAGTACGCCAATGGGCCTTCTTCAGAGTGGCTTTACAGAGCTGCTTCGTGACGTAAGTGCGCTGGACCTAAGGCAGGGAACGGCCTTTCTGGAACTGGATACCGTTGCGTTCCAGGAGACGACTGGTATCTGTGAGCCCGCCCAGGCGCCCTGGAAGGTGGCGGCGGAGCGAGCTGGGTCTTCAAGATCAACGATACAGCTCCGAAGCAGCCCCAGCGGGGCCTTTGGCTTCATCCTCCCAGTCAACCCAATCAACGGCGTGGGCTTTGAGATAAGAACTGACAGCCTCCCCAACGGTGGCAAAAAACCGCTCTTCTCCAAATTGTGAGAACAGCCCGATGCGCTTGAGTTTATCTTTGACGGGGTCTTTCATCTCGGACATGCAGAGCCTGATTCCTGCCGTTGCCAAGGTGTGATCCAGTTCATCGAGAGTGTCCGCAGCGGTGACATCGATGCTGGTGACAGGCTCAGCCCCGACGACAAGCCAGTTGACACAAGTTTGTGATGACTCGACCACCGTCATCACACGGTCCCGGAACAATTCAGCATTCGCAAAAAAAAACAAGGGTGCATCCCACCGGAACAGGACCAGGCCCGGGACCTGGCATGACTCCGGATAACGGCTGATGTCGTGATATCCATTGACACCATCGACCCGTCCCAGGACCGGTGAGTGGGGACGCCACCCATCCCAGTGAAACTCGATGACAGCAATGGCGATCGCCAGCCCGATCCCAGGAATGGCGCCAAGATAAGCGACCCCGGCTAGGCAGAGCATCGACAACCAGAACTCCCAGCGCTGGATGCGGTAGATGCGTCGAAGGTCAGCCACCTCGATCAAGGCGATCGCTGAAGCAATCACTACCCCTGCAAGCGCGGCTGCTGGCAGGTTTCGTAAAAGGTCAGCCGCCGCCAGGAGTAACGCGGCGACAGTCATTGCACCGACGACCCCGGTCAACTGTGTCTTGGCGCCTGCTGCCTCGGCAACCGGAGTACGAGTAGCGCTGGCGCTGATTGGGAGGCCCAGAAACAGACCTGCGACCAGGTTGGCCGCGCCCAATCCGACCATCTCCTGATTGGCAGCGATCGTGTCCCCAATCCGCGAGGCATAGGTTCTCGAAAGCACGCTCGTATCGGCGAACGACACAAGGGCGATGGCGAAGCCTCCGAACAACACCGGCACGATGTCGCCAGTGTGGATAGAGGGAACAACCAGAGCGGGCAGACCTCTGGGAAGTGGACCGAGCACCGCCACGTCAAAGCGGGTCGCAAGATTGAGGACCGTAACGCTGACAGTCGCGGCAACGACAGCCAGCAGAACTCCCGGGACGCGCCTGCTGCGTCTCAGCAGCCCGATCATCACCAAGGTGCCGATTCCGACGACCAACGCTGCCCCATTGGTCCTGCCGGCCAGAACGGCTGCCATAAATCCCCACGCTTCGTTGAGCAGTCCGTCGCCCTTAACAGTGAAACCGAACAAGGCTGGCAACTGGCTGACGAGCACGGTCAGAGCGATGCCGTTCATGTAGCCGTAGTGGATCGGCTTTGTGAGCAACTCGGTGATGAAACCCAGGCGAGCGGTTCCCGCCAGAACGCACAGACTGCCTGAGACGAGTGCCATCATCCCGGCCAGGGCCATGGCGCGCTGGGAATCACCCGCAGACAGCAGCAGCACGATGCCGAGGATGAGGGCGACAAGCGAAGAGTCCGGTCCGAGGACCAGCATCCGGCTGGGGCCGAACAGGGCATAGGCGAGCAAACCGAAGATGGTGGCATACATGCCACAGACGGCCGGAACCCCGGAAGCAACCGCGTAGGCAATGCCGACCGGTACCAACACGGCCGTCACCGCCAGGCCGGCTCCGATGTCATGGCGGAGCCAGGCGATCTTGTACTGGCGGATGGCAGACAGTCCAGGGACCCATCGCCTCCAGCCCATGGAGGTTTTGCTTCGCTTGATGCTTGGGTTAGGAGATGGGGTGAGGGGCGATGGAGGAGGGGTGGATGCGCTCAATTCAAGGATGCCTGTTTCGCTTTGAACTTGTTTGCTTCCTGTCCAACCTGCTGAGGAAGTAGTAACTTGCTAAACCCAGAAAAACCATGGCGAGCATGAATGCTGGATAGGACACACGCCAGTTGTCGGGGCCTGTGATCATTGACCATTCGGACATCCCCCCAATCCCGGCAAGCAGTGTCAACGGCATGAAGATTGTAGTGATCAGTGTCAGTCGCCTGACTGTCTTATTCGTCTCATTGGCTGCCCTTGCCATTTCGTTGTTTAGTAATGAGAGATACATTTCCATTAAGCTAGTAACGATGTCCCGGTATGACTCGGTCAGCTCGTAGAATCGGACAAGGTGATCATAGATATCGCGATAATGATAGATTGATTGCTCCGAAATAAATCGACAATCCTTTCGGCAGATCTTGTTGAGGATCTCGCGCTCATGAAACAGGCTCTTGCGCAGCCTCAGAAGATAGCGCCGGAACTTTATCAATTCCGTCGGATTAAAGCTCGCGGGAGCTGAGATGAGTGCTCCTTCCACATCATCCAACTCATCTTCGATGGCCTCAATGGCAACAAACTTATGGTCTACGATGTAGTCAAGTATTAAGTGCATGACGTGGGATGGCCCCTGCCGAGCCGCTTCAATGTTCTTTTCGATGATGTGTTGAATATCATTCAGATATGGTCGCTGCTTGCAATTGAGGTGACTGATGCTAACGAAGAACTTGTCACCGATGAACATATTGACTTCGCCAACTTCCAGCACGCCTCTGTCGTACTCAAAAATGTTAAAGAGAATGAATGTGTTATCTGTAAAGTCATCAATCTTAGGTATCTGACTGTCATCAAGGCAATCTTCAATCGAAAGGGAATGGAGCCCGAGCAGCTCAACGAGTCCAGTGAGTTCCGTCCGTGTTGGCCCGTTGTAGTGCAACCAGGCAAAACCATTCCCGTCTGCTGCTTCAACTGCAGATACTGCCGTCTCAAACCGCTTCGGGGGGCCGTTGTTGCAGATCTGATAAAAGAAGGAGCGGGGCACGTCACCTTAAGCGGAGTTGATTTACGAGAGTAGGATGGATAACCCTGTTGGCGAATCTTGGCCGGTGGGGTTCAACCATCAGTTCCTTAAGGAACTTGGGTGTTAACTCCGGCAGTCTACCCAGCTGGAATGGCTTAGCTTGATAGGAAGCTGTTCCGCTTCAGCCATGGGCGAGATGCCAGTATTTCATGGCTTGTAATCTATCCTGTATGGGGATGGCGCGGCGTTCCGCGTCAGGGCTCCCCTTACCGAGTAGGTCTCCGTGATAGGAACGTTAAACGGCTGGAATGGAATCGCCGAACCGATGAATCCCGAGAAGCGGGGCTGTTGGTATGTCGCTGTTGATGGTGCGAAGGTGGGCGATCAGTTCAAGTATAAGCTCAGAACAAAGGCGGGAGTCGTCAAAGCATGGACCCCTTTGCACGTTGGGTCACGAACTCCGTTGGCAATGCCATGAGTCATGATCCCAGTTCTGGTAGAGAAGGTGACGACCAATCAAGCCCCAGCGATCTCGAGCCATGGTTGGATGATGGTTAAGTGAGGAATGGCAGGGCGGTGTCTATGTCTACAACGATGACCGTGCACTGACTCTCTGGCCGTTCACCGATGGGATAGGGGTGGTTCTGGGGATGATGTTGTTGTGATCGCTAATTTCTTTCATAAACTTCAGGATGGCTGTGTCTTGGGATGTCCGGACGTCAGCACTTGAAGACTACGTTTCTACAGAGATTGGCGAGGTTACAGTGAGAATTCTGAGGAACCCCCGAGCGATGACGCAAAAGGAGTTCGAAGCGACCGTGACGGGCTTCCGTTTCATGCCACAGTATCCTTTGAACTCTTTAGTGTTCTGATCCACTCGCAGTAGGGGCATCTACTTACCTTGATGAATCGCTATCAGATTGTCCATCGCACTGCCTACAACTATTCTGGCGCTGTTCAGCTCGGCTCCCATGAGCTTCGTTTGCGTCCGAGAGAGGGGCATAACCTGAGAATTGAATCCTCAAGGATAACGATCCAGCCAACGGCATGCCTGCGCTGGCATCGCGACGTGGAAGACAATTCTGTTGCCATTGCAAGTTTCAGAGCACCTGCAGATCTGCTGCTGATCGAAAGCAGTCTGATCATCCAGCAATACGATCAAGAGCCTCTTGACTTTCTGGTGGAAGACTATGCCGTGTCTTATCCCTTCACCTATGTCCCAGAAGACCGCCCCGTTCTCGATGCTTATCTACTCACAGTGCCAGCTCCGCAGGCCGGACCATTGGCGCAGTGGACTTCAACGGTCTGGCAGGCCGGCGTGGCCATCGAGAGCTACTCCTTGCTGCAGCGCCTGAATCTTGCCATCCACGAGCTTATCTCCTATCGCCAGCGAGAAGAACCTGGTGTGCAGACCCCGGCGGAAACCCTTAGTAGAGCCTCTGGATCCTGCCGCGATCTTGCCTTCCTGTTCATGGAAGCGGCGAAGCTGCTTGGATTTCCCGCTCGCTTTGTGAGTGGCTACAGCTGCACGACGCATGCAGCGGTTGATGCGGGCAGCACCCATGCCTGGGCTGAAGTTTTTCTCCCGGGTGCCGGCTGGAAGGGATTCGATCCCACACGCGGTGAAATCGTTGGTGAGAACCACATCTCGGTGGCGGTTGGCCGCTTACCCCACTCAGTTCCGCCCATCGCTGGCTCGTACATCGGCGATTCGAGGCTGCTGTCGATGGACGTGGCAGTCCGGGTCAGACGGCTTTAGTGCTGTTGGCCTGAGCTCAAGCTCTGATGTGTTTTGGCAGGACGGTGATGGATCCGTTGTTCTCCAGAATAGCCACGTGCACATCATTGATCGAATCGCAGCCGGCAGCCCTGATGGCGGTGTCAAGTTCGTGGCGGGTGAGTTGCGCATGCATCAAAACGTCGGGATAGAATCTCCCATTGTGTACCAGTACTTCCGGGTGCCCTTCAATGAAGGCCTCAATGCGTTTGCTACGACTGGTGGCGATGCCAACAAGATAGTTCAGTCCCACGAGCGTCAAAGCAGAGACGAG
The DNA here is from genome assembly GCF_025128015.1 of Synechococcus sp. CS-1333. NCBI lineage: Bacteria > Bacillati > Cyanobacteriota > Cyanophyceae > Synechococcales > Synechococcaceae > Synechococcus > Synechococcus sp. CS-1333. The sequence continues at coordinate 182,306 of NZ_JAHLYO010000034.1, forward strand.
TCCCCCGATTAGAGAGCTGTCACCACCATTCATCGAGTTCTGCACGGCATTAGAGAGCACGAGCAAGAGAACAAGATCAAACGTGGCGAGTTGACCGATCTGTCTTTTGCCCGTTATTCGCAGCAGAACGAGCAGAAAGATGTAAACGACTGCTCCGCGAAGCACGAACTCCCAAATCGGAATAGCAAGTGTCCACATCGACCATTCCCAGTTGGACAGTGCTCCTAGTTTAGGCGCCGGCTCTAGGCTTAGGATTGCAAGGACCCCTTCCCCGGTACTGCTCCCCGGTACTGCGTCACAGGATTTCAGGGATAGCACCGGCGATTAATCAGCCTGAGCTGACCCCTGCGAGGCCTCCACACGGCCTTGATGTGTAGTACCACCAGGTTGTTTAGTAGGCGAAGGGGCGTGAGGCCGACAGGTTTGTACTGCGTCCCAACAGCCCAGCACCACTTCCGGGTCAGCAGGTGCGTCGGGGCGGGCCTCACCCAAACGCGGGTGTCCCACTTGCGGGACATTCACGAGCGCCAACCGGAACTGGCCGGCGGCGACTCCGGCGAGACCCTCAGCTATGCCGCCAGCCTGCTGGGTTCAGGGGCGCCGCCGGAGCCGGAAACGGTCCAGCAGGCCGGCCACCAGCAGGGTCACCGCGGTGAGGAGCAGCAACGTGACCACAAGGACGGGCGTCAGGGGCGCCAGCTGCAGGACCCGCTGGAGGGCGGGGAAGGCCATCAGCAGCAGCCACAAGCCCAGGCCGATGCCGGTACCGGCGGCGGTGATGCGGCTGTGGGGATCCCCGTTCAGCCACACGAGCCCGCCGCCGGCGAGCAGCAGCAGCGAGAACACCAGGCTGCGGCGTGATTCGGTGTCCGTGTCGGGCCAGAAGGCCAGCACCAGGGCGGCCACCATCACCACGGCCCCCTGGCTGAGGGAATGGCGCCAGGTGTCGGGGCCGAACAGGGGCGCCTCCGGCGGCCGGGGTGGCTGCCGCATCAGGCCCGGTGAGGCCGGCAGCGCCTCAAACACCACCGTGCAGGCCGGATCGATCACCAGATGCAGCAGGGCGATGTGCACCGGCAGCAGGATCAGGGCCTGGCCCGGCAGCAGCAGCGGCAACAGGCTGAGGGCCGCGATCGGCAGGTGGATCGCCAGCGTATAGCCCAGCGCCCGGTGCAGGTTGGCATCAACGCGCCGGCCCAGTTCCAGGGCCTGCACCAGATCGCTGAAGGCGTCTTTGAGCAGCACCAGATCGGCGGATTCCCGCGCCACGGCGCTGCCGCGCTTGCCCATCGCCACGCCGATGTCGGCGGCCTTGAGGGCCGGGGCGTCATTGACGCCATCGCCGGTCATTGCCACCACCTCACCGGCGGCCTGCAGGGCGCGCACCAGTTGCAGCTTCTGCTGGGGCATCACCCTGGCGAACACCGACACCGCGCCGATCCCGGCCGCCAGCGCCTGCGGGGAGAGCGCTTCCAGCTCGTGGCCGGAGAGCACCGGTCCCGGCGGCAAACCCGCCTGATCGGCGATCGAGCGGGCCGTCACAGGGCTGTCCCCCGTGATCATCACCACCCGCACGCCAGCCGCCTGGGCCGTGGCGATCGCCGCCGGCACATCTGGCCGCAATGGATCCGCCAGGGCCAGGAACCCCACCGGTTCGAACGGGTAGTCGTGCACGTCCTCGGGCAGGCCAGCACCGCTGCTGGAGGCTTGCCCCTCGTGCACCGGCACGCCATCGAGCCCGCGGGCCACCGCCAGCACCCGCAGTCCCCGGGCGGCGAGTCCATCGGCGGCCGCCAGCAGGGCGGCGCTCCGCTCGCCATCCAGGTGGCAGAGATCGGCGATCGCCTCGGGTGCCCCCTTGGCCGCCAGCTGCAGGTGCCCGTCGCCGTCCCGCCAGAGGCGGGAGAACACCAGCAGATCGCTCTGCAACGGATACTCCCGTTCCAGGGGCCAGTCGGGATGCAGGTGCTCGGTGTTGTCGAGCTGGTCGGCGGCCAGGCGCTGAATCGCCTGTTCCATGGCATCCACCGGATCGCCACGGCTGGCCAGCACCGCCAGCTCCATCAGCTGGTGGAAGGGGTCCTCCAGGGGCGTGCCGGCCTGCCAGTCCTTCAGATCCGGCCAGGTGAGTAGCTGCTGCACCCCCATGCGGTTCTCGGTGAGGGTGCCGGTCTTGTCGACGGCGAGCACCGTGGCGCTGCCGAGGCTCTCCACCGCCGCCGGCCAGCGGGCCAGCACGCCGATCCGTGCCAGGCGCAGGGCGCCGAGGGCCAGAAACAGGGCCAGCACCACGGGAATCTCATTCGGCAGCACCGCCAGGGCCAGGGCCAGGGCGGCCAGCAGGGCCCGGGGCCAGTCGCCGCTCGACGCTCCCTGGACCACGGCCAGGGCGGCACAGAGGGCCAGGGCCGCCAGCGAGAGCCGGGTGGTCAGCTGCCGGGTCTGGCGCTGCAGCCGGGTGAGAGGCGGCTTGACCGTGGCCAGGCTCTTGCCGAGTCGGCCCAGCTCCGTGGCTTCGGCCACCGCCACCACAGTGGCCCAGCCCCGTCCTCCCGCTACCAGCGTCCCCGCCAGCACCCGTTCGCCAGGGACCGTGCGAGCCACCGGCAGAGACTCACCCGTCAACAGGGACTCATCCAGCCACAGCCCCACCGCCTCGGTGATCGCGGCATCGGCCGCCACTCGATCCCCCTCCTCCAGGCGCAGCAGATCGCCAAGGCGCACCTGATCGGTGGCGAGCTCCAGGTCCTGGCCATCGCGGCGCACATGAGCGCGGGGTGCCGACAGGCGGGCCAGTTCCGCCAGGGCGTGGCTGCTGCGTTGCTGCTGGACGGCGTCGAGCAGGCTGATGCCCAGCACGAATGCCAGCAGGATCGCGCCGTCGATCCATTCCCCCATCAGGCCGTAGAGGAGGGCACAGGCCAGCAGCAGCAGATTGGTGGGCTCGAGCCAGGACATCAGCTTCCGTCGTTGGGCCCTTCTCCAACCTGAGCCGTCCGCCATCACCGGAGTGCCAATGACACAAACCTCAACGCCCATGCCGCAGCCGCCGGCCGTGGTGCGCTTCGGCTGCGAGTGTTCTTTGTTTGCCCCCCCGCTCGCTTGGGGAAGGAACAGGCCGCTCCGAAACCCGCGACTGAGCCGAGTTTGATGCACTCTCCTGGATGGGCTTTGCCTGAGCAATCTGCTGTAGTTACCGGTGCTGACTATGTAGCCAGATGACTGGAACTCGTTCCTAGTGTCTTGCCCTACGGAGCAAACCACAAAGTTTACTGACAGGTTTCAAATCTGTAAGACGAATGTCAGCCGTAAAGCTCCGGACGCAGGTCTTCGTGGTATTTGGTGCCGGCTGGATGTGTCGGGCCGTACTCGTTGGGAATACAGTCGGCGAGCAGGAGGGTGGGCTCTGGCCTGGCAGCTACCAGCACATCTCCATAGGGGCCGCAGATGATGCTGTTGCCCAGATAAGCAGCCATCACCGTTCCGTTCACCGTTTCATCGCCGCAGCGGTTGGCATAGGCGACGAAACAGGCGTTCTGAAAGGCATGGGCTGGGATCAGGGTGCGTGAGACGTCTGGATAGGTGCGATCGGTGCGCTGGCCGTTGCTGAGCATTGCCCAGGCATCCGCGGCGGTCGGGATCAGCACGAGCTTCGCGCCCAGCAGAGCGAGGCAACGGGTGAGTTCAGGAAACTCGGCTTCGTAGCAATTGAGCAGGCCAACTGGAACGCCATTGACGACCTGAACCGTGAACGCAGGACCCTCCTCGACGTACTGGTAACCGGGGCTCCAGCAGAGCTTCTCGTCCGGACCCCACAGATGGGTTTTGCGGTAGTTGCGCAGCAGAGTGCCATCGGGTCCAAAGAGGGCAATCGCGTCGTAGAAGCGCTCCTCTCCGGCCACCTGGGCACGTTCTGGATAGGGGCAGGCCACCGCCAGGTTGTGGCGGCGGGCGGCGGCGGCCACCCGCTGCAAGCTGGAACCATCCACAGATTCGGCCAGAGGACGGGCCAGCTCCGGGGTGACGATGTAACCACTGAGGTAAAGCTCGGGGAAAGCCAGAAGCTGCACCTGGCGCTCAACGGCGATGGCGCACACGGCCTCGAGTCGCTCCAAGTTTTCCACCACCGCTTCCGGGGTGGCCGCTGCTCCGGTGCCCTGCCAGATGCCGAGCCGCAGCCCCTGTCCCCAAGCGGGGGGCTCGGGACGGATAAAGCCATGAAGCCGGTAGTGGACGTCCATAGGGATCTTGGGCCCAAGCACCGGGCCCAAGGCGGATTCTGAAGGGTTTGCATCTTGGTGGAAGCCTGGCAGCGTCAAAGGCTCCACCGAGCCTGTAGAGAGACGACTCTACCGGTGATCACGTGCGAAAGGGAAACGCCTCGACAAGTGACGCACCACACCCTTGGCCTAGACGATGCCTCTTGAATGGAACATCTATAACCCAGCCCCACCCAATGATGAAAAACTCGACAGTTCAGAAGCACCGTTCCACCAACCTTGGGATCGACGCTGGGTTGAGCGCCAGGCTGAAAGCGGCCAACCTGCCAGCGGAGATCCCCCGCGATGTGCTGGCTGAGCACGGCCTCGACGCTGAGAACGCCTACGAGTTGATTCACGACCACCTGATGCTCGATGGCAACGCCCGTCTCAACCTGGCCACGTTCGTCGGCACCTGGATGGATCCGTGCGCCCGCCGTCTGATGGAGGAATGCGTCGACAAGAACATCATCGACAAGGATGAATACCCGCAGACCGCTGAGTTGGAGGTGCGCTGTCTGCGGATCCTGGCGGACCTCTGGAATGCCCCGGACCCAGAACGTGCTGTGGGAACCTCAACCACGGGCTCCAGTGAGGGCTGCATGCTGGGCGGGCTGGTGATGAAGTGGCACTGGCGGCAGCGTCGGCTGGCGGCTGGACTCGACACCAGTCGCCCCAATCTGGTGATGGGCACCAACACCCAGATCTGCTGGGACAAGTTCTGCGCCTACTTCGACGTGGAGCCCCGGCTGGTGCCGATCACATCGGAACGTTTCCAACTGGGCGCCGAGGAAGCGGTGGCCAGCTGTGATGACAACACCATCGGGGTGGTGGGAATCCTTGGCAGCACCTTTGATGGCAGCTACGAACCGATCGAAGCCCTGCAGTTACAGCTGGACGACCTGCAGGATCGCTCGGGTCTCAACATCCCCATCCATGTGGATGCTGCATCAGGAGGCTTTGTGGCTCCTTTCAATTCCCCTGATCTGCTCTGGGATTTCCGGTTGCCGCGGGTGGTTTCGATCAACAGCAGCGGCCACAAATACGGCGGTGTTCTGCCTGGGGTGGGCTGGGTGCTCTGGCGCCACGACGACCTGCTGCCCGAGGAACTGCGTTTCAACGTCAACTACCTCGGCGGCCAGATGCCCACGATCGGCATGAACTTCTCCCGCCCCGGAGCTCAGATCGTGGGACAGTATTTCAACTTTCTGCACCTGGGCCGTGCCGGCTACGCCCATCGCATGGCCATCCTGGAGGCAATCGCCTGCCATCTGGCCGATGGCATTCGCGACCTGGAACCCCTCCGTCTGGTCAGCCATCCCCTTGGTCAGCTGCCTGTCTTCGCCGTGGAGGTGGATCCGGCGGTGACCAACTGGACCGTCTTCCACCTCTCCGACAAGTTGCGCGAACGGGGTTGGCAGGTGCCGGCATACACCATGCCAGCCAACTGCGAAGACCGGGCGGTGCTGCGCTTCGTGGTGCGTGCTGGCTTCAGCCGCGACATGGCAGAAGCCCTCCTTAACGACATCGATCGGGCTGTCGGCTGGCTTGTGGGGCTCAAGGACCCCCTGCCTCGGACTGAGGATGCCTCTTCGACGTTTCGGCACTGAAGGTGTTCCGAGACGAGACGCTGACAATCCCTGACTGGATCGGGGGTGGCGATTAGTTGAGAACGTAGGTGTACTTCCTATGCTCCAACAGGGATCATTCGGATCTGATTACGCCCCAGCGTGATCTCGAACTCATCACCAGGACTGAGGTCGAGCAGCGCGGTGTAGGCCTTGCCCATCAACAGGTTGCCGCCGCCCTGCACGGATCCATAGAAATGAAGCAGATCTGCTGTTGATACGCATCAATTCGCCCAGATCAGAAGATGGCTGAGTAGAAACAGCGATCCTGCAGATTTAATGCAGGAGAACTTAAGGAAGGCAAAAGATCATTGGTGAATCAATGCTCGTGTTCCTGAGCAGACTTAAAGAACACGTCCATATCACATGGATGTGAACATCCACAAAGGAGTCAGTCATGGGTATGGGAAAAGACATGAAAGCCACCGCCAAGAACATCGAAGGCAAAGTTCAGGAGGCCACTGGCAACATCACCGGTAACAAGAAGGATCAGGTAG